>JBBRGO010000055.1:0-14835 GCA_038224055.1 Actinomycetales bacterium
CTCCATCGTCGACATCCGCGCCCGCTCGAGCTCGTCGGGGTCGACGCCGCGCGTGACGAGCAGGTAGTCGCGGATGCAGAACGCGTGCCGACCCTCCTCGGCGGTCCACCGGTTGACCCACGTGCCCCACGCGCTGTCGCGCCCGAACGCGCGCTCCACCTCGCGGTGGTAGCTCGGCAGGTTGTCCTCGGTGAGCAGGTTGACCTCGAGCGCGGTGCGGGCGATCGGGCTGAGCTGGGACTGCTCGACCGACCACGGCTCGCCGCCGAGCTCGAAGAAGTCACGACCCTGGCTCCACGGCACGTACTCGTGCGGCATCCACTCCTGAGCGGCCTCGAGGTGCCGGTTGAGGTTTGCCTCCACCGTCGGTTCGAGCTCGGCGAGCAGCTGGGCGGCATCGAGCGTGGCCATGGGTCCTCCTGGGTGGGGTCGCGAACATCCGCGGTGGGCCGGGCCCACCTCCCCTGCCTACACCCTTACCGACGGGGAGGCCATAGGCGCGCGGGCGAGTCCGTATGCCGATCAGCGCGCGTCGTCACGCAGGCGCGCTCGCGGGTCCCTCCACGTTGACCGTCGGAGTGCCCGACCCGCAGCGGACGATGACGGCTCGGGAAGGGTCGTCGCCGGGGTTCGACTCCCGGTGCACCGCCCCGGCCGGGACGCGGAGGAAGTCGCCCGGCCCGGCGTCGACGACGTCCCGGCCGTCGGGGCCGGACTCGAGCCGCATCCGGCCCGAGACGATGTAGAGCGTCGTGTCGTGGTCGCCGTGGTGGTGCCATCCCGAGACGGCCCCACCCTCGGTGTCGACGGCGCCGGACCACATCGTCTCCGTCTGCAGCGCGACCTGCCGGGTCATCCCCGGCGTCGGGTCGGCGCGGGAGAGCGCGTCGGCGGCGACGCGGGTGCAGGACTGGGCGGGGTCGTGGGCGGTCATGGCCCCATCGAACCGCGTCACCGCCCCGCGGGGAAGGGGCGGGCTCCCAGGGCTGCGGCGAGGGTCTCGCGGCTCCACGCCGGGGTGATGCCCGGCCGTGCGCTGAGGTAGTCGCACACCTCGTCGGGCCCCCAGCCGTGCGACTCGGCCAGGCCGGTCGCGATGGTCCGCAGGTAGGCGGCGACCGGGGCGTTGAGCTCGACCTCCCGGTGCGCCCACGAGGCGGTGAAGGTGACGACCGGCACTGCGTCGATCTCACCGACGACGTGGAGGGTCTCGTAGCGCCCCGGCCCGAGCACCGCCGTCCGGCTCTCGAGGAAGAGGTCGGAGAGCGGCAGGCTCGGGCCGACGGGCTGGCGCATCTCCTGGCTCGCGACGTCGGAGAACTGCTCGACGGTGACGAGGTAGGCCCGACCCGCGGCGGTCCCCCCGGCCTCGAGGTCGTAGAAGGCGATGCCACCACCCCACGTCGGCGACTCCCACGCGAAGTAGACCTGACCGTCGAGGGTCAGCGGCAGGTCACCGAGCGGTGCGCTGGGATCGCGCGCTCCGGCATACGTGCGCGTGGCACCGGGCGGGCGACCACCCGAGAGGTAGTGGACGAACCGCGAGCGGGACAGGTTTGAGCCGTAGGCGGCGTACCAGATGTGCTCCATCGAGGCGGGCCGCCCGGGCTACCAGTTGAGGACGAGGCGGTTCTCGCTGTCGCGGAAGGTGCCGACGAGGATGAGCACGAGATCGACGAGCACCCACACGCCGAGGCCGCCGAAGGTCACGAGCTGCAGGACGCCCGTGCCCACCTTGCCGACGTAGAAGCGGTGGACGCCGAGCACGCCGACGAAGGCGCAGAGCAGCGTCGCGGCGAGGCGGGACTTGTCGCTGACCGGCATCCCGTAGGCGTCCACGGCCACCGCGGCGAAGGCGGAGGCGGGCGGCGGGGCCGGCAGCATCGGGCCGGTCTGGTCCGTCCACCCGTCGCCGTCCCAGTAGCGGGACACCGGCTTGCCCTCCGGGTCGGGGTACCAGCCGGCGGGGATCTCGCTCGGGGCGGGCTGCTGCGTCATGGTTCCTCCGTGGTCGGCGTGCTGGGCGTGCTCGGCATCCTCGGCGTGGACGGGTGGCCAACCCAGCATGGCAGGCGCCGCGAAGCCCAGCACCTAGTCTTGGCCCCGTGACCGGAGCTGCCGTGGACGATGTCGTCGAGGTCGTCGTACTCCTCTCCGACGACGGCCGCGCCATCGGGACGGCGCCCAAGGCGACCGTCCACGACGGACACACGCCCCTGCACCTCGCGTTCTCGGTGTACCTCTTCGACGAGGACGACCGGTTGCTGGTGACCCGCCGCTCCCTCGAGAAGGCGACCTTCCCCGGGGTCTGGACCAACACGGCGTGCGGTCACCCCGCGCCGGGGGAGCGGCTCGAGGAGGCGGCCATCCGGCGGGCGCGCGACGAGCTCGGCCTCGCCGTCGGACGCGCCCAGATCCGGCTGGTGCTGCCGGACTTCGCCTACCGCGCCGAGATGGACGGCGTCGTCGAGAACGAGCTGTGCCCGGTCTACGTCGGCCGGGTCAGCGGAACCCCCACGAGCGCCCCGCACCCGGCCGAGGTCGCCTCGACCGAGTGGGTCCCGTGGGCCGACTTCGCTCGCGACGTCCTCGCCGGCGACCGCGCCGTCTCGATGTGGTGCGCCCGGCAGGTGGAGGCGCTGGCCCCCCTCGGCAGCCCCTCGGACTGGCCCGACGGCGACCCGGACCTGCTGCCCCCCGCCTGTCCGCGCTGACCACTGCCGCTGGGGGGTCGGGCCGGTCTCAGAGGAGGTCGGCGAGCAGGGCCGCGGCCCGGGCCGCGCCGTCGGCCTCGACGGGCAGGTAGTCGACCTCGCGGCCGAGGTCGGCAACGATGACCGCGGCCAGGGCGTCGGGGTCGCAGGCCTGTTCGTAGGGCAGGCAGCGTCCGGCGCGGTAGCGCTGGAGGCGGTGGCGTACGTGGACGTTCTGTTCGAAGTGGTGGCGCAGCGGCACGTAGACGAACGGGCGGCGACTCGCCGTCAGCTCCATGCACGTGGTCAGGCCGCCCTGGACGACCGCGAGGTCGGCCGCCGCGAGGTGGCGGTGCAGCTCCGGGACGAGCCCGCGGACGGTGACCCCCGGACGTGGTGGGAGCCCGCGCGGGTCGATCCGCGGCCCGGCCACGACGAGGAACCGCAGATCGGGCACCGCACGACGGGCGAGTGGCACGGCGTCGAGCACCCGACGCAGCAGTGGCTCACCCACCCCCGACCCTCCCACGGTGACGACGCAGAGGGGCTCGTCGAGGGCGTACCCGAGCTCGCGGCGGAGACGGTCCCTGTCGGCGACGCCGGCGGGGTCGAAACCGGTGACGTAGCCGGCGAAGTCGAAGTTGGCGCGGGTCCAGTCGCGGATGTCCGGCAGCCCGGGACCGAAGGACCGCGCCACCACGTCCTCGGGCGACCCGACGAAGATCGAGCGGTCGCGGACCCGGTGGTAGCGCTCGCGCTGCTCGATCATCTCGGCGTTGTAGTCGGCGGTGAGGGCGGCCTCCTCCGGACCGCCCTCGGGCATGGGCAGCCAACCGACGAAGTCCGTCATCCACGCGAACGCGAAGCGTTTCAGCTCGGGGTTCTCGTGGAGGTGGTGGTCGACCTCCCACGCCTCGTCGGCCACGACGAGGTCGAACTGCTCGTCGCGGACGACGTCGTCGAAGACCATAAAGTTGTTGACGAGGATCTCGTCCATCCGCCGAATCGCCTGGAAGGCATTCAGGTCGTGCTCCCCCGCCTCACCCTCGATGTGGGCGCTCTCGTTGGCCAACCACGAGGAGGCGGGGTGAACCCGCTCACCGGCGGCCTCCAGCAGCGAGGTCACGGGGTGTTGGGCGAGCCAGGAGATCTCCAGATCGGGATGGAGCCTTCGGAGCTCGTCGGCGACGGCGAGGTCACGGCGGGCGTGGCCCAGGCCGATGGGGGAGGAGAGGTACAGAGCGCGTCGACGGCGTCGGCTCGCCCGCTGCCACGTGGACCGGCTCGCCGGCAGAGGATCCACGCGCTCGACGAAGTCGCGGATGAGGTGGTTGATCTTGACCGGGTGGCGAGCCACCGGACCGTGGCCGCCACCCTCGAGCAGCACGAGCGACCCGTGGGTCAGGGCAGCCAGCCGCTCGGCCACGGCCGGCGGCGAGATGTGGTCGTCGGTGCCGTGCACCAGCAGCACCGGGCAACGGACCAGGGGGCAGAGCGACTCGATCGAGGTCGTGACGATCCCGTCGTAACCGTGCATGCCCGCGCTGGAGTCGGCGAGGGTCTGCGGTGAAGTCTCGCGGGCCCAGCCGACCGCATCCTCGATCTGCTTGGTGGAGTGCGGCTCGGAGAACATCTCGGCGAAGAAGAAGTGGATGAAGTCCTGGTAGCCGCCCTCCAGCCAGTACTGCCGGTTGTACGTGGACCAGCCTCCCGCCGTGGTGACCGGACCGTCCCAGTCGACGACGTCGCGACCCTCCCGGTGGACGTCGACGTTGCCCGAGGACGCCACCCCGATGACGGCGAGGACCCGCGTGGGGTGTGCTGCCGCGAGGTGGATGCCCCAGGTCGTTCCCCACGAGAGGCCGACGACCACGGCTCTCTCGGTGTGGGTCGCGTCGAGGACCGCCAGCGCGTCCGCGGCATACTCCTCGTCGCGGTATGCCGTCCCGCCCGCGGGGCGGTCGGACCCGCCGTTGCCCCTCCCGTCGAACGTCACGACACGGAAGTGCCTTGCGAGGTAACCGATCTGAGCCTTCCAGACGCGGGAGTGGACGACCGCCCACGTCGGCATGAGCAGCAGGGTCGTGCCGTTCTCGCCGTGGACGGCGTAGCTGATCCGCACGCCGTCACGGGTGACGGAGCCGGTCCCGGCGGGCCCGAGGGCCGCGGTCGTGGACCTCATCGGACCAGTCTCCTCCCGCGGGGGCGGACTCACGCTCGGATCTCGAGGACCCGGTTGAACGGGGTCTGCGCCACGGTGGCGCAGCGGGTGAAGCCGGCCGTCGTCACGACGTCCCGGATCCGTGCCGGCCCCGCCTGGGTGCCCAGTGCCAGACCGACGTCCTGCGCGAGCGATGACGGCGTGCACAGCAGGGTGGAGAAGCCGTAGTAGGCGCGCCCGACCGGGTTGAGGTTGTCGCTGACGGTGTCGCCGGCCATCGGTTCGACGACCATCCAGGTGCCGTCGGGGGCCATCGCGTCGCGGACGTGGCGTGCGGCGCCGACCGGGTCACCCATGTCGTGCAGGGCATCGAAGGTGGTGACCAGGTCGTAGCCCGTGCCGGGGAACTGGGTCGCCGCCGCCACCTCGAAGCGCACGCGGTCGCCCACACCGGCCTCGGCGGCCCGTCGCCGGGCGGTCTCGATCGAGGCCTCGTGGTAGTCGAAGCCGGTGAAGGTGCTGTGCGGGAACGCCTGGGCCATGATCACGGTGGACGCCCCGTGCCCGCATCCCACGTCGGCGACGGTGGCCCCGTGCTCGAGCTTGTCGATCGCGCCGGGCAGGGCGGGCAGCCACTCGCCCACCAGGTGGGCGTTGTACATGGTGCGGAAGAAGCGCTCGCACCCGTCGTGCACGTCGGGGTGGTGCTCGTGCCAGCCCAGGCCGCCCTGGTTGCGGGCCGCCTCGAGCACGCCGTCGATGTCGTGCACGGTGCCGAGCGCTATCTGGAAGAACCCGGGCAGGTAGGCGGGGCTGGTCGGGTCGGTCAACGCGGCCGCCTGCTCCGGGGGCAGGGTGTACCGGCCGGTGGTGGCCTCGTAGTCGACGTAGCCACCAGCCGCCTGCGCGGCCAGCCACTCGCGGGCGTAGGGCTCGCCCGTCCCGGTGGCCTCGGCCAACCGGGCGGGCGTCACCGGACCGGCCGCCATGGTCGTGTAGTACCCGAGCTTGTCGCCCAGCACGACGAGGGCCGTGTTGAGGGTGGCGCCGACCTCGTCGACGGCCTTGGCGACGAAAGCCATCAGCTTGTCGACATCGAGTGTGGGCGCCTGCTGCACAGCGGTCATGGTGACTCCTTCAGAGGGTTGGACGTCGTCGTCATCGCCACGGTAGGTCCACCCGATGGAGCGCCGAATCAGGTGCCCCACCTAGTCCTTCGGCCCTGCCGCACAGGCCGCTCCCCGTCGAGGCGACCTAAACTCGGGAGATGTTCATCGGGCGTGCCAGGGAGCGTCGGACGATCGCGCGTCTCCTCGCCGGTGCCCGACTCGGTGACAGCGGCGCTCTCGTCATCGCCGGGGATCCCGGAATCGGGAAGACCTCGCTGCTCGAGCTCGCCCGCACCGGCGTGACTGGCACGCAGACGATCTCGGCGCGCGGAGTCGAAGAAGAGCGCGAGATCGCCTTCAGTGGGCTGCACCAGCTCTGCGCCCCACTCCTCGGACAGATCGATGAGCTCCCGGGGCCACAGGCCGAGGCGCTCGCGGTGGCGTTGTCCCTGCGTTCGGGGCCGACTCCGGAACGGTTCGCGGTCGGCGCCGCCGTGCTCGGGCTGCTGTCCAGGGCGGCAGAGGACCGGCCCCTCGTCGTCGTCGTCGACGACGCCCACCTGCTCGACACGTCGTCGGCGCAAGGGATCGCCTTCGCCGCCCGGAGGCTCGTGACCGACCGGGTCGCGGTCCTCGCCGCGCTCCGCAGCGGCGAGGACTCACCCCTGCTCGTCCTGCCCGTCCTACGGCTCGGGCCGCTGAGCGTCGAGGACACCGGGGCACTGTTGGTCAATGACGAGAAGGCACCGCTGGACGTCGCCCAGCTGACGCGCCTCCACGAGGCGACCGGTGGCAACCCGCTCGCGATCCTCGAGCTGGTCGGCGACGCGGCGCGGTTGGCGACCGCGCCGGCCTCCGTCCCGATGCCGCTCACCGGCGAGCTGCTGGCCGCCTTCTCCGGCCGGGTCCGTACCTTGTCGGGGCCTGCGCGCCGGGTTCTGCTGTTGGCCGCCACGGACGGCCACGACCTGCGGGCGCTCGAGGTGGCCTGCGCCGCGTCCGGTCTGAGGCTCGCCGACATCGCCGAGGCCGAGAGCGCAGGCCTGGTGCGGCTGACCGGGGAGGCGATCGAGTTCCGCCACCCGCTCGTGCGGGCTGCCGTCTACGGCGCAGCCCAGCCGGCGGCCCGCCGTGCGGCCCACCGGCTCCTCGGGGCCGCGGTGCGGGAGCTCGACCGTCGCGCCTGGCACCTGGCAGAGGCGGCTCTCGGCCCTGACGACATGGCGGCAGACCTGCTCGACAGCGCCGCCGCAGAATCGGCCCGTCGGGGAGCGAATGCCGTCGCGGCCGCGCAGTTCGAACGGTCGGCGGGGTTGCGGACAGGGCGGGAAGGCACCGGTCGCAGCCTCGTCCGAGCCGGCGAGCAGGCCTGGCTGGCGGGAGCGAGCATCCGGGCCGTCACCGACCTGGAGAGGGCCCTGGACCTGGCCGACACCCCGGTCGAGCGGGCCGCGGCCCGGGGACGGCTCGGCACCATCGCGAGTCGGTGCGGATCGTTGGAGCAGGCGCGGGACATGCTGCTCGTCGCCGCAGGCGAGGCGGCTCCGCACGATCCGGATGCCGCGATCCTGCTGTTGGCAGACGCCATCGACTCGTGCTTCTACCTGTGCGACACCCAGTCCGCGCTGCGGGCCGCTCACCGGATCAACGAGCTCATCGGCCCCGGAGTCTCCGCCACCGCGGCCCGGTGGGGTTCGCTGGCCGCCGGAGTCGCCCTGATCCTCGGTGAGCCCGGGGACCGGGGCCCCGATCTCGTCCGGATGGCCATGGGCCAGCAGCTGGACGCCTCAGAGGACCCGGACCAGTGGCGGTTCCGCTGGCCGCTGGTCGGTCCCCTGTTCCTGCGCGAGACCGGGACCGCGCGCGCGGCGATGGCGACGGCCGTGCGCACCGTCCGGCACCGGGCGGCGGTGGGCATGCTGCCCTTCCTGCTGACCCTCGTGGCCCGCGACGACTCGGGGACGGCAGGCTGGGCCGACGCCGAAGTCGGCTACACCGAGGCGATCCAGATCGCACGCGAGACGGGTCAGCTCAACGACCTGGCCCTCGCCCTGGCCGGGCTGGCGTGCCTGGAAGCACGGATGGGCCGAACCGAGTCGTCGCGTGCCCACGTCTCCGAGGCCAGGGAGCTCGCCGCACGGAACTCGGCACACCTGGCTCGGCTGTGGACCCTGCACGCCGCCGGAGACCTGGCGGCCGGGGCAGGCGACACCGCCACGGCCGCCGAGGCCTACGGGTCGCTGGCGGCGGCCCTGACCGACCTCGGGGTGCAGGACCCCGACCTCTGGCCGGGCGCCGAACTGGTGGAGTGCCACTGCCGGCTCGGTGACGAGGCGCGAGCAGGGCAGGTGGCCCGCGACTTCATGGCGGCGGCGAGGGCCAAGGGCCAGCCCTGGGCGCTGGCCCGGGCGCACCGCGCTGCGGCGCTCACCGCCCAGCCGTCCGCGGCGGAGGGCGAGTTCGAGCGCGCGCTCGCACTGCACGACCGGACCCCCGACCTGTTCGAGGCGGCACGGACCCGGCTGGCCTTCGGTGCGTGGCTGCGCCGGTTACGGCGCCGAGTCGACGCGCGGCCGGTGCTGCACGCTGCACTGGAGGACTTCGAACGGCTGGGGGCTCAGCCCTGGGCCGACACGGCCGCAGCGGAGCTCGAAGCGACGGGCCAGACGGTGCTGCGACGTGGGTCGGGCGTGTTGGGTGGGCTCACCCCGCAGGAGCGTCAGATTGCGGTGCTCCTGGCCCGGGGGCAGACCACCCGCGAGGCGGCGGTGGGGCTCTTCCTCAGCCCGAAGACCGTGGAGTACCACCTGCGACACGTCTACCTCAAGCTCGGCGTCCACTCCCGCGAGGCGCTGGCTGCCGCGATCGACGCCGGCTGAGGCCCCAGAAGGGGCCTCCTCTACGAATTCGGGTCATGTGTGATGGGCCTCCCCTACGGCAGGCAGGCCGTGGCCAGGAAATCGAATATCCACGCTTCGATGGCGATACCCCCTTGGACGAGTCCTGTCGCCCTCGCGAGATTGAAGCTGTACACGAGATTGGTCAAGTAGGGACCACCGGGTCCACCGAACTGGTTGATCAGATAGGCCTCGACTGCCAAGGCGGCCTCGCGGGTGCCGAACGTCGCGAGGGGGGTCAGCCCGAACGGAAAACGAAGTCCGTGAGCCGCCTGCCTGGCCAAGAAGTTCTTGGTAATCCCTAGGTAACACTTGTTCCCTTGCTTGGCCGCGTACAGGACGGTGTCCTCGCTCGCAGCGGTAGCACCCGTAATGTCTACGAGGTTTGTCGGTTCACCGTGAACGTAGGAGTAAGGACTGGCCGAGAAGACAGGGTCCTGACTGAGGAATCGACCCGTTTTCGGATCGTAGTATCTGGCCCGCATGTAGTACAGGCCGGTCGATGCATCCCACTGTTGCCCGGTGAAGGTATATGTGAAGTCGGCAGTGCCGTGCACGTGCGGGAGGCCATAAGGATCGTAGGTGATGCGGCCCTCGACCTTGCCGTTCTCGTTGGTCAGCGCCGTGATGCTGCCAAGACCGTCATAAGTCGGATAGTAGGAATGGCTCCCTTTTCGAATTTCGTAGATCGAGTCGGGAAAGTCGCCAGCGCTGTACACCGCAGTCACGGCGTTGGTGGAGTCGTAGGTCGCGTAGACGTTCCATCCCGAGTAGACGTACCGGGTGACGACGCCGTTGATGCGCGTGGCGACCCGTCGTCCAACGGCGTCGTAGGTGTAAACAGAATGCTCGAGACCGGGTCCGTTCACCTCGCTCAAGCGACCTGAGGAGTCCCACCTGTATCTCGTGACGAGTCCCGTGGAGCGATTGGTGCTACTGAGGAGACGTCCTTCTCCGTCGTAGGCGTATGCGGCATTGGCGTCAGCTTGGAGCTGAGACGAGGCATCGTAGACGACGCCACGAGGCGAGTCCGTCCACGAGGTCCGGTTGTCGTCATCGTCGTAGGTGAATTTGTCATTGCGCAGGCCAGCAACGGGAGGCGCTGTCGCCGACGTGAGGTGATCGTCTGCGTCGTAACCGTAGACGTGAAGCCCATATGTGTCAGTCATTGCAGTGCGTCGACCGGCAGAGTCGATGCCGTATTCAGCCGTAGCGACGGCTGCCCCCTGTGGTCCGGTGGCCCGGCGCGAGACGAGGTTGCCGTTATCGTTCCACACGAGTCTGTCGGCGACTCCGTTCGGGCGGGCTAGCTGAGACAGGCGATCGGCGTCATACCCGATGCCGACGGTCTTGCCTCCCGCGGTATGTACGGAGGAGACGCGGCCAGCGTCATCACGCGCGAACTGAATGGCTCCGGCAGCGCCTGTGACCGCGGCGAGTAGTCCGTCGGAGTCATACCCGTAGGTCAGGACGGAACCGGGAAGTCCAGCGCCGGTCACACGCTCGGTGTGCATCTGGTTCAGGTCGTCAAAGGTCCGCGACACGGTGGTCGGCCCGTCCTTGAGCTCGACTGTGCGCCCTAGGGCGTCGTTGACGATCGTCTGGACGGGCGTGCCATCTGAGAATGATTGACCGGATAGGCTTCCGTCGACATCATACTCATATGTAGTCACCACATCGTTGCGGTCCTTCATGCTCATGATTCGCCCCGCCACGTCATAGTGGTATTGGGAGACGCGACCCGATGGATCTGTGCGACTGGTGACCCGGTCTTCGTCGTCGTATGTGAAGGACCAGACTCCGCCGCCCGGGGTTTGGACACGGAGGGGCTGGCCGGACCCAGAGTAGGTCGTTGCCGTGACCGCGCCGCTCGGCTCCCTTTCCTCCACCACATTTCCAGCGGCATCATAGGTGTACTGGGTGGCCCTGCCCAGGGGGTCGGTCGTCTTCGTCATGCGGCCGTCCGAGTCGTATACGAAGGTGGTCGTGCCTAATGAGGTTGACTCAGTCAGCGGGAATCCTCGGGCATCGTAGGTGTGGACCGTCTTGCCACCTGCATCCGAATATGTGGCTAGATTCCCTCCACTGTCGTACGTGGCGGACTGGCGGATGATCCCGCCGGGTGCAGTCTCCGATGTTTGTTGCCCAAATGCGTTGAAGGACCTGCGGATGACCTTTCCGCTGCTTAACGTGGCACTTACCGGGTTCCCCGTGACGTCGTAACCGTATCGAAGATGACGTGCCCCGGGGCCGGTCACCTCGATAACGCGGTCCTCGTTGTCGTAGCCGGTGAGAACCGCTGTGGCGTGTCCCCCGAACACCTGTTGGGTCAGGACGGTGCGTCCGAGGTTGTCGTAGGTGGAAAGCACAACGAGCCGTCCGGACGGGGACGTGGCGGCCTGTTGCCGACCCGGAACGTCGACCCTCACGCGGGTGGTCCGTCCCGTGCCGTCGGTTAAGCGGGCAACCCGACCGGCGTCATCGTAAACAATGGTGCGCAGTCTTTCACCGTTGGGACCGCTGATGGAAGTGAGCCGATGTTGGTCGTAATGATATTCCTCAAGCTCACCGTTGAGCGCGACCACTCGGACGAGTTCGTTGGTTTCGCCATAGCGGTACGAAACGGAGTGACCGTCTGCTCGGGCGATCTTCGTGATTCGATCGAGGCTGTCCCGCTCGAATTCGATGACGCCACCATTGGAAGCATGGATACCATCTGAATCTATCTGGATGCTGTTTCCGCTGCGGTCGGTGACGGACCGCACACCGTCAAAGCGATCGATCAACAACACCGTTCCGGTGCGAAGGGTGAGCCTGAAAAGGCGCGGGTTGTACTCCTCTCCGGTGAGGAAACCGCGTAACGTACCGGCGGTAGCGGAGAGAGTAGGCGGGTCGGCGTCCTCCAGAATGGATGTCGTGCCGGTGCCCACGCGTCGCTTGAATGCCGGCGTGGTCAGCGAGAGGAGGGGTGACGTGGACAGCGGCTGCAGGTCGAAGACTTCGGTCATTCCCGTCGGGCTGACGACGGTCACTGTATGTGGGCGACTTGTGCGGAATTCAAGCTGCGTGAAGGGGAATCCGTGAGCCTCGGTGAACCAGCCACCAACGCCTAGGCGGCCATTGGGAGTGATGGAGTAGCCATTGAGTGACAGCTGCCAACCGATCCCGAAGTCGTTCTTGCGCCCATCGGTGGTGTCGTAGGTTCGCTCCACCGTGACGGGCAGGCCAGCGAGTTGAGCCGTCATGTCGGTGATCGTTGTTGCGTAGTGCCCGAGCTTGGCCGAACCGAGGACGACCACCGTTGAGTCCGCTGAAGCGTCGGCGCCACGGCTGGAACGGACAACGAGGTGGAGCCTGTACAAGCCGTTTCGGTGAACGGTGGCGTCGAAGACGCCCAGGCGAGAAGGTGGAGTCCCCCAGCCGGAGTTGAGCAGAACGGGGTCGCCGTGATCCGGTCGAACAGTCAGGCTCCACTTGGCAACTGAATCACCGGCTGGGAGGTCGACTTCGCTCGTGACCGGCGCGGTCGCGCCGATGCGGCTGCCGTCGGCAGGGGTAAGGATGCGTGCTGTGCCGGGTGCCGAGGATGGGGGGGCGACCGTGATAGTGACGTACGCCGGTGGGGCGTTGGTGCCCATCGAGTCGGTCATGACGTAAGCAAACTGATCGATTCCGATGAATCCTGGATCGGGTTGGTAGTCGAAGGAGCCGTTGAGCCGGAGTTCGAGGTCGCCATGGAACGGAGACTGGGAGACTCTCGCGGACAACGAGCCTGAGACGACGGAATGGTCGTTTTCCAAGAGTCCAGGCGCCGGGACACCGATGGGGATGTCACGTTGTGTTGTCAATGTGTCATCCTCGGAAAGGAGGCCGTGAGCAGTGACTGAGATGCTGACGACGACTGGGGCCGAGGAGCTGCCGGACTCGTCGAGCATGTAGTAGCTGAAGGAGTCGGACCCGGTGAAGCCGGCTGATGCTGTGTACGTGAACGCGCCTGTCGACTGCAGGAGGAGCGTGCCGGCCCGAACACCAACAAGCAACCGGACATGCGGACGATCCCCTACATCGGGGTCGGCGTCGTTTTCGAGGACGCCTGGGGCGGCAATGACAAGAGGGGCCCCGGTTTCGGCTGCGTAGGCGTCAGCAGCACCCCTGGGGGGATGATTAGGACCCTTGAGGACGAGGGTGACCACAGCCTGACCGCATACTCCGGCGCGGTCACACACGTTGTAGGTGAGAGAGTCGGATCCGGGAGCCGGACCGGCGGTGAAGAGGATGACGCCCCCACTACTGATGGCGCGCCCCTTCGAAGGCGCGGTGGCTATCTGTAGCGTTGCGGGATCGAGGGTGCCGACCGCGGCAGCGTCGTTTGACAGGACATCAATGGTCGCCGTCGCGCCCGGCGCCACGCGGGCCTCGTCGTCGCGGAGGCTCGGGGGAGGGGTGTTCTTGACGTGGATCGTGATCGACCCCCTACCGATCATGCCGGTTGGGTTGGTCGCGGCGAAGGTGAAAGCGTCATCGCCGACGTAGTCCGTGGTGGGGTTGTACACCAGGTCTGGGGCCGCGCCGGTGAGGTAGCCGTGTGCGGGCGACGAGATGATCGCGAAGGTCAGCTTGGCGCCGCCAGGGTCGATAGCACCGAGGTGGACGTGCACGGGTGTCTTTCGAGGTGTACTCACCACCGTGGTGAGGGCCGTTGGGGGTGCGCCGCTCGTGACGTACACGGTCACGTGGCCGGTTGCACACGCTGGTGCTGGCCGCGACGAGCTGGTGCCGTCATCGCAGACGGTGTAAGTGAATGCGGCGGTGCCCGAGAATCCGGGTTCGGGTGTGAAGGTGATGAATCCGTTCGGTCCTTGACCCAACGTGCCGTGGGTGTCCACACCGGACTTCACCGCCGTCACGGTGAGTTTCTGGTCCGCCTCATCGGGCGGCCCTGGGACGTCGTTGAGGGCGAGGTTCTGCCGGTTGATCGTGAGCGGTGTCTCGGGGCCGGTGGCCAGAACATCTGAGGAAGGGCGCGGAAGGTCATTGACCTCCGCGACGGTGATGGTGACGGTCGCTGGGCCGGAGTTGACGCTGCCGTCGTCCGCCGCGAACTCCAAGCTGTCTGCGCCGGCATAGTCCGCATCTGGTGTATAGGTCATCAGCGCGACCGGACCGTTCAGCGTGCCGTGCGCAGGCGGTCGAACGAGGAGGAAAGTCAGCGGATCACCGTCTGCGTCCGAGCCAGCCAACGGGACCGTCGTTGCGCGATCCTCGAGTGCGTCAAGGTGGTCCGCTCGGGCGATGGGCGGAGTGTCTGGGACGACGGTGATCCATACTGTCGCTCGCGCGCAACCGAGAGCAGACCTCGATCCCGTCCGCCCGTCATCACAGACCTCGTACGTGAACGCAGCCTGCCCAACGTAGCCAGTCTCCGGAACGAATCTGGTCAAGTCACCGGTGCGGACCAGACTCCCGTGCGTATCTGCGCCGGAGAATACGCCGGTGATGGTGAGGTGCTGGTTGTGCTCCCCGGGTGGACCGGGGCTGTCATTGGCAAGGAGGGCTGCATCGGTCAGTGTGAGTGTGTGTGGGTCACGGGCGCCCTGAACGCGTGGTCGCGACCCCAGAGCCACGGCCGGCAACCAACTGCCCGCATTGTGAGGCTGGGACCGAGCGGAGGATACCCGGTGCCGTCCCGTATTGGACGACACGTCCAAGGCGTTCGGAGGCACTTGGCCGTGCGATGGTCGACCGGACCGAGTCGGCGCCCCAGGTACGATGCGGATCGCAGGGGCCGGCGTCAAGGTGGCGGTCAGGGCGCCGGTGGCCGGTCCCTGTGGATTCACGCGGATGGTGTAGGTCCCGGTGACCGGCAGGGTGAACGTGTCGAGGTAGTCGGTGGGTGCTGAGACCCACAACCCGGTCACGTACTGACCCGTTGGGCTGATGATGTCGAACCGGACCTCGTCGGATGGGTAGCTCAC
>JBBRGO010000056.1:0-14727 GCA_038224055.1 Actinomycetales bacterium
CCGACCTGCGCGGACAGCTCGGGCAGCAGTCCCGCGTCATGGCGGACCTGAAGCAGCAGAGCACGCCCGCGCCGAGACAGACCTTCGCCGACGTCGGCGAGCGCGTGGGCCAGATCCTCACCCTCGCCGACGCGGAGGCCACCGACCTACGCGCCCTCGCCACCGAGGAGGTCACGGCCCTGCGGGAGCGGGCGACCCGGGCTGCGGCCGAGCTCAGGGAGGCGACGACCGCGCACGTGCAGCAGGCCCGGGCCCGGGCCGACGAGGAGGCGCGCGGCATCGTCACGCAGGCCCACCGCGAGGCGCAGGCCATCGTCGCCGAGGCACAGTCGGTCATGGCAGCCCAGGGCGCGGAGGCCTCGGCGGACTACGAGGCCCACCGGGCCAAGGCCTCGGCGGCTGCTGCCGAGCTCGAGACGACCCTTGCCGCGCGGCGTGACCAGGCTGACGCCGAGTTCGAGTCGCGGCGGCAGGTGCAGCAAGCGTCGCTCGCCGAGGCGGAGGCCCACGCGAAGCAGCTCACCGAGCGGTCCCAGCACGACGCCGACGAGGTGCGGGCCAAGGCCCGCGCCGTGCTCGAGCGGGCCGAGGCGCAGGCCGACCAGGTGCTGAGCGAGGCCCGTGACCACGCCTCGCGCGTGCGCGAGGAGTCGGACCGGGAGCTCGCAGCCGCCACGGCCCAGCGCGACAGCATCACCGCCCAGCTCGGCAACGTGCGCCAGATGCTCGCGACGCTCGGTGGCGGCGCCGTCATCGACCCGCTGGCCGCCGTCGGGCCCCTCGGGACCACCCGGCCCGAGCGCCCCGAGGCACCCGAGCCGGACGGCTCGCGGCCCGAGAGCCCCGCGGACGAGCCCGAGGGAGCCGAGGCCGAGCCGGAGCCGGATGACGAGGCACGCGACGACGACGCCACGGAGCGCATCCCGGCTGTGTCGGACGCCGATGAGGCAGCCGGGGGCGGCGTCGAGACCAACGGGCGTGAGCCATCGGGCTCAGCGGCAGCCGACCGATAACGCCGGTCTCCGTCGCTCCGCTCAGGCGGGCGGAGGTCCCGGCTCGGTCTCGCCGCTCAGCACCTCGGGGTGACCGGGGTGGGACTCGTCTCCCTGCGGAGCGTCCGTCGTGGGATCGTCCGCCGCGAGCAGTCGCTCGAGGAGCGGCCCTACCACCCGGCGGAACGTCCGGCGTGGCCGGTCACGGTCGAGCACGGCCACCTCGAGCTGCGCGGCGCCGACCACCCGCGGCTCGCCGGTGTCGGTCGCGGCGGCGAGGACATCGACGGCCATCCGCAGCGCCTCGCCCAGGGAGAGGCCGGGTCGCCAGGCCGCGGCCAGCCGCTCCGCCGCCTGGTCGCTGGCGCCGCCCATCACCACGAAGCCCTGCTCGTCGGCCACCGAGCCGTCGTAGGTCAGCCGGAAGATCTGGTCACCGGCCGCGCTGTGGCCGACCTCGGCGACGACGATCTCGATCTCGAAGGGCTTGCTCTCCTGGGTGAAGACCGCCCCGAGGGTCTGGGCGTAGGTGTTGGCGAGGGCTCGAGCCGTGACGTCGGTCCGGTCGTAGGAGTAGCCCCGCAGGTCGGCATAACGGATCCCCGCCACTCGAAGGCTCTCGAACTCGTTGTACCGGCCAACGGCGGCGAAACCGATCCGGTCGTAGATCTCCGAGACCTTGTGCAGGGCCCTCGACGGGTTCTCGGCGACGAACGCGATCCCCTGGTCGTAGGCGAGGACGATGACGGACCGACCGCGAGCGATTCCCTTGCGGGCGAAGTCCGCCCGGTCCTTCATGACCTGCTCGGGCGGGACGTAGAACGGCATGCTCATCGGGCACCTCCCGGGTTGCCTCTTCGCGCGGCGACGATCGACTCGACCTGCGTCTGCAGGGTCGACTCGGCGACGAACCGTGCTCCGGCGCGGTCGATGACGGCGACGGTGGGCCAGATCTGGCGGCCGAGGTCGGGTCCGCCGGTGGCCGAGTCGTCGTCGGCGGCGTCGTAGAGCGCCTCGAGCCCGACGGACACCGCCTGCTGCTCGGCCAGGCCGGGCCGCCACAGCTTCTTCAGCGACCCCCGGGCGAAGACCGATCCGGAGCCGGTGGAGTGGTGCCCGCCCTCGAGGTAGCACCCTCCCGTGACGTCGTAGGAGTAGATGCGTCCCGTGTCTGCGTCGAGGTCGTAGCCGGCATACGTGGGCACGACGGTGAGACCCTGCATCGCGAGCGCGAGGTTGCCGCGGATCATCGAGGCGAGCCGGTTGGCCTTGCCCTCGAGGGACATGATCGCGCCCTCGATCTTCTCGTAGTGCTCGAGCTCGACCTGGTAGAGGCGCACCAGCTCGATCGCGATCCCGGCCGTGCCGGCGATCCCGATGACGCTGTAGCCGTCGGCGGCGAAGACCTTCTCCATGTCCCGGTTCGCGATGACGTTGCCCATCGTCGCCCGGCGGTCCCCCGCCATGACGACACCGCCGTCGAAGAGGAGGGAGACGATCGTCGTGCCGTGCGGCGCCTCGATGCTCGCGCCCGCGGGCAGCGGTCTGCCGCTCGGCAACAGCTCCGGGCGGAACCCCGACACGAAATCGGTGAAGCTCGACGACCCCGCGTAGAGGTAGGAGTCGTCGAGGCGACGAGCGCGGCCCTGGGACGGACTCGTCACTGTCCGCCCTTCTGCACGAACCCCCGCACGAACTCCTCGGAGTTCGACTCGAGCACCCCGTCGATCTCGTCGAGCACGCTGTCGATGTCGTCGCTCAGGCCCTCCTTGACGGCGGCCCCTGACGGCGCGGCGGGCGGCGCGTCAGGCGCCTCCGGCGGCTCCTCGTCGCGGCGCTGCGGCTTCGCGTGTTCCTGACCGGGCATGGCTACCTCCAAGGCATCCGATGGGCTGGACGCCACCCTATCCCGGCCCTCAGTCAGTGGTGGCGAGGCCCTGCAGGAGGGTCTCGACGTCGTCGCTCTGCTCGAGCAGGTCGCCGACCTGGGCACGGGTGCCGCGCTCGGGCTCGAGGATCGGGACGCGTTGCAGGCTGGGTCGACCGGGGACGTCGAAGACGACGGAGTCCCAGCTCGCCGAGAAGACGTTCTCCGGGAACCGGCTGACGCAGGTCCCCCGGAACCAGGCGCGGGTCTGCTCGGGAGGAGTCGCCTGCGCGGCGCGGACCTCGTCGGCCCCCACGAGGTCGGTGAGGCGCCCGCGGTCCCGGAGGCGGTGGACGAGGCCCTTCTCGGGTCGCACGTCGGCCCACTGGATGTCGATTGCCGCGAGCCGGTGGTCGTCCCAGGCAAGGCCGTCGCGGGACCGGAAGCCCTCGAGCAGCTGCAGCTTGGTCACCCAGTCGAGCATCCCGGCGCACTCCATGACGTCGCGTCCGAGACGCGTCAGGACGTCCTCCCAGAGGGTCATCACCTCAGCGGTCGCGGCCGGCTCCGGGTCGTCGTCCCGGACGTCGAGCCAGCGGCGCGCTGCCTCGAGGTAGAGCCACTGGATCTCCAGCGCCGTGAGGCGACGGCCGTCGGCCAGCTCGAGGCGCTCGCCGAGGGTCGGGTCGTGCGAGACGGCCTGGAGCGACGCGACGGGGCGTCGGACCGACCAGTCCTCCCGGAGGAAGCCGTCCTCGATCATGCCCAGCACGAGCGAGGTCGTACCCACCTTGAGCAACGTGGCGACGTCGAGATGGGTCGCGTCGCCGATGATGACGTGCAACCGGCGGTAGCGGTCGGCGACCGCGTGCGGCTCGTCGCGGGTGTTGATGATCGGGCGCTTCAGGGTCGTCTCGAGCCCGACCTCGGTCTCGAAGAAGTCGGACCGCTGCGAGATCTGGTAGCCGACTCCGCGCGAGTCGACGCCGAGGCCGACGCGGCCCGCGCCGCAGACCACCTGCCGGGTGACGAAGAAGGGGACGAGGTGGCGGACGATGTCGGAGAAGACCGTCCGGCGCGGCATCAGGTAGTTCTCGTGGGTGCCGTAGGACTGGCCCTTGCCGTCGGCGTTGTTCTTGTAGAGGTTGACCGGCACCTGACCGGGTCGGTCCGCGAGCAGCCGCACCGACTCGAGCGCGATGCCGTCACCGGCGCGGTCCCAGACGACGGCGTCGCGCGGCAGGGTCACCTCGGGCGAGCTGTACTCCGGGTGTGCGTGGTCGACGTAGTAGCGCGCGCCGTTGGGCAGCACGACGTTGGCGAGGGTGGGGTCCTCGAGGTCGGTCAGCTGGCTGGGATCCGCGCTCTGGCGGTCGAGCTGCCAGCCGCGCGCGTCCCGGAGCGGGTCCTCGAAGGCGTAGTCCCAGCTCGACTGGTTGGAGCGGATGCCGTGCGCAGCGGCATAGACGCTGATCACCTGCCCCGACAGGAGCATCGGGTTGGCCATCGGGTCACCGGGGACCGAGATGCCGAACTCCGTCTCCAGGCCCATGACCCGTCGCACCGTCATGGCTCGACGATAACCATGGCGTCCCGAGTCCCGCCGCGCGCGTCCACCCGGGCGACTGGCACACTGGCGGCGTGACGCGGCCCTCCTCCCCCTCGTGGGACATGCCCCTTCGGACCCGACTGCTCGTCGAGGGACTCGACCGGTCCGGGCCCTCCATCACCGACATGAGCCCCGAGCAGATCCGGACCAGCCGCGCCTGGGCCGCCCCGACCCACGCACCGTTCACGTGGGTGACCGGCCCGATGCCTCGCGACGTCGCCGTGGAGACGAGCTCGTTCGCCGCTCGGGACGGTCACGACGTGCCGTTGCGCGTCTACCGGCCCAAGCGCCCCGCCCTGCGGCCCCGCCCCGTGCTGCTGTTCTTCCACGGCGGCGGCTGGGTGCTCGGCAGCCCCCGCGGCTACGACCCGCTCTGCGCGCGCATCGCCCACGACGCGAGCATCGTCGTCGTCAGCGTGGACTACCGCCTCGCGCCCGAGCACCGGGCGCCCGCGGCTGCCCTCGACTGCGTCGACGCGACGCGGTGGGTGACCGAGCAGGCCTGGCGCCTCGGCGTCGACCCAGCCGGTCTCGGGGTGGCCGGTGACTCGGCCGGCGGCAACCTCGCGGCCGTCGTGAGCCAGGTCGTCCGCGACGAGGGTGGCGCCGACATCGGCTACCAGTGCCTCCTCTACCCGGGCGTCGACGCGACGATGAGCTCCCCCTCGATCACGCTGCACGCCGATGCACCGGTGCTGACGAAGGCGGACATCGCGACCTTCCTCGCCCACTACCTCGGGTCCGGCCCCGGGTCGCTCGCGCCCACCGACCCCCTCGTGTCGCCGCTGCACGCCCCCGACCTCTCGGGGCTCCCCCCGGCCCTCGTCCAGACGGCGGACCTCGACCCCCTGCGCGACGAGGGTGCCGAGTACGCCCTGGCCCTGCACGAGGCGGGCGGAGTCGTCCAGCGGACCAACTACCCCGGCGCGCCACACGGCTTCATGAGCTTCCCCGGTGCCACCACGGTGGGCCGGGCGGCCCGTCGGGAGCTCTCGGCCTGGGTCATCGCGCACACCCGCCCGTCCGGCAGCTAGGGTGCGAATGGCAGGCGGACCGTGGAAGGGGCATCCCGACATGAACGACCTCGTCGTCTTCAGCGGCTCGGCCCACCCGGGTCTCGCCGACCGGATCTGCGACTACCTCGGGGTGACCCGCTCCCCCGTGGACATCAAGCGCTTCAGCAACGACTGCCTCCAGGCGCAGCTGCTCGCCAACTGCCGACAGCGTGACGTCTACATCGTCCAGCCCCTCGTGCCGCCCACGCAGGAGCACCTGATGGAGCTGCTCCTCATGATCGACGCGGCCCGCGGCGCCTCGGCGGCCCAGATCACGGCCGTCATGCCGCACTACGCCTACGCCCGGTCGGACAAGAAGGACGCCTCGCGGATCTCGCTCGGGGGCCGGCTCGTCGCCGACATGATCTCGACGGCAGGCGCCCACCGCGTCCTGACGATGGCCCTGCACGCGCCCCAGGTCCACGGCTTCTTCTCGACCCCCGTCGACCACCTCACGGCGATCGGGGTCCTGGCCGAGCACTTCCGAGCCACCGACCTCACCGACTCGATCGTCGTCAGCCCCGACCTCGGCAACGCCAAGGTCGCGACCCAGTTCGCGCGGCTGCTGGGGCTGCCCGTGGCGGCCGGATCCAAGCAGCGGCTCTCCGACGACCGCGTCGTCATCGACGCGATCGTGGGCGACGTCTCCGGAAAGCGCGCCATCGTCCTCGACGACGAGATCGCGACCGGCGGGTCGATGCTCGAGCTGATCGACCGGCTCAAGGACGCAGGCGCGACCCAGGCGGCGGTCGTGTGCACGCACGGCCTCTTCTCGGGCAAGGCGGTCGAGCGGCTGCGCGGCCACCCCTTCATCACCGAGGTCGTCACGACCGACACCGTGCCGCCGCCGGGGCACTGGCCCGAGCTCACGGTGCGGTCGGTCTCCGAGCTCTTCGCTGAGGCGATCAGCAGGATCCACCACGGCCGGTCCGTGTCCTCCCTCTTCGAGGGGGTCGACCCCACCCACGCGCCACCGCAGGCCCGGCTCCCCTTCGACCCGCTCTCGTGACGGCACTGCGTCGGCCGGCCGTCGCGCTGCTCCTCGACGTCGTCCTCGTCGTCGTGTTCGCCGCGATCGGCAGGGCGAGCCATGAGGAGTCCAACCCGCTCGTCGGGGCGCTGCTGACGGCGTGGCCCTTCCTCGTCGGGACGGCCGTCGGCTGGGTCGTCGTACGCACCCTGCGCCGCGGGTGGCCGATCAGCGTGGGACCCGGCGTCACCGTGTGGTTCGCCACGGTCGTCATCGGCATGGTGCTGCGCCGCGCGACCGGTCAGGGGACCGCGCTGTCCTTCGTCGTCGTCGCCTCGCTCGTGCTCGCGGCGTTCCTGCTCGGCTGGCGAGGCCTCGGCGGGTATGCCGCTCGCCGCGCGGCTCGCGCGGCCCACGCGTGACGGGCTGAACGGCACACCCGACGGGACGACGGCCCGTGGTCGCTCATCCTGGCTGTCGGGGTCGCCCGGCGGGGGTCAATGGAGGTGGGTCATCCGGGGGGTCGGCCTCAGAGGTACTGACCGGTGTTGGCGGTCGCGATCGAACGGCCCGGCTCGGTGCCGTCCTTGCCCTTGATGAGCGTACGGATGTAGACGATCCGCTCGCCCTTCTTGCCCGAGATCCGGGCCCAGTCGTCGGGGTTGGTCGTGTTGGGCAGGTCCTCGTTCTCCTTGAACTCGTCAACACAGCTCGCGAGGAGGTGCTCGACGCGGATGCCCTTCTGGCCCGTCGTGAGGAAGTCCTTGATGGCGAGCTTCTTGGCCCGGTCGACGATGTTCTGGATCATCGCGCCGGAGTTGAAGTCCTTGAAGTAGAGGATCTCCTTGTCGCCACCCTGGTAGGTGACCTCGAGGAAACGGTTCTCCTCCGACTCGACGTACATCCGCTCGACGGCGGCGGTGATCATGTCGGCGACCGTCTCGTCGCGGTCGCCGTCGTGCTCGGCGAGATCGTGCTCGTGGAGCGGCAGGGACTCGGTGAGGTACTTGGTGAAGATGTCGCGGGCGCTCTCCGCGTCCGGACGCTCGATCTTGATCTTCGCGTCGAGGCGCCCCGGGCGCAGGATGGCCGGGTCGATCATGTCCTCGCGGTTGGACGCCCCGATGACGATGACGTTCTCGAGCCGCTCCACCCCGTCGATCTCGGCGAGGAGCTGGGGGACGATCGTGGTCTCGACGTCGCTGGAGACCCCCGAACCGCGGGTGCGGAACAGCGAGTCCATCTCGTCGAAGAAGACGACGACGGGGGTGCCGTCCGACGCCTTCTCGCGGGCGCGCTGGAAGATCAGCCGGATGTGCCGCTCGGTCTCGCCGACGTACTTGTTGAGCAGCTCGGGGCCCTTGATGTTGAGGAAGTAGCTCCGTTGCGTCTCCGTCCCGCTGCGGGCCGCGACCTGACGGGCGAGCGAGGCGGCGACCGCCTTGGCGATGAGGGTCTTGCCGCACCCGGGAGGACCGTAGAGCAGGACGCCCTTCGGCGGCTTGAGCGCGTGCTCTCGGTAGAGCTCCGGGTGCAGGAACGGCAGCTCGACGGCGTCGCGGATCGCCTCGATCTGGCCCCGGAGGCCACCGATGTCCTCGTAGGCGACGTCGGGCACCTCCTCGAGGACGAGCTCCTCGACCTCGAGCTTGGGGACCAGCTCGTAGACGAAGTTGGACCGGGAGTCGAGGGTGAGCGAGTCCCCGACCCGGATCCGCTGGCCGGACAGCGACTCGGCGATGCGGCAGACCCGCTCCTCGTCACCGTGGGTGACGACGACGACCCGGTCGTCGCCGAGCCGGTCCTTGACGGTGACGACCTCACCCACCCGCTCGAACCCGTGGGCGGACACGACGTTGAGCGCCTCGTTGAGCATCACCTCGCGGCCCCGGCCGAGCTGCGCCGGGTCGACGGACGGGCTCACGGCGACCCGCATCTTGCGACCACCGGTGAGGATGTCGATGGACCCGTCCTGCGGGCCGTCGAGCACGAGGCCGTAGGTGCTCGGCGGCTGGGCGAGCCGGTCGACCTCCTTCTTGAGGTTGACGATCTGCTCGCGGGCCTCCTGGAGCGTGCGCACGAGGCGCTCGTTCTGCGTCGAGAGCGTGCCGAGCGAGGACTGGAGCTGGGTCAGGCGGCCCTCGAGCTCACGGGTGCGCTGGGGCGAGGTGCGGGCCGCGTCGCGCAGCGACCGGACCTCGCCGCGCAGGGCGTCGAGCTCGCGGTCCCCATCGCGTGCACGCGTCGCGTCCTCGGGCTCGCGGGACTCCGCGCGGGAACCGTGGGGTTCGCGGATCTCTTCGGACATCTCGGCCTCCTCGTCCGTGCGTCGTGCCGTGGCAACACGTGACGTTCGACCCTAACCCGCGCCCCTCAGTTGGCGTCGGACGTCCCACTCATCGAGCGCCGCAGCCGCCGGATGGTCTTGTCGCTCTTGACCCGCTCACCGAGGGCCTCCGGAGTCCACGCCTCAGCGGGAATCGACGTCGAGGCCGTCGAGCCGGGCATCGTCGGGGACGTCGTCCGGGGGCCGGTGTCGGACGGTCCTGCGATCCCGTCGTCCGTGCTGGTCGTGGCGCCGTTCGTGGCGGGGTCGGCCTCGCCGTAGGCGCCCTTGGCGGGACGCCGCTTCCGCTCCGGGGCGACGACGCCCGGCGCGAGCCGGCGGGTCGTGATGAGGAAGCCGGTGTGACCGTGCATCCGGTGCTCCGGGCGCACGGCGAGGCCCTCGAGGTGCCACCCGCGGACCAGCGACTCCCAGGCCGAGGGCTCGGTGAAGCCGCCGTGCAGGCGGATCCCCTCGGCCACCCGGCTCAGCTGGGTCGTCGTGGCGACGTAGCAGATCAGGACCCCGCCGGGGGTGAGCGCGTCCCCGACGGCATCGAGACACTCCCACGGAGCGAGCATGTCGAGCACGACCCGGTCGACTGACTGCGGCGGCGTGACGCCGGGCAGGCTCTCGACGAGGTCGCCGACCGTCACGGTCCAGGCCGGGTGGTCGGCGCCGAAGAACGCCCGGCCGTTGGCCTTCGCGATCTCGGCGAAGTCCTCCCGGCGCTCGAAGGAGAGCAGCCGACCCTCGGGCCCGATGGCGCGCAGCAGCGACATCGACAGGGCCCCGGAGCCGACCCCCGCCTCGACGACGGTCGCCCCCGGAAAGATGTCGGCCATCTGGACGATCTGGCCCGAGTCCTTGGGGTAGACCACGGCAGCGCCCCTCGGCATCGACATCACGTAGTCGCTGAGCAGCGGGCGGAGCGCGAGGTACTCGACCTCCGCGGTGTTGCTGACGACCGACCCGTCAGGCGCACCGATGAGGTCGTCGTGCCGCAGGAAGCCCCGGTGCGTGTGGAACTCGCGACCCGGCTCGAGCGTGATGGTGTGCAGCCGGCCCTTGGGGTCGGACAGCTGGACCCGTTCGCCCACCTCGAAGCTCCCGCGTCGGGTGCGCACCGTCGGCTCGGTCCCCGGCGTCGGGGTCTCGGGGGTCTCCACGGTACGTCCGTCCTCGGCCGGTCGGTCGGGGCGGGGCTCGGTCACGGCATCGGTCATGGGAGCAGAGTCTAGGTGCCACGTCGTCCGCGCCCGCCCGCCCGTCGCAGGGCCGCGGCCTCGACCTCGTAGCGGCTCTGCCGGCCCGTCGGCCCGCCGAAGAACCGCCGCCGGAGCGCACCCTCCACCTCGATGACGTCACCTGCACGCAGGCGCAGGGCGGCCCGCCGGGTCGCCGCCGTCCAGCAGACGACGTCGATGGTGTCGACACTGACGGGCCGCGGGCCGCCCCCCTCCGGAGCGGCTCGCCGGCGATGACCTCCCTTTCGGGGGACGATGACCCGGAGCGTGACGATCTGGTCACCGCTCGGCAGCTCCCGCTCCTCGGCGTCCGCCGCGAGCCGGCCCGCGAGGACGACCTCGTTGCGGGTCGCGTCGCCTCCGGGGTCGTCCTGGGATGTTCTGGGCCTCGTCGACGCCGTGGCCACCATGTCGTGCCTCCCTCCGGGCCCCGCGGTCGCGAGCCCCGGGGTAACTCTGACGGGCCGGGCACGGCCGTGCGTGGGCGAGACGCGGAGGCTGTGGGTCGCTGTCCGCAGTCCGAGGGGATGTGGACGGAGTCGTCCGCAGATGTCATCCGTGGGTGGTCGAGTCCGGGCCTGCCCGGCGCCCGTCCGCTGCCACCAGGCCCACTTCTGCGTCAGGTGAGCTCGCTCGAGCCTCGCGTCGGCCTCGACTCAGCGGCGGCTGCGGCGAGCCAGCTCGGCGCCGACGACGGCGTTGATCTGCGAGGCCGTGGCCACACCGAGGACGCGCCGGTCCTGCTCGTCGACGACGACCGCCACCGACAGGGCCCGTTCGCTCATCGCCTGCACGAGCTCGGTCAGCACCGCGTCCCGCGGAAGGGCCACGACCCAGTCGACGGGCTGGGCCAGGACGACACCGGACACCCGGGCGCTCGACCGGCCGGACGGCGGGACGCTCGCGACGGCCGCCGGGTCGAGCAGCCCGAGCGGCCAGCCCGTCGGGTCGGTCGCGGCCACCCACCCAGGTCCCCCGGCAGCCACCGCAGCACCCGCCACCCCTGGCGCAGCAGACGTCACCCCCGGCTCCGCGGCCAGGCGAAGGACACCGTGCCGGGCGAGGAGCTCGTCGAGGTCGGCGAGGGTCGCGGACGCGGCGACGAGGGTGACCGGCTCGAGCACGGCACCCGCCGGACCGGCCGTCGCGTCGTGGATCTGGCCGGACCGGATCCCCGCCGACGCGCCGCGCCACAGGAAGAAGGCGATCATCCCGGCCCAGATGAAGGAGATGCTGCTGGGCTGCTCGCCTCGGGCGAGGGGCAGTCCGAGGAACCACACGACGCTGCCCACGGCGACCGCCCGGCCGAGCCAGCCCGCCGCACTGAGACCGGTCCCCTTCCGGCCGGTCACCCGCCAGACGAGCGAGCTGACGATCTGCCCGCCGTCGAGGGGGAGCCCCGGCAGGAGGTTGAAGAGGCCGACGAAGAGGTTGGCATAGGTCATCGCGCCGAGCAGCCCGCTGGCGAGGTCGGACTGGACGAGGGGCTGGACCAGCCAGGCCACCAGGGCGAGGACGAGGTTGGACGCCGGTCCGACAGCAGCGACGTAGGCCGTCGTGAGCGGCGTCACCCCCCGCGAGTCGTAGACGGTGTGGCCACCCCACACGTCGGCGACGATGCGGTCGACGGCGTGACCCCGATGGCGGGCGGCGAGGGCGTGCGAGGCCTCGTGGACGAGGACGGACACGAGCAGCATCACGGCGGCCGCCGACGCGACGAAGATCGCGTAGCCCGTACTGCGCCCGTTGCCGAGGAGCGAGGGAGCAACCACGGCGAAGAGGAGCACGACGATGAGCGGCCAGGACCGGGCGAGGTAGACCGGCGTGCCGCCGAGGCGGCCGATGCGCCAGCCGGGGCTCGCCACCGGGCCGCGGGTCCGGGTCGGGGTGCTCATGACGTGACCCTATGCCGTGAGCCTGTCCCCCCGTCCCGCCGCGACATCCTGAGGAGGCCACAGACCTCAGACCCCGAGCCCCCAGACGCCGCGCACCGCTCGAGACTCCTCGGTGCCCACGCGGCGCTGTCGGCGCAGCGGCATACAGTCGCCACATGGTCTCCGCACTGTCCCCCAGCCGGGCCTCCGACTTCATGACCTGCCCGCTGCTCTACCGCTTCCGGGTCATCGACAAGCTGCGCTCGACGCCCACGCCCGCCATGGCGCGCGGCACCCTCGTCCACGCGGTGCTCGAGCGCCTCTTCGACCTGCCCACCGACGAGCGCACCCTCGAGGCAGCTGTCGGCCTCGTGCCGCAGGAGTGGGAGCGGATCGCGGCGGAGGAGCCGGAGATGCTGGAGCTGCTCGCCGAGCACGAGGGCCGCACCGAGGAGTGGTTCTCCGGAGCCGGGGCCCTGCTCGAGACGTGGTTCGGCTTGGAGGACCCGACCCGCCTGGAGCCGGCGGACCGCGAGCTCTACGTCGAGACCGAGGTCGACGGGCTCGTCCTGCGTGGCTACGTCGACCGGCTCGACGTCGCGCCCGACGGCGCGATGCGGGTCGTCGACTACAAGACGGGCCGATCGCCCTCGGAGCGCTTCGAGGGCAAGGCCCTGTTCCAGATGAAGTTCTATGCGCTCGTGCTGTGGTGACTTCGCGGCGAGATCCCGCGGCTGCTCCAGCTCGTCTACCTCGGCAACGGCGAGATCGTCCGCTACGTGCCGGACGAGCAGGACCTGCTCGGCGTCGAGCGCAAGGTCAAGGCCCTCTGGGGCGCCATCGAGCGCGCGGCCGAGACCGGTGACTGGCGCCCGAGTCCGAGCCGGCTGTGTGACTGGTGCGACCACAAGGCGATCTGCCCGGCCTGGGGTGGGACTCCTCCGCCCCTGCCCGACGACGCGGCCCAGCGGGCCGTCGACCCGACCTCGTCCGGCCTCGTCGAGATCGACGACTGAGGGCCGGCCACCGCGGCCCGGACGGTCCCTAGACTCTCCGGATGACGAGTCCCACGCCGTACGTCCTCTTCCCCGGCACCGCCCGTGACGCCCTCGCCTTCTACGGCGAGATCTTCGGGTCCGCGGTGCACGTGAACAGCTACGCCGAGTTCAACCGGACCGACGGCCCCGCGGATGCCGTCGCTCACGGCTACCTCGAGGGGCCCGTCGAACTCCAGGCGGCCGACGCCGCCGGTGACGAGCCGCCCGTGCACCTGCAGGGGCTCATGTTCTCGCTGCTCGGCGCCGCCTCCCCCGGCACCCTGCGCGGCTGGTTCGGCGCCCTCTCCGAGGGCGGCCGTGTCGTGATGGACCTCGAGGAGCGGCCCTGGGGCGCCACCGACGGTCAGGTCGTGGACCGCTTCGGGCTGCACTGGCTCATCGGCTTCGAGCACGAGGAGGCGTGAGCCGGCCGGCCGGGACGCGGCACGACTCGCCCGGGCCCGGAGGCCCGGCTGACCGAACGGTCGTCCTCGACGGCGGCCTCTCGACGGCGCTCGAGCAGGGCGGGGCCAGCCTCGACGGTGGACTGTGGACCGCTCGTCTGCTCGACGAGGAACCGGACCGGGTCGCCGCGGCCCACCGGGCGTACTACCTCGCCGGGGCGACCGTCGCGACGACGGCGAGCTACCAGGCCAGCGTCGAGGGGTTCGTGGCCGCGGGCCGGGACGCGACGGAGGCCGAGCGGCTCATCACCCGGAGCGTCACCCTCGCCCGCGAGGTCCGCGGCGAGCTCGCGGAGACCCACCCGGGCCTGCTCGTCGCAGCCTCGGTGGGACCCTACGGCGCCTTTCTCGCCGACGGGTCGGAGTACCGCGGCCGCTACGGCGTCCCCGCGACCCGCCTGCGCGACTTCCATGGTCCCCGGCTCGAGCTGCTCGCGGCGGCGGCCCCGGACGTCCTCGCCGTCGAGACCGTCCCGGACGCCGACGAGGCCGAGGTCCTCGTGGCCCTGCTCGACGAGATCGGGCTCCCCGCGTGGTTCTGCTACTCCGTCCGCGACGGACTCACCAACGCCGGCCAGTCCCTCGACGAGGCGTATGCCGTGCTGTCGGGGTCGAGCTCCATCGTGGCCGCCGGGGTCAACTGCTCGGCGCAGTCCGAGGTCGTCGGAGCGGTCCGTGCGGCCGTGGCAGAGACCGGCCTTCCGGCCATCGCCTACCCCAACCGGGGTGGGGTCTGGGACGGCGCCACGAAGGAGTGGGTCGGTAAAGGAGGGCTCGACCTCACCCTCGTCGCGTCGTGGGCGGAGGCGGGTGCCCGCTTCATCGGCGGCTGCTGCGGCACCGGCCCGTCCGACATCGAGGCCCTGGCCCACCACCTCGAGCAGCTCGAGCACGCCGAGGCCTGAGCCCGCGCTGAGCGGCATACCCCTCAGCCGACCTTCTCGTCGCCCCGGCGACGAAACGTGCGGTCACCGGGGCCCACGTGGCAGGCCGTCAGGCCTCAGACGGTGAACTCGTCCGCGACGCTGAGGGCCTCGTCGAGGATGGCGAGCCCGTCACGGACCTCGTCCGGCGTCGTCGTGCAGGGCGGCACGACGTGCGTCCGGTTGAAGTGGACGAACGGCCACAGCCCGCGCTCCTTGCACGCGCCCGCGAAGGCGAGCATCGGCGTGGCGGCGTCGCCGGCTGCGTTGTAGGGAACGAGCGGCTCACGGGTCTCCCGCGACCGGACGAGCTCGACCGCCCAGAAGACGCCGAGGCCGCGGACCTCGCCGACGCTGGGGTGC
>JBBRGO010000057.1:0-14610 GCA_038224055.1 Actinomycetales bacterium
GAACCACCCCAGACCGCGCAGGACGCGGCCGGACCGCTCTCCCACAAGGAGATCGTCACCATCCTCATCGGCCTGATGATGGGCATGTTCCTCGCCGCCCTCGACCAGACCATCGTCGCCTCCGCGATGCGCGTCATCGCCGACGACCTCAACGACCTCGCCGGCCAGGCCTGGGTGACGACGGCCTACCTGATCACCGCGACGATCACCACGCCGCTCTACGGCAAGCTCGGTGACATCTACGGGCGCAAGAAGCTCTTCCTCTTCGCCATCTCGATCTTCACGATCGGGTCGATGCTCTGCACACTGGCGTGGTCGATTCCCTCCCTCGCCGCCTTCCGCGCGGTCCAGGGCATCGGCGCCGGCGGTCTCTTCTCGCTCGCGCTCGCCATCATCGGCGACATCGTGCCGCCTCGCGAGCGCGCCAAGTACCAGGGCTACTTCCTCGCCGTCTTCGGCACCTCGAGCGTGCTCGGCCCGGTCATCGGCGGCTTCTTCGCCGGTCAGGACACCCTCTTCGGGATCACCGGCTGGCGCTGGGTCTTCCTCGTCAACGTGCCGATCGCCATCGCGGCCCTCTTCGTCGTGACCCGCACCCTGCACCTCAGGCACAACCGCCTCGACCACCGCGTCGACTACTGGGGCGCGGTCAGCCTCTCCGTCGCCCTCGTGCCCCTGCTCATCGTCGCGGAGCAGGGTAGGGACTGGGGCTGGGGATCGACCATCGCGATCACCTGCTACGCGATCGGCCTCGCGGGCATGGTGGCGTTCTTCCTCATCGAGCGGGCCATGGGCGAGGAGGCCCTCATCCCGCTACGCCTGTTCGCCAACCGCACCGTCGGTGCGGCGTCGGTCGCGTCCGTCTTCATCGGCATGGGCATGTTCGGTGGTCTCGCCGCCCTGCCCCTCTACCTCCAGATCGTCAAGGGCGCCTCGGCCACCCAGGCGGGTCTGATGCTGCTGCCGATGACGCTCGGCATCATGTCCGGCTCGATCTTCTCGGGTCAGCTGATCTCGCGCACCGGCCGCTACCGCGTCTTCCCGATCATCGGCGCCACCCTGCTCGTGCTCTCCCTCTTCGGGTTCCACTACGTCAACGCCGACACCGCGCTGTGGATGACGATGATCGGAATGTTCTTCTTCGGCGTCGGCCTCGGCTTCAACTTCCAGCCGCTGACGCTCGCCGTGCAAAATGCCGTCAACCGGCGGGACATGGGCGTGGCAACCTCGTCGGCCACCTTCACCCGCCAGATCGGTGGAACGCTCGGCACCGCGGTCTTCCTCTCGATCCTCTTCTCGCAGGCCGGCGCGCGGATCAGCGAGTCCTTCCAGTCGGCACGCACGTCGCCGGAGTTCCTGGCCGCCCTGGAGAACCCGACCGGGGGCAACGCCGCGGTCAACCAGCAGTTCATCGACCGGATCCAGGCCTCCCAGCAGGCCGGTGGCAGCGGCATCGGCACGACGGCCCTGCAGGACAGCTCGTTCATCAACCAGCTCGACCCGCGGCTGGCCCGGCCCTTCCTCGTCGGGTTCTCCGACGCGATGAGCACGGTCTTCCTCGTGGCCTCGGCCGTCCTCGTGCTGGCCCTCGTCGCGACGTTCTTCCTGCCCGCGGTGGAGCTGTCGAACGGCCCGGCCGCCCCGGCCGCCCCCGCCGTCCCTGCCGACGGCGACGCCGCCGACAAGGGCACCGAGGCCAGCCCGGAACCGGCAGGCCGCCAGCCCGTCACTGGTGCGACGGTCCGGTCCGCCGCAGACGACGGACCCTTCCCGGCGCCGGGCCGCTAGCAGACCGGCCCCGGCCCGTGACGGTGCGCGCCCGCGAGACACCGCGAGGACGCGCTCCGTCACGTCCGGCGTCAGCGGAGGTTGTGCAGCTCGCGGCGGGTGAGAAACGACCGCGTCCCGACGGCCATCAGGAAGGCGACGCCGCCCGCGACGACCGCCACGAGGTAGCCGGCTCTCGGACCGACCCGGTCGACGACCGCGCCCGACACCGCCGACCCGCTGGCGATCCCGATGATGAGCCCGGTGAGCACGATCGTCATCCCCTCGTTGAGCTGCGCCCGAGGCATGATCCGCTCGATGAGGTTCATCGTCGTGATGAGCGTCGGAGCGGTCGCCATCCCGGCGAAGAGCATCAGGAGTGCGAGGACCCAGAGGTTGCCCGCAAAGATGACCGGTGACTCGAGCACGGCCATGCCGAGCGTGCCGACCAGCAGCAGCTTGATGAGGTTGCGACGGTGCGAGTAGTGCCCGAACACGAGGCCGGAGAGCGCGGAGCCGACGGCATAGAGCGCAAGGATCGGCCCGGCGGCGTTCTTGTGGCCGTCGGCCTCGGCCACGGCCAGGGTCACCACCTCGTTCACCCCGAAGATCGCGCCGGTCATCACCATGATGAGGGCGAGCGGCACGAGGCCGGGCACCCGGTGCGCGTGACCGACGGGACGCTCGTGGTGCGGTACGACCGGCGGCTCCGTGGACCGCGCCGAGATGAAGATGAGGACGCCGACCGTGTAGGCGAGCAGGGCGCAGACGAAGCCGGCCTCGGGGAAGAGCGAGGTGGCCAGCCAGATCGCGAGGACCGGGCCGATGACGAAGGTGACCTCCTCCATCACCTGCTCGAAGGACATCGCGGTGTGCAGGCGACGTGGGTCGGCGGCGAAGATGTGTGACCAGCGGGCCCGGGCCATGGTCCCGAGGTTGGGGATCGCCCCACAGAGTGGGAAGGTCACGAAGAGCACCCAGGAGGGCCAGTCCTCGAGGGAGGCGAGGATCGTCATGACGGCCCAGAACCCCGACCAGAGGAAGAAGGGGATGGCGATCCGGCGCTGCCCGAAACGGTCCACGAGCCGGCCGAGGAAGGGTGCGAACAGGGCGAGCGCGACCATCCCGACGGCGAGCACCGCCCCCGCGAGCTCGTAGGAGCCGCGGCGGGCGGCGATCATCGCGACGAGCGCGACCCCGAACATCGACCCCGCGGTCCGCGCGATGAGCCCGCCGGTGATGAACACCCGGGCCCCCGGCACCTCGAAGAGGGGTCGGTAGGACGTGAGCACGGCGAATCCTCAGGCGCTGGGAAATAGGGTCAACCCGCTCATCCTGCCACCCCCGACGCGGTCACCCTTCCGCCGCCCCGCCCCGCCCCGCCCGGCCGCGGGTCGCGTCAGTCCGAGTGCTTGCGCCGCAGCGACCACATCTGGGGCGAGCGCTCCAGCTCGACCGCGACGTCCCAGGCCATCCCGCCGGGAGCGGTCTCCCGGCGGAAGCTCGCCACGGCCCGTCGGGCCAGCGCCGGGTCCTTCGCGACGCGCCCGGCCAACGCCAGCGCTCGCTCCTGCACGTCGCTGTCGTCGTATGCCGCCCACGCCAGGCCCAGCGCGACCGCGCGGTCGCCGTCGACCTCGTCCCCGAAGAGCCCGAGAGCAGCGGCCGCCTCCCGGCCGGCCACCCGGTTGAGGAGGGTGAAGTGCCCGCCACCGGGGTGGATACCGATCTGGGCGAAGCCGGGCAGGAGGCGGGCCGTGCGCGAGACGATGCGCAGGTCGGTGGCGAGAGCGAGGTTGAGGCCGGCCCCGACCGCGGCGCCCCGGACGGCCGCGATCGTGGGGACGCCGATGGATCCGATGGTGGTGAACGCGGCATACACCGTCTCGAGGTTGCGGTAGGCCTCGTCCTCGACGGGGTCGCGGCCAGTGTCGGCGAGGACGCTGCGCACGGCGCCGGCGCAGAAGTGGGAGCCGCCGGTGACGACGACCGCGCCCACCTCGGCGTCGGCGTCTGCGGTGCGCGCGGCCTCGATCAGCTCCTGCGACATCTCGACCGACAGGGCGTTGCGCCGGGCGGGGGCATCGAGCGTGATGAGGGCGACGCCGTCCTCGACGTCATAGCGGACCTCGGTCATCGGGAATCTCCTTGGTTGGCACCGGTTCCAGGTGATCTCCACCCGTCACGGGTTCCGGGATCACCTCGAACCGGGTGGGTGGGTAGTGGTCGGGGCAGGGTCACCGGGGTGCGCTGGCCCGGCCCGTCGTGATGAGCGTCCAGAGCCGGTCGTGCCCGGCCGAGGTGGCGAGCGCCGTGAGCGTCTCGTCCCAGTCCTGGAGGGAGCCGTACTCACTCCGTCTCGCGAGGATCGGGCGGGTCAGGGTGTGCAGCTCGTGCTCGAGGGTCGTGCCGATCGCACCGAGGACCTGGTGCGACCCGCGGACGACGACCGACGCCGCATGTCCGACGCACGACTTGGCAACCGCCACGGCGAAGAGCATGCCCGGGTCGGTCCAGTCCGAGGCGGCGGCCTTCGCAACGGCGGCGTCGGTCGCGGCCCGGGCGAGCGCGGTCTCGGAGGCGATGTCGGCGACGAGGTGCTGGACCGCTTGGAAACGCCCGATGGGGCGACCGAACTGGGTGCGGGCGTTGGCGTGGTCGAGCACGATCTCGACGACCCGCTCCATCCCGCCGACGACCTGGGCGCACCGGGCGAGGGCACCGCGGAGGTGGAACTGCTCGCCGACCTCGTGCGTGACGACGGTCCCCACCTCGAGGTCGTCGAGGTCGAACTCGACGGCGTCGCTCGGCACGCCCGCAACGTTGCGGCCGAGCTCGATGCCGACCCGCGAGGCCGGGACGTCGGCGACCCGCCACTGGTCGCGGTCCTCCCAGAGCGCGACGATCGACGACGCCTCGCGGGCCCAGGTCACGTTGATCGCCATCCCCGACGGGTCGGGGCGGCAGACCGTCCGCAGCGCTCCGTCGTTGGGCAGGGCGGCCGCCTCGAGCAGCCAGGCCCCGAGCACGTCGTGCTCGGCGATCGGCACGGGCGCGGCCGCGGCGGCCGAGAGGGAGAGCAGCGCCGCCGCCTCGAGCCAGCTCGCCCCGCTCCCCCCGCTCTCCTCGGAGGCACTGAGCCGGGTCAGCCCGAGGGCCTCGAGACGGGCCCACAGGTCGATGTCGAGCTCGAGCATCGCCTGCGGGGCAGGACGAGCGGCCCGGTAGGTGGCGAAGAGGTCGGTGAGCAGGGCGACGACGTCGGGGTCGGGGGTCGCCGTGCGGACGAGCCGTTCGGCGGTCATCAGCGCATCCCCAGCCCGCGGGCGATGACCCCGCGGAGGATCTCGTTGGTGCCCCCGCGCAGGGTGAAGCCGGGCCGTTGGAGGACCGCGGCGTGCAGCAGGGTGAAGAGGTCGTCGTCGACGGTCCACCCGGTGGTGGTCAGCCTGTCGACGTCGTCCGCGATGTCCCCCTCCCCGGTCGTGCCGAGGACCTTGACGACTGCGGCGGCAGTGTCCGCGTCCTCCCCGTCCTCGAGGGCACTCGCCACGGCGAACGACATCTGCCGGAGGGCGGCGATGCGCGCCACGTGGCGGCCGAGCCCCGTGTCGAGCGGGAGGCGGCCGTCGTCCATCGCTGACGCAGCGGCCGCGAGGAGCTGGTAGGTCGACAGGATCCGCTCGGGACCGCTCCGCTCGTGGGCGAGCTCGGAGGTCACCTGCTCCCACCCCGACCCGATCTCGCCGAGCACCCTGTCGTCGGGGATGACGACGCCGTCGAGGTGGACCTCGTTGAAGTGGTGGTCACCCCCCATCGAGATGATCGGGCTGATCTGGACCGCGGGGTCGTGCAGGTCGACGATGAACTGGCTCAGGCCGTCGTGGCGGTGGGCCGTGTCGAGCGGCGCCGACCGGGCCAGCGCGAAGAAGGCATCGGCCTGATGGGCACCCGAGGTCCAGACCTTGGTGCCGGCGAGGCGCCACCCCCCGTCGACCCGCTCGGCCCGGGTGCGGACGCTCGCGAGGTCGGAGCCGGAGTCGGGCTCGCTCATCCCGATGCCGAAGGTCACCTCGCCCCGGCTGATACCCGGCAGGAAGGCCTGCTTCTGCTCCTCCGTGCCGTAGCGCAGCAGAGAGGGTCCGATCTGCCGCTCGGCGATCCAGTGAGCGGCAACGGGCGCCCCGGCGACGAGCAGCTCCTCGGTGACGACGTACCGCTCGAGGTAGGTGCGGCCCTGTCCGCCGTACTCCCTCGGGATGACCATCCCGAGCCAGCCGCGGGCCGCGAGCTCACGGGTGAAGTCACGGTCCCAGCGGGTCAGCCACGTGTCGACGTGAGGCACGAAGACGCCCGCGGACACCTGCTCGGCGAGGAAGGCCCGGACCTCGAGCCGCAGTGCGGTGAGGGCGGGCTGCTCGGTGACGACGCGCGGGACGAGGGGGGTCGCGCTCACGGGGCTGCGTCACCTTCTTCGGTCGGCTGGCTTGCCCGGCCACTCTCCCACAGCCGCCCTTGCTGCCGTATGCCGCTCGAGGGATCAGGCTCCGGCCACGACGAGGTACGTGCAGAGGCCGACGATGACCGCGGTGATGACCCAGGCGGTCGCCGTCGTGAGCTGCCGGTTGGTGAGCACGCCCATGAGGCGCCGGTCCCGGGTGAAGAGCAGCAGCGGCACGAGCGTGCCGGGCAGCGCGAAGCTGAGCACGACCTGGCTCCACACGAGCGCGCTCGTCGGCTCGACCCCGAGACCGAGGATGACGAGGGCGGGCACGACGGCGAGCATCCGCCGCAGCAGGGGCGGGATCGGCCGACGCCCGAAGCCCTCCATGACGACGTCGCCGGTCTGGACGCCGACGAGGGTCGAGGCGAGGCCCGAGGCGAGGAGCGCCACGGCGAGCATCGTCGCGGCGATCTGCCCCGACTGCGCACCGAGGGCCGCCCACGCGGTCTCGATGCTCGCGCCGGCTTCGGCCGGGAGCGCCGCCGCGAAGACGACGAGGCTCACGTTGGCCGCTCCGGCGATCGTCATCGCGAGGACGACGCTGCGCACGGTCTGGCGGCCACTGCGGAGCCGGGCCGCTCGCGTCCCGCCGTGCCCGACGTAGGTGCCCGGGTCGGCGCCGACCTCACGCCCCCGCGAGGCGGCCGAGTGGAAGTGCAGCGCGTGCGGCATCACCGTCGCTCCGACGATGCCGACCGCGAGGAGGGCGCCCGAGCCGTCGAGCCGTCCGGGCACGACGGAGCGGAGCAGCGCCACCCGGTCGACGTCGGCGATGAGCACCTGCCAGAGCAGCGAACCGATGATGACGACGAGCAGCACGAGCACGACCGACTCGAAGTGGCTCCGGCCTCTGACCTTGAGCGCGAGGACGACGAGGCTGAAGGCGGTGACGCACACGGCGCCCACGGTGAGCGGCATACCGAAGAGGAGCTTGAGGGCGATGGCGCCCCCGACGATCTCGGCGAGGTCGGTCATCACGACGACGACCTCGGCCTGGGCCCACAGGAGCACGCGTCCCGCGCCGGGATACCGCTCCGAGCTCAGCTCGGCGAGGCTGCGTCCGGTCGCCATCCCCAGCTTGGCCGCGAGGTACTGGATAACCATCGCCGAGCAGCTGGCGAAGACGACCACCCAGACGAGGGCGTAGCCGTGCTCGGCGCCCGCTGTGATGTTGACCCCGAAGTTGCCGGGGTCGAGATAGGCGATGGCGGCGAGGAGCGCGGGGACGAGCGTGCGCACCCCGACGTGCCGACGAGGCGGCGCGTCACCGTCGGGTGACGCCGCCTGCACCTCCGTCGTCCGCTCCGCCATGGGCACAGCATCGCTGCTCACCCCGTGGTGGCGCCAGCGGATGGATCGGATTGAGACGCGGACCTCAGGTCCTGGCCGACGCGAGACCGAGCAGCGCCGCGAGGCCGAGCGCGCTGCGGGGGTCGTAGCTCGACGTCCACAACCCCCCGTGGGCCGCCGCGTGCGCCTCGTCCTGCCATGGGTGCTCACGCGCGGGGGCGCCGGTCCGCAGGTCGTGGACGAGCAGCGCGGCCATGAGCGTGTTGGCGGTGCCGGGCTCGAACACCTCGATCCCGAAGCGGTGCGCCCCGGCGTAGGCAGCGGCGAGCGCCCGGTTCCTGACGACCGACCGGGTCCGGGTCGGTGGCGCGACCTTGAAGGAGACGAGGCCGCCGTCGGCCCGGTGCGTCGTCGCCCGCCAGCGTTGGAGTCGCTTGGCGAGCAGATAGTTCGGTCCCTGCTGGAGCACGACGCTGTCGTTGATGCCCGGATCCTGACCCGGCACGTAGTTGCGCCGCAGCAGCCGCCCACCGCTCAGGGTCCGCAACGGCACCCGCAGCACCTTGCTCGTATGCCGCTGGTCGTAGTTGTCGACGGACCGCTCCACCGCGGCGCCGGGGACCGCGAAGACGTCGGTGGGCGTGGCGAGGAAGGCGAGGCCGACCTCCGACGTGCCCCGCTCGGCGACCACCCGGCGGGCCAGCTCGTCGACGGCCAGTGACACCCGCACGTTCGTCTCCCCGTCGGCGTAGACGTAGTTGCCGAGCACGAGGGGACCGCCGAGGCCCAGGACCCACCGCGTCACCGACCCGAGGTCGTGCACGAGGTCCCCGCCGGCCCGGTGGGCCAGGTCCGTCCCGGCGGTGGTCCCGGCGGCGGAGCGGACCGGCACCGTCACGGACCCGGCGAGGCGGGAGGTGTCACCGAGCAGCCGGTTCCACAGGTCGGGGCGCGGCAGGTCGACGGCCGCGACGTCCGCCCCCCACCGCAGCAGTGAGCGCAGCGGCCCCATCTCGGCCGCCGCGCCGAGGACCACGACGGTGCGGTCCGACAGGTCGAGCCAGTCGGGGTTGTCGAGGACGAGCCCCACCGCCCCCTCGAGCGACGGCTCCACGACCCCGGCCGCGACCCACTGCGCCAGCCGCCGTCGGAGCGCGTCACCGGTGAGCCGCTGACCGGCATACGGGATGGAGAGGGTGCGGTCCGGGGCGCCGGTGCCGCGGACCGTCTCTGAGCCGAGGGGCTCCCCCTCCGGGGCGGCTGCGAGCGCGACCTCGCCGTCCGGTCCGGCCCACCGCATCTGCTCGTGGAGGGAGGCCAGCCCGTCGCGCGCGACGGCCCGTGCGGCCCCGGGCGTCGGGAGCCCGGCCTCGACGAGCCGCCGGAAGTGCGGGAGGTAGCCCTGCCGCCAGTTCGTCTCACGCTCGGCCGATGCCGCACCGACGGGGTCGACGGAGCGTAGGGCGTCGGCGACGACGGCGCGGCCGGTTGCCGTCGTGCTGCGTCGTCCCGCTGCCGGGTCGAGGGGAAAGACCACTCCGCTGGGGTCGCTCATGCGCCCCATCCTGCCGGGTCCGCACCGGCGGACCGCCACGAGTCGGCCGGACCCTGCTCACGGTGTCGGCACGAAGGGCCCGGTGCCGGTCCTCCGGGCCGCCCTGACGGACAATTGCGGGATGGACGAGGGCGGGATGGACGTGGGCGCGCTGCTCGCCGCCGACCGACGGACCACGGCCGAGCGGCTCGCTGCACTGCGGCGTGGCTTCGGCGTCGTCGTCGACGCGTCCGAGGGGTCCAACGCCGACGACGAGCACGACCCGGAGGGGTCGACGATCGCCTACGAGCGGTCGCAGCTCGCGGCCCTCATCGGGCAGGCCGAGCGGCACCTCGTCGAGATCGACGCGGCCCTGGACCGGGTCGCTGCCGGGACCCACGGGGTCTGCGCGGTGTGTGGCGAGCCGATCCCGGAAGGTCGACTGGAGGCCCGCCCCACGGCGACGACCTGCGTCGCCCACGCTGGGCCGCGTCGCTGACGCCTCAGGAGAGGCCCGCTCCGAGGGCCGTGAAGGCCGCGTCGATGTTGTCGTCGAGCGTGCCCTCGCCGCCTGACTGCTGGTGCTCGATGCAGGCCCGCACCACGGCGGTTGCCGCGGCGACGGTGAGGCGGGGGCCGACCGACGCCCCGGGCTGGACGCCCAGCCGTCGCTCGAGCGCGGCGGTGAGGGCGTTCTCGATGCGGATGTTGTTGCCGACGAGGGCCGAGGCCAGCGCCGGCTCGCCGAGCAGGATCCGGCGACGACGGGCGCGCAGCCGGGGGTCGAGCGAGGCCGGGGCGAGCATCTCGGCGAGGACCTGCTTGAGCAGGGCGAGCGGCTGCTCACCCGGCAACAGGTGCTCGAGCGCTGCGGCGCGGTCCTCCAGCTCCTCCCCCGTGACCCCGATGACGGCGGTGTCCTTCGACGGGAAGTAGTTGAAGAACGTCCGCGCGCTCACGCCGGCGCGAGCCGCGATCGCGTCGGTCGTCACGGCGGCGAAACCCTTGTCCTCGACGAGGTCGAGCGCCGCCCGGTGCAGCGCGCTGCGAGTCTCCCGCTTCTTGCGCTCACGCAGTCCGCAGTCGGCGTCCTCGGCAGGGGCCGCGGAGGGGTGGGAGGGCAGCTGCGTCATGGCGGCCACGCTACGGCATACGCTGCACCGACTGCAAAGTTGCAGAGACTGCAAACTTGGGTCTAGCCTAGCGGGCATGCCACAGACCTCACCGGCCGCGACCGCCTCCGCGGCACCCCCCAGCGCCACCACTGCCGAGACGGGGCTCGACGCGAACTCACGCCGGATCTTCGGTGCGCTCATGCTCGGCATGCTCGTCGCGTCGATCAGCCAGACGATCGTCAGCCCGGCCATGCCGCGGATCGTCGCCGAGCTCGGCGGCATGGACCACTACTCGTGGCTCGCCACCGCCGCGATGCTCGTCAGTGCGATCAGCGTCCCGATCGTCGGCAAGCTGTCCGACATCTACGGTCGGCGCGGGTTCTACCTCGGCGGCATCGTCGTGTTCATGATCGGCAGCGTCATCGCCGGTCTCGCCCCGAACTTCTGGGTCCTCGTCCTCGCCCGCGCCATCCAGGGCCTCGGCATGGGCACCCTGATGCCGTTGTCGCAGACGATCATCGGCGACATCATCCCGCCCCGGCAGCGCGGGAAGTACCAGGGACTCATGGGCGGGATCTTCGGCCTCTCCTCCATCGCCGGACCGCTCGTCGGCGGTTTCGTCACCGACCACTTCGGTTGGCGCTGGCTCTTCTTCATCACCCTGCCCGTCGGGGTCGCCGCGTACGTCGGCATCCAGCGCTTCCTCCACCTCGCGCACACCGCTCGCGACGTCGTCATCGACCGGGCCGGTATCGGGCTGCTGTCGATCAGCCTCATCCTGCTGCTCTCGGCGACCTCCCTCGGTGGCACGACGTGGGCGTGGGGCTCGGCCCAGATCCTCGCGATGTATGCCGTGGGGTTCGTCGCGCTCGTCGCCTTCATCGGCGCCGAGCGCCGCGCTGAGGAGCCGGTCATCCCGCTGCGCCTCTTCCGCAACCCGATCTTCACGGCCTCCAACATCGCGAGCTTCATGGTGTCCGTCATGATGTTCGGCGCAATGATCTACCTGCCGGTCTACGCCCAGGGCGTTCTCGGCGTCTCGGCCACGAACTCCGGCCTCATCCTCATGCCGATGTCCGTCGCGATGATCGGCCTGTCGATCCTCAGCGGCCTGCTCATCACCCGCACCGGGCGCTACAAGCTGCAGACGATCCTCGGCATCCTCATCATGGGCACCGGCTACTGGCTGCTGCTGCGGCTCGACTACGGAGCGACGTCCACCCAGCTCACCCTCGCGATGGTCGTCTTCGGCGTCGGGCTCGGCATGGCGCTGCAGGTCTACACCCTCATCGTGCAGAACTCCGCGCAGCGCAAGGACCTCGGCGTCGCCACCGCCTCGACGCAGTTCTTCCGCAACGTCGGCTCGACCGTCGGCATCGCCGTCTTCGGCACGATCATGACGAGCGGCCTCTCCGGCAACATTGCCTCACACCTGCCCGCCACGGCCCGTGCGCAGATGGCGGCGTCCGGCACCGAGCTGAGCGCGGGCTCCGTCCTGGACCCGACCGCGCTGTCGGCGCTGCCGCCCGGCATCGCCACCGGTGTGCAGCAGGGCCTTGCCGACTCGCTCCACTCGGTCTTCCTCTGGGGCCTCGTGCCGTGCGCGCTCGCGCTCATCGCGACGCTCTTCATCAAGGAGATCCCGCTGCGCGACACCGTCCACACCGCGGAGGAGGCCGGCCGTGAGCTGCTCGACACGATGGCTCAGTCCGCTCACGACGACGAGCTCACCGTGCCGCTCGGCCGCGGGGGCCGCAACAACCGCACCCGTGAGCGCCTGCTCGGGCTGCGGCTCGGCATGCTCGCGGACGCGGCCCTGACCGGTGAGCGACCGCTCCTCAGCCAAGCCGTGAGCCAGGTCGGCGACGGCGACCTCGCCCGGGGCGTCGAGCTGCTCCGGCGCACGTCCAGAATGCTGACGACGGAGGACCTCGCCGAGGCCGCCGACACGGAGCGCTTCGCCGTCGAGGTCGCGGCCCTCGCCCGGCGCGACGGGGGCGTGCTCAACCAGGCGCTGCGCCGCGAGCTGGCCGTGGCCATCGCCGAGCGGGACGAGCGCGCGGTGATGACGACGGTGGAGCCGACGGTTACCGAGCGCCACGAGGGGATCGACGTGCAGCTGCTCGAGCGTGTCGGCGACGACCTGTCCGCCGCCTTCCTCGTCGACTCGGCCCAGGCCCGGCGCGAGCTCGAGCCCGAGCCGGCGGTCGGCACTCGCTGAGCCGCTCACCCTCATTCGAGGGCGCGGCTCGGGTCCTCGAGCAGCGCCGCGAGGTCCGCGAGGAAGCGGCTGCCGAGCGCGCCGTCGATGAGCCGGTGGTCGAAGCTCACCGCGAGCTGCGTCACGTGGCGGATCGCGATCTCGTCGTTGCCGTCCGCGCCGGTGACGACCCACGGCTGCTTGCGGATCGCGCCGAAGCAGACGATCGCGCTCTCACCCGGGTTGATGATCGGGGTCCCGCTGTCGACGCCGAACACCCCGACGTTGGTGATCGTCATCGTGCCACCGGACATCTCGGCCGGCTGGGTGCGACCCTCGCGGGCCGTCGCCGTCAGCGCACCGATGGCCCGGGCGAGCTCGAGCATCGTCAGGGCATGGGCGTCCTTGACGTTCGGCACGATCAGGCCCCGCGGGGTGGCGGCCGCGATGCCGAGGTTGACGTAGTTCTTCTGGACGATCTCCTGCGCGGACTCGTCCCACGTCGCGTTCATCCCCGGGTTGCGGCGGATCGCCACGGTCAGCGCCTTGGCGAGCACGAGCAGCGGCGTGACCTTGACGTCGCTGAACTCGCGGTCGGTCCGCAGCCGGTCCACGAGCTCCATCGTGCGGGTCACGTCGACCGTGATCCACTCGGTGACGTGCGGCGCGGTGAAGGCCGAGCCGACCATGGCCTGGGCGGTCATCTTGCGGACCCCCTTGATCGGGGTGCGCACCTCGCGCTCCCCCGACCCGAACGGCGCCGAGTACGCCGCAGTGTCGGCCGGCGCTGTCGTGGTCGAGCCGTCCTCTGCCGCAGCATCAGCGACTGAGCTCGAGCCGCTGTGGTTCGTGACGTCGTCGCGGGTGACGGTGCCGTCCGGCCCGGTCGCGGTGACGTCGGTGAGGTCGATGCCGAGGTCCTTGGCCAGCTTGCGCACCGGCGGCTTGGCCTTGGGCCGGCCCGTCACGGGAGATCCGGCGGTCACGGCGGGAGACGGTGACCCGGTCCTCGCGGAGGGGAGCGCCGGCTCGGGCACGGTCGGCTCTGCCGACACCTGCTCCGACGGCTGGTTCGACGCGGGCGGGACGGCAGCGGCGGCCGGGGTCGAGGCGACGACCGCGCCCTGCGGCGTACCGGCACCCTTGCGAGCGCGACGCGCGGTCGCACCCGCCTTGGCCCCGTAGCCGACGAGGTTCGCCTCCTGCCCGTCCCCGCCACCGACGGCTTCGGCCTTCCCGGCGGTCTCACCCGGGATCTGCGGGACGACGGCCTCGTCCCCGCCCTGCCCGTCGTCGATCGCGATGATCGGGGTGCCGACATCGATCGTCGCGCCCACGTCGACGAGGATCCGGTGGACGGTGCCGGCCCACGGGATGGGCAGCTCGACGAGCGACTTCGCGGTCTCGATCTCGAGGACGATCTCGTTGACCTTCACCGTGTCGCCGACCGCGACCTTCCATTCGACGACCTCGGCCTCGACAAGTCCCTCACCGGGGTCAGGCAGGTTGAACGTCTTGACAGTCATGCTGGTTCGCGCCTTTCGGGGGTCAGTACGCGAGGGCGCGGTCGACGCCGTCGAGGATCCGGTCGAGATCGGGGAGGAACTCGTCCTCCATCCGGCTCGGCGGGTACGGGATGTTGGCCCCGGCGACGCGGATGACGGGCGCCTCGAGCTCGTAGAAGCAGCGCTCGGTCACCTGGGCCGAGATCTCCGACGCCATCCCGAGGAAGCTGCTCGCCTCCTGGACGCAGACGAGCCGACCCGTCTTGCGGACCGAGTCGACGATCGCGTCGATCGGCAGCGGGGACAGGGAGCGCAGGTCGATCACCTCGACCGAGGTGCCCTCCGCCTCGGCAGCGGTGGCCGCCTCGACCATCGTCTTGACGACCGGGCCGTAGCCGACGAGGGTCACGTCGGTCCCGGCGCGGACCACGTTGGCCTCGAAGAGCCCTCGCGGCGCCTCCGCCGCGGACGTGTCGTACTCGCCGCGGTCGTGGTAGCGCCGCTTCGGCTCGAAGAAGATGACGGGGTCGTCGCACGCGATCGCCTGCTGGATCATCCAGTGCGCGTCCTCGGCGTTCGAGCAGGCGACGACCCGCAGGCCGGCCGTGTGCGCGAAGTAGGCCTCGGGGCTCTCGGAGTGGTGCTCGGGGCTGCCGATGCCGCCGCCGAACGGGATCCGGATGACCATCGGGATC
>JBBRGO010000058.1:0-14550 GCA_038224055.1 Actinomycetales bacterium
TCGGGCCGTCCGGCCGAGGGCGGCCGTGGACGCGGTCGTTCCGGTCAGACCTCCGAGGGCGGCTCCGGGCGCAGCAGCTCCGGTCGCTCCGGTGGCGGCTCGGGTCGTGGTGGCTCCGCCACCATCTACTCGACCTCGTCCTCCGGTGGCGCCGCGGCGTTCTCGGCCGGCTCCCGCTCGGGCAGCCGCCGCACCTCGCGCTGACCACCCCTCGGAACGTCTCGACGGCGCGCCCCGCCCCACGACCTCATGGGACGGGGCGCGCTGTCGTCTCCGCCCAACCCCCGTCGAATGGGCACTTTCACCCGCCTTGGGGCGGAAGTGCCCACTCGACGGGGTCGGAGGTCAGGCGGGGGTGCGGGAGCGGCTGCGGCCGCGGAACTCGGCGATCACGTGGCCGTCCGAGTCGCGCCTGACCGTGACGTCGGTGATCCCGCTGCGGCCGAAGGCCGACCGGACCACCGCGTCGGCGAGGAGGACGTCGCCGAGGCGCCCCGGCGCGGTGAACGTGATGTCGGCGCCCGATGCGACCGTCAGCGCACCACGCGAGTTGCAGGCCAGGGCGAAGCACGAGTCCGCGAGGGTGAAGATGAACCCGCCGTGGCACGTGCCGTGCCCGTTGACCATGTCGTCGCGGATCGGCATCCGGACGACGGCGTGGTCCGCCTCGATGAGCAGTGCCTCCATGCCCAGCGAGCGGGAGGCGGCGTCGTCGGCCCACATCCGCCGAGCGTGCTCGATCCCGGCCATCCCGGCCATCTCGGCGGCGCCCGGCTCCGCTGGCTCCTCGGTCATGTCAGGCTCCCGTCGGTCAGGGCCGGGCTGGGCCGGTAGCGGCCCCCCGGGTAGGCGGCGTCGAGCTCGCGCAGCTGCGCCGCGACCACGTCGAAGCCGATCTGGCGGCCCCATTCGACCGGGCCCCGCGGGTAGCGGGTGCCGAGCATCATGGCGGTGTCGACGTCCTCCGCGGTGGCCTCACCGCGCGCGACGAGGTCGACGGCCTCATTGACGAGCATCGCCAGGGTGCGGGCCAGGGGATCGGTGGCGACCGGCCCGCCGACGAGCCGGCCGGCCAACCCCAGGTCGGGAGCGTCGGACTCGGGCGTGCCGTCGGCGGCATACGCGAAGACGCCGGATCCCGACTTGCGACCCAGCCGGCCTGCGGCGACGAGGTCCCGCTGGAAACTGGTGGGCGCATAGCGCTCGTCCCGGCCGGTCTGCTCCCAGACCGAGGTGCCCACGGCGAGGTTGACGTCCTGGCCGATGAGGTCGGTCAGCTCGAACGGACCCATCGCGAAGCCGCCACGCTCGCGCAGGATCCAGTCGACGGTGGCCGCGTCGGCGGTCCCGCTCATGACGACCCGCTGCGCCTCGCCGTAGAACGGTCGGGCGACCCGGTTGACGATGAACCCCGGCGTCGAGGCGCACCGCACAGGCGTCTTGCCCCACGAGGCCATCAGGGTTGCCGCGTGGGCTGCGAGCGCTGGTGACGTCGCCAGGCCGTGGACCACCTCGACGAGGCGCATGGCCGGTGGCGGGTTGAAGAAGTGCAGCCCGAGCACCCGCTCCGGATCGGTCGCGGCCTCGGCGATCGCCGAGACGTCGATGCTCGAGGTGTTCGTCGCGAGCAGCGTGCTCGCCGACTGGTGCTCGGCGAGGGTGGCGAAGACGGCTCGCTTGAGGTCGAGGTCCTCGGGCACCGCCTCGATGACGAGGACACACTGCGGCAGGTCGGCGACGTCGTCGACGGAGCGGATCCGGTCGGCCACGTCGGCGGCGGCCCCGGGGTCGAGCCGGCCGCGCTCCACCTGCCGCTCGAGTGCGGTCCGGATCCGCGCGAGGCCCGTCACGGCCGCCCCGGGGACGGCATCCACCAGCACGACGTCGTGCCCTGCCGTGGCCGCGACCTGGGCGATCCCGATCCCCATGGCGCCGGCCCCGACGATCCCGACCGGTCCCGGACGGGAGCGATCGTCAGCGCCCTCCTCGCGGTGGGGCTCCCTCGGCTTCGCGGCGTCGACCATGGCCTTCATCCTGCCTCGTCACGCCCGCCGGCACCCCTCGGGGCCCTTCGGCGGTGGCGGCGGCCGGGGCTAGCATCGACCCGTGACCGCACCGGCAACGACGCCCGCCCACCCGCTCCTCGACGCCCACGCCACCGTCCTCGACGAGATCCGTCAGGCCCTGGCCACCCGCTCGTGGTACTCCCGCTACCCCGAGTCGCCGAGCCCGCGCGTCTACGGGGAGACCGCCGCCGCCGACGGGCTCGTCGCCCACGAGGCGCACCTCGGCCGGACGTATGCCGCCCTGTCGGATCAGCCGACCGACGGCACCACCGTCGGGAGCGAGGTCTCGCCCTACGGGCCGACGCTGGGCACCACCTACCCGGCCCTCGACCTCGACGCCGGTCTCGCCGCCGCGCGAGCGGCCATCCCGGCCTGGCGCGACGCCGGTGCCAGGGTGCGGGCCGCGGTCTGCGTCGAGATCATCGACCGGATCAACGCCCGGTCGTTCGAGCTGGCCAACGCGGTCATGCACACCTCCGGCCAGCCCTTCGTCATGGCCTTCCAGGCCGGCGGGGCCCACGCGCAGGACCGGGCACTCGAGGCCGTGGCCGCCGGCCTCGTCGAGCAGGAGCGGGTGCCGTCCACAGTGCTCTGGGAGAAGCCGGGCAAGGACCGGGCCGGCAACCCCGCGCCGACCCGGATGCGCAAGGACTACCGGATCGTCCCCCGCGGGGTCGCCCTCGTCATCGGCTGCAACACGTTCCCGACGTGGAACGCCTACCCGGGGCTCTTCGCCTCCCTCGTCACCGGCAACGCCGTCGTCGTCAAGCCGCACCCGCGGGCCGTGCTGCCTCTCGCGATCTCGGTGGAGGTGGCCCGGACGGTGCTCGCCGAGGCCGGCTTCGACCCCGCCCTCGTCCAGCTCGCGGCCGAGTCCGACGGCCAGGGACTGGCCAGGACGCTGGCCGAGCGGGACGAGGTCGCGATCATCGACTACACGGGCGGCCCCGGGTTCGGCGGCTGGCTCGAGGAGTCCGCCGCGACGAACGGGACCCTCGTCTACACCGAGAAGGCCGGGCTCAACTCCGTCGTCGTCGACTCCACGGACGACCTGTCGGGATTGCTCGGCAACCTCGCCTTCTCGCTCACCCTCTACTCCGGCCAGATGTGCACGGCGCCGCAGAACCTCTACGTCTCGTCCGGTGGCGTCGACACCGACGAGGGACACCTCACCTTCGACGAGTTCGCGGACCGTCTTGCCGGGGCCGTGTCGCGCCTGACCGGGGACGACGCCAAGGCGGTCGAGCTGCTCGGTGCGACCGTCAACGACCAGGTCCGCGCCAATGCCGAGACGCTCGAGCAGCTCGCGGCCGACGCGGGCGGACGGGTCGTGCTCGACTCCCGGCGGGTCCAGCACCCGAGCTGGCCGGACGCGGTCGTGCGCACCCCGGGCCTCGTCACCGTCGACGTCAGCCGCGAGGACGTCTACACGCAGGAGTGCTTCGGACCGGTGGGCTTCCTCATCCGGACCGCGTCGACCGACCAGTCGCTCGCCCAGCTCGCCGACACGGTTCGCGAGCACGGCGCGATGACCGCGGCCGTCTACTCGACGAGCGAGGACGTGCTCGAGCAGGCCCGCGACGCGGCCGCGGAGGGCGGGGTCGCGCTGTCGGAGAACCTCACCGGCCAGGTCTTCGTCAACCAGACCGCGGCCTTCTCAGACCTGCACGGCACGGGCGCCAACCCGGCCGCCAACGCCGCCTACACCGACGCCGCCTTCGTCGCGAACCGGTTCCGGGTCATCACGTCCCGACGGCACGTCGGATGACGCCACCCGTCGCCGTTCCGACCCTTGGGGATCGGGCGAGCCTGCAGCGCAAGGTCGTCCGCACCCTCTTCCTCTCGCAGATCCTCAGCGGCCTGGGCATGGCCAGCGGGGTGGCGGTCGGTGCGCTGCTCGCCGCCGAGCTGTCCGGGACCGATGCGCTCGCCGGTCTCGGGACGACGTTCCAGGTCCTCGGCGGCGCGCTCATCTCGATCCCCGTCGCCCGGGTCATGGCGGCACGGGGGCGCAGCCTCGGGCTCCAGCTCGGGCTGGCCCTCGCCATGGTCGGTGCGGCGGTCGTCGTCACCGCGGCCGTCGCCGGGTCGTTCCCGCTCATGCTCCTCGGCATGCTCCTGTTCGGGGGTGGCACGAGTGCCAACGGTCAGGCGCGGTATGCCGCTGCCGACCTCGCGGGGGAGGAGCGCCGTGGTCGCGACCTGTCCCTCGTGGTCTGGGCCACGACGATCGGGTCCGTCCTCGGCCCCAACCTCGTCGGACCCGGGCGGTCCTTCGCGCAGCTCGTGGGCCTACCCGACCTCGTCGGCTCCTTCGTCTTCTCCCTCGCCGGCTTCGCCCTCGCGCTGGTCGTCATCAACCGGTTGCTGCGCCCGGACCCGCTCCTCACCTCGCGCGCCCTCGAGGCGGTGGACCGCGCCGACCGGGTGGCGCGCAAGAGGGTGGAGGCGGCCCAGCGGCATACCGATGAACGCGCCCGGTCGGGGGTGTCCGCTGCCGATGTCCACCCCGGCCAGCCGCTCGGCGCGGTCGACCTCGGGGACCACGTCGACGAGCCGGAGGCGGACCACGACGGCTCGCTGACCCGGGGACTGCGCGTCGTCCGGACCCGGGCGGGTGCCCGGCTGGGCGTGCTCACGACCGCGCTCGGTCATGTCGTCATGGTGAGCGTCATGGTGATGACCCCGCTCCACATGAAGGCCGGGCACGCGGAGCTCGAGGTCATCGGCTTCGTCATCTCGGTCCACATCGTCGGGATGTATGCCTTCTCCCCGATCGTCGGGGCCGCCGTGGACCGGTGGGGTGGGCGTCCGGTCGGGGTGACCGGTGGGCTGATCCTCACCGCCGCGGCGCTGCTCGCCTCGCGCTCGATGACGGGGTGGTCGCCGCTGCTCCTCCTCGCGTTGCTGCTGCTCGGCCTCGGCTGGTCGTGCACCCTCATCGCCGGTTCGACGATGCTCGTATCGGCGGTGTCGGCCGAGGAACGCCCGGCGACGCAGGGCCTGTCGGAGGTGGTCATGGGACTGTCCGGGGCCGTCGGGGGCGCAGTGGCCGGGGTCGTCGTCGACCACCTCGGCTATGGCTCCCTCGCGTCCTACGCGGCGGTCGTCGGGCTCGTCGTCGTCGCGCTCAACGCGTTCAGCCGACGTGCAGGCGGGTCCGCCTAGGGTCGCGGCCCCGCACGGGACACGGTCGACGGCGGGCTGAGCCTGCGCCGCTACGCGGTGACCCGCAGCGTCGAGGTGTGGTCGTCGCGCACGATGATCTCGATCCGGTCCGCGATCCGGGACTTCAGCTCGGTCACATGGCTGACGACGCCCACGGTGCGACCGCCTGCCCGGAGGCCCTCGAGCGTCTGCATGACGTCGTCGAGCACGTCGGGGTCGAGCGTGCCGAAACCCTCGTCGACGAAGAGCGTGCCGAGGTCGACCCCGCCCACCTCGGACCGGACCACCTCCGCGAGGGCGAGGGCGAGCGAGAGCGAGACGTAGAAGGTCTCACCGCCGGAGAGCGTGCCGACCTCGCGGACCTGGTTGGTGTGCAGGTCGTGGACGCGGACGCCGAGACCCGACTTGGCGTTCCCCTTCTTGGCGTCCGTGTGCTCGAGCGAGTAGCGGCCCCCGGAGAAGCGGGCCAGCTCGGTGTTGGCGGCCGACAGGACCTGGGTGAAGCGACGGATGAGGACGTACTTGGCGAGGTCGAGGTTGAGCTGGTTCTCCCCACCCCCCGCGACGAGCAGGCCGACTCGCACCGCGTCGGCCGTCTCGGCGATGACCGACGCGTTGCGGTGCGTCGCATCGGTGATCTCGCCGACCCGCGACCGGCTGCGCGTCACCTGGTGCGTCATGCTGCCGAGCGCCGTGCCCGCCGCCTCCATCTCGGACTTGGCCGCCCGCTCGAGGGCCACCAGCTGGTCGATGTCGTCGAAGAGCGCATCGAGCTGGACGTCAGCGAGCTCGGGGCCGGACAGCCCGGCCTTGACCCGCGTGCACTCCTGCTCGAACTGCGCGATCTCGGCCGTCGTCTCGGTGATCCACTCCGCCGGCCGGTCGGCGGTGAGCCACTCAGCCACCGTGGCGAAGCCGGCCTGGGCGAGGTCGGCGTCGCGAGACGCCTCGTCCTCCTCGACGGCGCGCAGGGTGGTGTCGCGCACCCCGATCGCGTCGATGAGCTCGTCGAGGCGGGTGACGGCCTGGGTCAGCTCCGAGCGTCGGTCGGCCACGCTGGGGTGGCCGTCCCGGGCTGCCGTCACCTCCGCCAGCTCGTGGTCGAGCCGGTCGACGAGGTCGGTGGTGGCCTGCTCGAGGCGGGCGAGCTCGGCGCCCGCATCTGCGGCGCGGGCCGTGAGGATGTCGTCCGCAGCGCGCAGCTCACCGAGTCGGGCGCTCCCGGCGAGCACGGCGGCCTCGGCGGTGACGGCTTCCGCGAGAGCGGCGGTCGTCGCGTCGGCTGCCAGCCGGGCCTGAGCGACGTCGAGCCCCTCGGCTCGGATCGCGAGCTCCCGCAGCTCGGCCCGGGCCGCGGTGAGCCGGTCGGCGGAGGCCTCGGCCGCACGGTGCAGCGAGGCCAGCCGGTCCTCCTGCTGGGCGACCTGCTCGGGGGTCACCGCGTCGTCCGTCGGGCGGGCCGGGGCGGGGTGCTCCGTGGCGCCGCACACGGGACAGGCCGCGCCGTCCACGAGGGTGAGCCCCAGCTCGCCGGCGATGGCCTCGATGCGGGCTCGGCGCAGGTGGGCGAGCACCCGTTCGTGCGCCTGCGCCTGACCCAGTCGCTCGGTCGCGTCCGTCGTCCGGGCCGCGACTCGATCGAACGCCGTCACGTGGGAGACCGCGGCCTCGAGCCGGTCCCGGGCGCGTGCGGCGTCCGTGGTGCGCGGCTCGACGAGCGCGACGAGCCGTCGTGCCTCCGAGAGGGCCGACTCCTGCTCGGTGAGCTGGCGCGGCAGGCCGGCCAGCTCCGCGGCGACCGCGGCGATGGTCTCGCGGCACCGCTCGACCGACACGCGCAGCCGGGCCCGTTCCTGCGTCCGGGCGGGAAGCCCGGCCTCGGTCGCGAGCGCACCGGAGAGCGCGCCGATCGTCTCGCGCCAGCGGGTGGCGGTCCCGCGCAGCCTCGCCACGTCGTCGTCGCGGTGGCTCGGGTCGACGTGGGCACGCGCCCGACCCAGCGTCGTCTCGGCGCGCTTGAGCGCTGCCTCCGACTTGGCGAGGGTGCGCACCGCACCGGCCACGGGACGGGCCTGGCGTGCTCGGGTCACCGCGTCCCCGAGCTCACGGAAGTGGACGGCTCGCCGGCCGAGGTCCTCGTCGCGCCGCTGGAGCTCGAGCAGCCGCTCCCGGCGTTGCATGCGCAGTCGGGCGTCGCCGACCATGTCGGCCATCTGCTGGTACTCGGCGATGGCTTCACGGCTGCGCTTGGCGGCGTGGCGCTCGCCCGTCACGAGCTCGTCGACGACCTGCGCCAGCTCGGCCGGCAGGCTCGCGGGGGCCGTGCGGCTGACGGTGAGCAGCTCGTCCCGACGCGCGAGGTCGAGGCTCGCGGACACGGCGAGGGCTCGGACGGCGTCCGCGATCTCGTCGAGCGCGGCCTGCCGCCGCGCCGCGGCGATCCGACCCGCCTCGACCACCTCGTTCTGCACGCGCCGGAAGAAGTCGGTGCCGAAGACCTTCTCGAGCAGCTTGCCCTTGTCCTCGGACCGGGCCCGCAGGAAGGTCGCGAACTCACCCTGCGGCAGGATCACCGTCTGGACGAACTGGTCCCGGGTCAGCCCGACCGCACGGGTGATCTCGTCGTCACAGTCGCCGATGTTGGTCGACAACAGCTCACCGCCGGTGAGGTCGTCGGGGGTGGTGACGCGCCAGAGCTTGACCGTGGGTTGCGCCGTGGTGCTTCCGTCCCCGCGCGACTTCGGGCGCTCGAAGCGGGGCGTGCGTCGCACCCGGTAGATCCCTGACTGGGTCTCGAAGACGAGCGTGACGACGGGGACTTCGCGGGGGTCGGCGTGGTGGGAGTGGATCCGCTCGACGTCGGCGGACGCCTGGGCGACCTTGCCGTAGAGGGCGAAGGTGATGGCGTCGATGATCGTCGACTTGCCCGAGCCGGTCGGGCCCTCGAGCAGGAAGAGCCCGGCGCGGCCGACCGTGCTGAAGTCGATGGTCTCCGTCCCGGCGAAGGGTCCGATCGCGGTCATCGACAGGTGGTGCAGCTGCATGTCAGACCACCTCTCCCGACTCTGCCCGCTGCTGTGCCGCGAGGGCCGCCTCGTAGGCGAGGGTGAAGACGTCGACCTCTCCGGCGCTCGCCTCGGTCTTGGTGACGTAGGCGATGAAGTCGGAGCCGAGCTCGCGCGGGTCGCGCTCGGTCGCGAGCGAGGTGCCGCCCCGCCCGCGGTCGATCGCTCCCGCCGGCTCGTGGAAGACCTGCAGGGCGTGGGGGAACCGCGAGGTGATGCGGTCCATCAGGGCATCGGGGCGTACCCGGTCGGTGACCGTGACGCGCACCCAGCTGTCCTCGTGCGCGCGGTGCGCCGGGTCGGCGAGGAGCTGCTCCAGCTGCCCACGGAGCGAGGCCATGGCCCGCGGTTGGGTGATCTCGACCGGCGTCACGACCGGCTCGCCCGTGGCCGGCAGGTCGACGAGGAGCACGACCTTGGTGTGGTCCTGCTCGGAGAAGGAGTAGCGCAGCGGCGAGCCGGAGTAGCGCACGACCGACCCCGCCGCGCCCTGTGGCGACTGCTGGCCGTGCAGGTGGCCCAGGGCGGCGTAGTCGATGCCCGCGAAGGCCGTGCCCGCGACCCGGTCGACGCCCCCGACCATGATCGAGCGCTCGGAGTCGCTCGGCTCGGCACCGGCGACGAACGCGTGCGCCATGACGACGCCCCGGACCCCGCCTCGTCCGGCGAGGTCGGCACGCACCCGGTCACAGGCGGCGGTGACGACGGCCTGGTGCGAGCGCGGCAGCATCTCGCCACCGGAGGCGAGCGCGGTCCGCGCGTGGTCGGGGTCGAGGTACGGGATGCCGTAGACGGCCGCGGTCACCCCGTCACTGCCCTCGACGAGGACGGGGAGGTCGATGAGGCTGAGGTCGGTGATCATCCGGATCCGGTCCCGGAAGAGGCCGGCGCCGTAGCCGAGCCGGATCGCGGAGTCGTGGTTGCCCGACGTGACGACGACGGTCGTCACCCCGGCCAGGCGGCTCAGTGTCCACTCGAGCAGGCGCACCGACTCGACGGGGGGGACGCCGCGGTCGTAGACGTCGCCGCTGACGAGCACCGCATCGATCGGTATGCCGTCGGGCGGGTCCTCGACGAGCTCGCAGATGCGCTCGAGCACGGCCGACTGCGCCTCGTGCAGGTTCACGCCGTGGAGCGTGCGCCCGAGGTGCCAGTCGGAGGTGTGCAGCAACCGCATGCCACGACCGTAGGACGCCGCGCCCACACCGCTCGACCCGACACCCCCGACCGGAGGCGCCGGCGTGCCGACGGTGCCCCGTCTAGGCGAGGGTGACGAGGCCGATCCCCACTCCCAGGAGCACGATGAGGGCGGCGACGACGGCCGTGCGCGTGGCTGCGGTGAGCGCCCGGTCCACCGCGGACTCGGACTGCTCGAGCTCGTGCTCCAGCGCGCTCAGGCGCTCGAGCAGGGTCTGGCTCATGGCGCCGGCCGTCGACGTGGGTCGGGCCGGCCCGACCCACGCTCCGCCGCTGCGAGCTCGGTCCGGACCGCGCTCACGCGCGCGACGAGGACTCGCGAGTTGAGCTGGTGGGACGCGACCCGGTACTCGTGCACGAGCTCGACGACCCATGCGACCACGCCGCACGTCAGGATGAGTCGCACCGACGTCGACCAGGAGCCGAAACCCTCCCCGCCCACGAAGGTCAGACCGACGTAGGCCCCGAGCGCGAGGACGGTGACCGTCCGCGAGATGGATCGGACCATCCGCAGGTGGCCCATCCGGCGCTCACGCTGGTACAGCAGCGTCACTGCTGAGGCGGAGGCGTCGGGCTGACGTGGCATGGGTGGGGCTCTCGGCGGGGCTCGGGGGTGCGGGGTCTTTTCAGGTTAGCGACACCTCACCCCGGCCGCGAGAGGACACGGCCGGCAAGACGAGGAGTCCCGCGCCCTGACGGATGCGGGTCTCACGGCATCCGTGGACCGGTGGCCGGGACCGGGCTCAGTCGGCGCGCCGGAGGAAGCCGAGCACCATCGAGACGAAGGTGATGATGAGCGAGCCCCAGACGGCGTCCCAGAAGAAGTGGTCGACGGTGAAGGCGAGGTCGAGCTGTCCGGCGACCCACGAGGTGAGCGCGAGCATGAGCGCGTTGACGATGAAGATGAACAGCCCCAGCGTGAGGATGATCAGGGGCAGCGAGATGATCTGTGCGAGGGGCCTGAGCACGGCGTTGACGACGCCGAAGATGAGGGCCACGCCGAGCACGGTCAGCACGACCTTGGTGCTCGAGCTGGCGGTGCCGAAGGCGATCCCCGGCACGGCCCAGGCGGCCACCCAGAGGGCGATGCCGTTGATGACCGTCTGGATCGCGAAGTTGATCAGCATGGGGCTCAGTCTTCCACCGGGAGGCCCGGGTGCTCGTCTCCCGGCAGGCGCGGTTGGAACATCGTGTTGAGCCGCAGGAAGTCGGGGTCCACCATCTTGAGGCCCCCGACGGCGTCGGCGATCGGGACGCGCTCGATCTTGCCCCGTTGGAGGGCGACCATCTGGCCCCACGCGCCGTCGAGCGCAGCCTCGACCGCGGCGACGCCGAACCGGGTGCCGAGGACGCGGTCGAAGGCGACCGGGCTACCGCCGCGCTGGACGTGCCCCAGGGCGGTGGTGCGGCTCTCGATGCCGGTCCGACCGTAGATCTCACGAGCCAGGATCTGACCGATGCCGCCGAGGATCTGGTGGCCGTAGACGTCGACCTCGGGGGGCGGGATCGTGAAGGTGCCGGGCTTGGGCAGTGCGCCCTCGGCCACGACGACGATCGTCGCGTAGCGGCCCTTCCGGTGGCGACCGACGATGCGCTCGCACACCTCGTCGATGTCGAAGGGTTCCTCGGGCGTCAGCGTGATCGCGGCACCTCCGGCGAGGCCCGACCAGATCGCGATGTGGCCGACGTGGCGGCCCATCACCTCGACGACGAGGACGCGGTGGTGGCTTTCCGCCGTCGTGTGGAGGCGGTCGATCGCGTCGGTGCAGATCTGGACCGCGGTCTGGAAGCCGAAGGTCATCTCCGTGAGCAGGATGTCGTTGTCGATCGTCTTCGGGACCCCGATGACGGGGAAGCCGTTCTCGTGGAGGCGGTTGAGGACGCCCATCGAGCCTTCGCCGCCGATGCCGATGATCGCGTCAAGCCCGTGGCGGTCGTAGGCCTTGCGGACGAGCCGCAGGCCGTCCTCGCGAGCGAACGGCTGGTCGCGTGACGTGCCGAGGATGGTGCCGCCCTTGGGCAGGATGCCTCGGCAGATCTCGACGTCGAGGGCCTCGTAGTCGTCCTCGATGACGCCACGCCACGCGTTGCGGAAGCCGATGACGGTGCTGTCGTAGGTGACTTCGGAGGCACGGACCGCACCCCTGATGACGGCGTTGAGGCCGGGGCAGTCCCCGCCTCCTGTCAGGATGCCGAGGCGCATGAGGCGGCGTCTTTCCGGTGAGGAGACAATCGAGGAGGGCGTCGTGGCTGCACTGACGCGACGGTGTGAGCCTAGCCACACCGGCTGCCGGCCGTCAGTGAAGTGTCCAGTGCGCGGTCGTCCGTGGAGGCGCCGGGCTCGTCGGACCGACGGAATACAGTGTCGGCATGAGTGAGGACGCCGCATCGCCGATGCAGACCGAGGGCGGGGTGCGGCTCCGGTCGGTGCTCGCGCAGATGCCCGACTACAAGCCCGGGAAGCCCGCGGCGGCGCCCGCGGGGGTGACGGCATACAAGCTGTCCTCCAACGAGAACCCCTACGGCCCGCTCCCGTCGGTCCTCGCGGCGATCGCGGAGGGGGCCGAGACGATCAACCGCTACCCCGACATGGCGGTGACGGCCCTCACGGCACGGCTCTCGCGGGCGATCGGCGTGCCGGCGGAGTGCCTCGCGCTCGGGACCGGATCGGTCGCGGTGCTCGGTCAGATCGTCAACGCCGCGTGCGACGCCGGTGACGAGGTCGTCTTCGCCTGGCGCTCCTTCGAGGCCTACCCCATCGTCACGCACCTGGCCGGGGCGACGCCGGTCATGGTCGGCCTCGACGAGGGGCAGCGGCACCGTCTCGACGCGATGTTCGCCGCGATCACCTCCCGCACCCGGGTCGTGCTCGTCTGCACGCCCAACAACCCCACCGGCCCGTGCGTGCACGCGGCCGAGCTGGAGGCCTTCCTCGACAAGGTGCCCGACGACGTCATCGTCGTCGTCGACGAGGCCTACGTCGAGTTCGTCCGCGACCCCGATGCGGTCCGCGGCCTCGAGGTCTGGCGCGACCGACCCAACGTCGTCGTGCTCCGGACCTTCTCCAAGGCCTACGGCCTCGCGGGCCTCCGGGTCGGGTATGCCGTGGCGCACCCTCCCGTCGCCGCTGCCCTGCGGAAGACGGCCACCCCGTTCGGCGTCAACTCCCTGGCCCAGGTCGCGGCGATCGCCTCGCTCGACGCCTCGGACGAGCTGGCGGAGCGGGTCGAGAGCCTCGTCGCCGAGCGCGACCGGGTCTCGCTCGCGCTGGCGGACCAGGGCTGGAAGCTGCCGCAGTCGGACGCCAACTTCGTGTGGTTCCCGCTCGGTGACGACTCGAGCGCCTTCGCGCGGGCCTGCGAGGAGGCCGGCCTGATGGTCCGGCAGTACGGCGACGACGGGGTCCGCGTGACGATCGGGGAGACCGAGGCGAACAGCCGTCTCCTCGAGGTCGCCGAGGCCTTCGGGTCGCGCTGAGCCATGCCGGTCGGCCGTGCGGAGGCAAGGGGCCGGAGGGTCTCGCTGGCGTCGGTGCGGGACCTGTTGCTCCAGCGCTGGCCGGGGGGCCTCCTCGCGCTGGTCGGGCTCGGTCTCGCGGTCCCGACGGTCTGGCTGCCCACCTTCCGGCTCGTGCTCTCCGATGCGGGCCGCGGCGCGATCCTCTCGGAGGAGACGGCCTGGAGCTGGGGCCGCAACGTCATGCGCGGTGGTCCCGAGCGGGTCTTCGACAACGACCAGGGAGTCGTGCTGCTCCTCATCACCCTCGGGCTGGGCCTGGTCGGTGCGGTCGTCTGGCTCGTCGTGCCCGGCGTCGTGGGTCTCCTGCTCGCGCTCGTGGGCGTCACGGCCCTCACGAGCCGGATGGCGACGGCGGTGGCGCAGCGGCTCGGGCGGGCAGCCGAGGTCGAGGTCTACCAGCCGACCGGTCTCGACGTCCGGTCCTACACGTTGCCGGGGGCGGTGCTCGAGACGATGTCGGGGGTCGTGCTCGGCGTGGCGCTCGTCGTCATGGTCGCCCAGGCTCTGCGCTGGATCCGGCTGTCAGCGCGCGGCGACGAGCCGAGTCGGGGCGACCCGGGCCAGGACGAGCCGAGCCGGGGCGGGTGGGCCGCTGACGAGGAGGCTGAACGCGGTCCGCTCCAGGGTGCGCCAGCCCGGGTGGGAGTTGCGAGACTGGCCCCGGAGCCGATGCGGCCCGGGGGCGACCGGCGGATCGGCGGTGAGGCGGTGTCGTTCACCGACCAACCGCGCGACGACGAGGCCGGCCGGCGCCGGTGAGGGGGGAGGACGGCGTGCGTGCAGTCGACGAGCGGTCGGTGCTGGGGTGGACCGCAGGAGCAGGGGCGCTGCTGGCCGTCCCCTCGATGGTCTGGCCCACGGCCAACCTCGCACTCGGACCCCCGGTCGTCCCGGGACTCGATCAGGGCGGGCTCGAGGTGCTGCGGTTCCAGCTGTGGTCGTGGGGCAAGATCACGTCTGAAAGCCTGTCGATCGAGGGCGGCGGGACGACTGGCAGCCTCGGCGATCTGGTCCTCCTCGGTGGCGCGATCGTGCTCGGCCTCGTCGCGGCCACCCTGCTCAACCTGGCCCGGACCGCAGCCGTCACCCCCGTCGGTGTGGCCGCAGTCAGCTTCTCCCTCGCGGTCATCGGCAGCAACATGCTCGGCCGAGTGCTCCGGGGCGGTGCGTCCTTCGGCGTGCCCGACGGGCAGATCGAGATCATCGCCACCCCGGCCGGAGTGCTCGAGACCGGCTCCGTCGCCCTGCTCGTCCTGGCGCTCGTCCTGCTGCTGGCCGGGTCGGTCCGGCTGACCGCCGTCGACCTGCGGGAGCTGTTCCGGAGCCGGAGCCGGAGCGACGGCGGCGATGCGGACGGCCGCGCGGCCCCGCCTCCGGACGAGGGGCAGCCGGGCCCCTCCGCGCCGGTCGTCCGGGAGGCCGGCCTGCGCGACCGGCGGCGCGCTGCCGGACCGGCCGAGGGCGTTGGCTTCTCCGACGACTGACCTGGCCTCATCAACTGGCGTGTGGCACCGCCTGAGCGACTGCTACCGCAG
>JBBRGO010000059.1:0-14300 GCA_038224055.1 Actinomycetales bacterium
ACGGCGACCGCACCGAGCGCGACGGCATCGGCCACGAAGTCGGCGCCGTGGACGTTGAAGCCGGGCAGGGCGGCATACAGGTCGCCCGGCAGGACCGCTCGGCTGTCGAGGGTCACGCCGGTCACGCGGACGTCGGACCGCGAGAGCTCGGGGGCACCGGGAAGCGGCTCGAGACGCGTGGTCAGCTCGCGCAGGGACACACCCGTCGTCGCGGGCCTGATGGGGGCAGGAGGCACGTCAGCCAAACTTACAGGCCGTCGCGCTTGGCCTGCGCATCGCTGATGACCGTGGGGTCGGAGTCGGAGAGCGGTGCGGTGGCCCACACGTGGTAGTCGAGGGTGGACGGGGTGCTCGGAGGCGTCTGGTCGCGCTGGATGAGGTAGGTCATCAGCTGGTTGAAGACCGGCCCGGCGAGCATGCCGCCGAACATCCCGGCCGTCGGCTTCTGGATGAAGACGCCGATGACGTACTTCGGGGCCTCCGCGGGGGCGTAGCCGATGAAGGAGGCGGTGAAGCCGTTGTACTTGCCGAGCTTCTCGTCGTAGCGGTCCGCCGTGCCCGTCTTGCCGGCCACGCGGTAGCCGGGGATGCGCGCGGCGCTGGCCGTGCCGTCCTTGCCCGTGACCTCCTCCATCATCCGCGACAGCTTGGTGGCGGTGTCCTGCGAGACGACCCGGGTCGGGGCCGGGGCGGGTGTGGGGACGAAGGCGCCGCTGTCGTCGACGGTCCCCTCGATGAGGCTCGGGGGCACCCGGACCCCCCCGTTGGCGATCGTCTGGAAGACGCTCGTCTGCTGGACGGCCGTGACCGAGTAGCCCTGGCCGAAGAGGATCGTGTAGCGACGGGTCGACTTCCAGTCCGCCGCCTTGGCGAGCTGGCCCTTGGACTCGCCGGGGAAACCGACGGCCGTGCGTACCCCGACGCCGAATGCCCGGTAGTAGTTCTCCATCACCATCGGCGAAACCCGCTCACCGATGAGCATCGTGCCCATGTTCGAGGACTTGGCGATGACGCCGGTCGCCGTCATGTTCTCGACGCCGTGGGGCTCGTTGTCCTTGAAGCTCGTCCCGGCGCGCGGCAGCCGCGGGGGGACGATGACGCCGGTGTCGGGCGTGATCACCTTCTGCTCGAGGGCGGCGGCCATCGTCATCAGCTTGCCCGTGGAGCCCGGCTCGAACGCGTCGTCGAAGGCCTCGTTCGTCATCCGACCCGAGGTGGTGGGGTTGTCGGCGTTCGGGTCGAAAGTGGGATAGCTCGCGGCGGCCCGGACCTTGCCCGTCGCGACCTCGATGACGACGGCGGTGCCCGACTGGGCCCCGACCCCGGTCACCTGCTTGGCCAACGCGTTCTGCGCGTACCACTGGAGGTCCGCGTCGATGGTCAGCTTGACGTCGCGCCCGTCCACGACCGGGGTGTCGACCCGCTGCGAGCCGGGGATGATGTAGCCGTCTCGGGCCTGCTCGGCCAGGGAGGAGCCCGGCGTGCCGGCGAGCGTCTTGTCGTACATGTACTCGATGCCGGCGAGCGGCTTCTGCTCCGTCTTGTTGACGACGCCGACGATCTGGCCGGCGGCCATCCCGCTCGGGTAGACCCGGCGCACCGTGCGCTCGGAGCTGATCCCGGGGACCCCGAGGGCACTGATCTCGCGCCAGACGGCCGGGTTGACCTCTTTCTTGACGATGACGTAGCGGGTCTTGGGCCGAGTGAACAAGGTGGTGAGCTGGCTGACGCTCATCCCGAGGAGGGGCGCGAGGTCGCTCGCCGCGCGGGTGACCCCGACCTTCTCGCGGACGCCGTCGACGCGCACCTTGTACTCGGGGATGGCATCGGGGTCGGCGATGACGGTGAACCGCTCGACGGAGTCGGCGAGGACCTGCCCGTTGGTGTCGAGGATCTGACCACGCAGGGCCGGGGTCAGGGTCTTGACGGACCGCTTGCTGAGCGCGGCGGCCTGGGTCGCCGAGGCGTCGAACGCCTGGATCCGGAAGAGCTGGCCGGCGAAGACCGTGAAGACGACGAGGACGGCGACGAACATCGCTCGGGCCCGCCGCCGGGGGTGGGAGGTCGAGATCCGGAGGCTCCGACGAGGACCGCGGGGGCCCCGTGGTCCGCTGGTGCCCTTCGGCGAGGCGGCCCGCTTCGGGGCTGCCCCCCGTCCGCGCGTCGTCGGCGCGGCGCCCGCCCGGGCCGGGCCGGACGGGCGGGTGCCCGCCGGACGCGAGCCGGTGGTCCGCGGCGGCGCGGTCGCGGCGCGAGCACCGCTGGCGGCGCGGGCGCTCGAACCGGCCGGCTTCGCGGCCCCGCGCCCTGCGGCGCTGTGCCCCGACGTGGCGGAGGCTCCGCCCTGGCGCGGCGTGGCCGCCCGTCCCCGGCGTCCGTCGTGCGCGGGCGGGCGGGAGTCACTCCCTCGTGATGGCGTCACGGTCTCACCTCGTGGCAGGGGTCTGCGGGTCCGCACTGGTGCCCGACGGGGTCCCCGAGGTGGAGTCGGGGCTCGACGAGCTCGAACCCAGTGTCGCGGCACCGGCCCCACCCGCGGCGCCACCCGCGGTCTTCGGCGTGGCGTCGCCCGCTGCCACTGCGGCCGCTTGGGCGGCCTTGGCCGCCTTCGTCGCGGACGACAGGACGCCGCTCACCTTCGCCGTGGTCTCCACCGGGGGCGTCGCACTGATCACGATCGGGAGCGCGTTGTTCTCCGTCGCGGGCTCCGCCTCCCCGGCGACCGTGCCGGCGGCCAGGTCGATGTAGGCCCGCTGGTTGGCCCGGACCATGCCGAGGGAGCTGGCGGTGCGGGCGAGGGTGCCGCTGGAGGAGGCCTGGTCGATGGCTTCCTGCAGGTTGCCCGAGCTGTCGTGCAGGAGCCGGGACTCGCGCTGCAGCTGGCCGAGGACGAGTGACCCGTGAGCCAGCGCGGTGTTGAGCAGGAGCAGCCCGATCAGGCCGACGGTGAGCAGCACGACACAGATCCCGGCGAAGGCGCCGTGCCCCGTGTTCGTGATCCGCGCGGGCATGACCCGGAGCGGTGCGGACACCGGTCCGCGTCGCGGCGCTCGCAGCGGCCGTGCTGTGGCTGTCATCTGGCTCATGCCTGACTCCCCCTGGAAGCGGTGCGGTTGAACTGGGTGCGGGTGGACCGCGCGGTGGACGGTGGTGTGGTGCGAGTGCGCTCGGCGACGCGCAGGTGCGCCGAGGCGGCGCGGGGGTTCTGTGCGACCTCCGCCTCGGACGGCTCCTCGGCCCCGCGGGTCACGAGGGAGAGGTATGCCGCGTGCTCGGGGAGCTCGACGGGCAACCCTGCCGGTGTGCTCGAGGTCGCCCCCGCCGCGAAGGCCCGCTTCGTCGCCCGGTCCTCGAGCGAGTGGTAGGACAGCACCGCGATCCGGCCGCCGACGGCGAGGACCTCGATCGCGGAGGTGACGGCGCGGGCCCACACGGCGAGCTCGTCGTTGACCTCGATGCGCAGCGCCTGGAAGGTGCGCTTGGCCGGGTGCCCGCTCTGGCGCTGGGACGCCATCGGGATCGCGCGCCGGAGCAGCTCGACGAGGCGAGCGGAGGTCGTGAACGGCTCCTCCTCACGGGTGCGGACGACCGCACGGGCGATCTTGCGGGCGAACCGCTCCTCGCCGTACTCCCTGAGCACGCGGGTGAGGTCGTCGACGGAGTAGGTGTTGAGGACGTCGGCCGCGGTGACGCCCTCCGACTGGTCCATCCGCATGTCGAGGGGCGCGTCGACCCGGTAGGCGAAGCCACGGTCGGCCTCGTCGAGCTGGAGCGAGCTGACCCCGAGGTCGAACATGATGCCGTCGACGGCGCCGAGGTCGAGGTCGCTCACGACCTGCGCGATCTCGTCGTAGACGGCGTGCACGGGGCGGAAGCGGTCCCCGAACCGTTCGAGGCGCTCGCCGGCCAGGCGAAGCGCCTCGCGGTCGCGGTCGATGCCGACGAGCACGATCTCGGGGAAACGGTCGAGGGCGGCCTCGGCGTGGCCCCCCATCCCGAGGGTCCCGTCGACGAGGACGGCGCCGGACCGGGTCAGGGCGGGCGCGAGCAGGTCGAGGACCCGGTCGCGCAGGACGGGGACGTGCCGCCCCTGCGCTGGTCCTCGATCGGTCATCGTGCGTCCTTCGGTGCGGTGGTCGGTCGTGCGGGAGGTGGCCGGGTGCCTCACCTGCGGACTGGTCCCCATCCGCTGCCTCGCCCGGGACGGGGGAAGTCGTCTCGGGATCGGAGCGGCTGGAGGCCGGTACTCAGGTGGTCGGTGCGGTGGTTGCGGTGCGGTCGAGGTGCGCTGGGTGTGGTCGGGTCCCAGCACGTCAGAAGAGTCCGGGGACCACCTCCTGCTCGGTCTCGGCGTAGCCCCGCTCGGCCTGCTCGAGGTAGGTCGCCCAGACCGCGCTGTCCCAGATCTCGAGGCGGGAGCCGGCGCCGATGACGGTGACCTCACGGTCGAGTCCGGCATACGTGCGCAGCGGGGCCGGGATGGTGAAGCGGCCCTGCTTGTCGGGGATCTCGTCGGACGCGCCGGAGAGGATGACCCGGCCGTAGTCGCGCACCTGACGGTTCGTCGTCGGCGCGAGCTGGATCTGCTCCGCAACCTTGACGAACTCGTCCATCGGGTAGAGGAAGAGGCACCGGTCCTGCCCGCGGGTCACCACGAGGCCCGCGGCCATGCGGTCGCGGTACTTCGCCGGCAGGAAGATGCGGCCCTTGTCGTCGAGCCGGGGGGTGTGGGTGCCGAGGAACACGGACGCCACCTCCCCTTCGTCGACCCGCTGGTTGCACCACTGTCTTCCTTCCTGCACCACGATACTCCACTTTGCCCCACGGTCAACGCCAAAAGCGTCGCACAACGGACATTTCTTCGAAGTTTTCGCAGGTCAGCAGCGGTGGAGCGAAGTGGAGCAGATGTCTGCCCGCCCGGGGCCGGCACGGCTGAGCGGGCGCACCGCGGACACCCTGACGGGGCGCATGCAGGGCTCCGCACGCTCAGCCCCGCGTGACGCACCCCGTGATGAGGTCCGGACGAGCCCCCACCGCCGGCCCGCGGCCCGGCGGTGGGGTGAAGTGGAGCGGTCCCGGTGAGGTGTGGGGGCGGGGTGGGGTGGGGTGACGGGAGGTCGTCTCACTACCCGGGAGACGATTCATGGGAGAAGATCGTTGGAGCAGTCGGGCGGCGGGGGTCGGTCAGCGATGACCGGAGCCCCGTCCGCCGCTCGGCAGGCACGGCACAGGGACCACGCAGGCAACGAATCGGAGGACAGGGTGACGACGACGGAGACCGGACTCGGAGCGAGCGGGCTCGACGGGTCGGCCGACCTCGACCTCGACCTCGTCAGCGAGGTGGCGAACCGCCTCGTGACGGCGATGTCGGGCGTCATCGAGGGCAAACCCGAGGTCGTCCGCACGACCGTGACCGTGCTCTTCGCGGGTGGACACCTGCTCATCGAGGACGTCCCCGGCGTGGGCAAGACGATGCTCGCCAAGACGCTCGCCCGGTCCATCGACGCCACGGTGCGGCGCATCCAGTTCACCCCCGACCTGCTGCCGAGCGACGTCACGGGCGTGAGCATCTTCAACCAGGACGCCCGTCGATTCGAGTTCCGCCCGGGCGCGATCTTCGCCAACGTCGTCGTCGGTGACGAGATCAATCGCGCCTCGCCCAAGACGCAGTCGGCGATGCTCGAGTCGATGGAGGAGCGCCAGGTCACCGTCGACGGCACGACCTACCCGCTCCAGGCCCCGTTCATGGTCATGGCGACCCAGAACCCGATCGAGATGGAGGGGACCTACCCGCTGCCCGAGGCCCAGCGGGACCGCTTCATGGCGCGGATCTCGATGGGCTACCCGTCCGAGCGCGCGGAGCTGGACCTGCTCGAGAGCCACGGCGCCCGCTCCCCCCTCGACCGGCTGCGGCCGGTCACCGACGCCGCGACGATCGCCCGGGTCGTCGCGGCCGTCAGCCTCGTCCACGCGAGCCCGGCCGTCCGTCAGTACATCGTCGACCTCGTGACACGGTCCCGCTCGACGACGGCCCTGCGCCTCGGCGCCTCGCCGCGGGCCGCGCTGCACCTGCTGCGGGCCGCCCGGGCGCACGCGGCCCTCGAGGGCCGCGCCCACGTCCTCCCCGACGACATCCAGACGCTGGCCGGTCCGGTCCTCGCCCACCGGTTGATGCCCTCGAGCGAGACCCAGCTCGCGCGCCGGACCACCGGTGCGGTGGTGGCCGACCTGCTCCGCCAGGTGCCGGTCCCGCCGAGCGCCCGCTGAGCCGCCGTGCGTGCCCTCCGTCAGGTCCTCACCACCCGCGGCCGAGCCTTCGTCGGTGCAGGGACCATTCTCGTCGTCGCCGGGGTGGTCTTCGGCTTCCGAGACCTGACCCGCTTCGGTGTGCTCCTCGTCGCCCTGCCCCTCATCAGCAGCCTGCTCGTACGCACCCGGAAGACGCGGATGCGGATCGAGCGGCACACCGCCCCCGACCGGATCAGCGTCGGCCAGGACGCGCACGTCGCGCTGTCGTTCGAGAACGTCTCGACCGGCACGACCCCGCTCTTCCTCGCCGAGGAGCGCCTCGACCACGTGCTCGGGGACCAGCCGCGGTTCGTCGTCGGCCGGATCCCGGCGGGCCGGGTGCGCACCATCGAGTACACGGTGCGCTCCCACCTGCGCGGCCGCCACCAGCTCGGGCCGCTCGGGGTCCAGGTCCAGGACCCCTTCGGGCTGGCTAACCGCAACGCCGTGCTCGAGGGGACGGCGAGCCTCGTCGTCCTCCCGCCGGTGCATCCGCTGTCGGCGAGCCGGCAACCGAGCTCGGGGATGGGCTCGGAGGGCGAGCAGGCCCACCTCATCGCCCTGCACGGGGAGGACGACGTGACGATCCGCGAGTACCGCGACGGCGACGACCTGCGCAGGATCCACTGGCCGGCCACGGCCCGCACCGGTGATCTCATGGTCCGGCAGGAGGACCGTCCGGCGCAGCGCCGGGCCGTCGTGCTGCTCGACCCGCGTCCCGACGCTCACGGCGGAAGCGGCGCGGGAAGCTCCTTCGAGTGGGCCGTCACGGCGGCAGCCTCCGTGGCCGCGCACCTCGCCGAGTCGGGGTATGCCGTCCATCTCGTCTGCGCGGAGACGGTCGCGAGCGCCCGGGCGGCCGAGACGATGACGGTCGAGGAGATCCTCGACGTGCTCGCCGTCGCCGGCCAGCACGGCGACACCGGGCAGGACGAGATCCTCCGAGCCGGCCAGTCCCTCGCGGCCGCAGGCGGTTTCATCGTCGCCATCGTCGGTCCCTCAGGACGCGAGGTGACCGACCGGGTGGCGAGCCTGCGCCAACCCGGGACGACGGGACTCGCGTTCGTGGTCGACGCCCTCGACTTCGGCGACGCCCAACGCGCCGACGCGGTCACGCCCCACGTCGAGGCACTCCGCATCGCCGGATGGCGCGCCGTCACCGTGACCCGGGGACTGGAGATCCCCCGGGCGTGGGAGCTGCTCACCGCCGCGACGGTCGGCGGCGGACGATGAGCCGCAGACGCTGGCGGATCACCCTGCTCGCCGCACTGGCGACGCTCGCCGCCGTCTACCCCATCACCAGCCTGTTCATGGAGGCCGACTGGGTGATGCCCGTCGTCCTCGTCGTCGTCCTCGTCGCCGCCGTGGGTCTCGTCGTGCGAGGGCTGACGCGGAGCCGTCTCGCAGTGCCCCTGGTCCAGCTACTCGTCGTCGGCTGGATCGTGATGGCCACCTACGCCGGCGACTCCTTCCGCCTGCTGCTGCCGACGTGGGACACCGTCGCGGTCGCGAACGACCTCGGCCTCCAGGCCCTCGAGACGGTCCAGCGCTACACGGCGCCGGCCCCGCTCAACGAGGGCGTCACCTTCTGTCTCGTCGTGGCCGTCGCCCTGGTCGCGATCCTCGTCGACGCGATGGCCGCCACGTGGAGCAGCCCGGCTGCCGCGGGACTCCCGCTGCTCACGGCATACCTCATCACGGCGGCCAACGGCCAGGACGCACTCGCGCTGCGCTACTTCCTCGTCCCCGTCCTGCTGTGGATGGTGATGATCCACACGACGGCGCGCGCCCAGTTCGGACGGTGGGGCACGACGGCCAGCAGCGAGGCCCCCGGCGCGGCTACCGCAGGGCTCGAGGCGACCCGCCACGACCGGGCCGCGCTGCGGGCGTTCTCCGGCGGGGCACTGCGGCTCGGGCTGCTCGCGCTCGTCGCCGCGGTCGTCGTGCCCGTCGTCGTCCCCCACTTCCCAACCCGCTACCTCACCGACGGGTTGGGCCGCACGACCGGCTCGGGGCAGTCGGGCTCGGTCGGGTTCAACGACACCATCGACCTCTCGCGGAGCCTCAACAACTCCGACGAGACTCCGGTCCTTCGCTACACGACGACCGGGTTCGGTCGCAATCCGCTCCGGGTGCTCGCGACGTCGTACTACTCGCGCGGCCAGTGGCTCGTCGTGGGCGGGCGGGGCCCACAACCGGACCAGCCGCAGCCGCTCCCCCCGCCCGACAAGCGGACCGACTACGTCCTCACGGTCACCGACAACACCCTCGCCGCGCCGCGGGTCGCCGCGCCCTACCCCGTCGTCGCCGTGTCGATGGAGGGCACGCCGTGGACGATCGACCCCGTCACCCGCGACGTGCGGGTCGGTCAGTCCGTCCGCGGCTACCGGGTGACGTATGCGGACCTCGCGCCCTCCCCACCGCAGCTGCGTGAGTCCGGAGAGCCGGACTCACCCGACATCACCGAGGACGACCTGTCGATCCCCGACACCGCGGCCGACCTCGTGCGGTCCTGGTCCGACCGGGTCACCACCGACGCGGACAACCCGCTCGACAAGGCGATCGCGATCCAGGACCACCTGCGCAACACGTCGGAGTACACCTACTCCCTCGACCTCGGCGCGCCCGTCCGGGACGAGGCCGGGCGCATCGTCGAGCCGATCCGCACCTTCTACGAGACGAAGCGCGGCTACTGCGTGCAGTTCGCCACCGCGATGATCATGCTCGCGCGCGCCCAGGGCATCCCGGCCCGGATGGCGATCGGCTTCCTCCCGGGCACGCGAGTCGGAGACGCCTGGCTCGTCAAGGCCTCGGACGCCCACGCCTGGCCGGAGCTCTTCTTCCAGGGCTACGGGTGGCTGCGCTTCGAGCCGACGCCGGGGGCACGCTCGGGGACCCCACCGCCCTACACCGTCGTCGGCTCCGACGCGGGCGCGACCGGGGGTGGCCGCGCCGTGGACGAGAGCAACGCGACCGCCACGCCGACCTCGACGGCGACCGTGACCCAGCCGGGCGAGCAGACCGCGGGGGCGACCGACGGCGCCGACTCGTCGGGCTTCGCCGACCTGTTCACGCTCCGGACCGTCAGCATCGTCCTCGCCCTGCTCGTCGGGCTGCTCGCGGCCCTCCTCATGCCCCTGACGGCTTGGCTCGGTCGGCTCCGGCGCCGGCGCGCCGCCGTGACCCGACGGGACCTCATCGAGGTCGAGTGGGCCGAGCTCACCTCGCACCTGCGCGACCTCGGTCTCCCGCCACCGGAGGGTGGCACGTTGCGCCAGATGCGGGAGCAGTTCATCCGCGAGGGTCATCTCGACGAGGCCAACGCCTCGGCGATCCGCCGGGTCACGACGACGCTGGAGAAGTCGCGCTACGACCGGCCGGAGCGGACGACCCCCGAGGAGGCCGAGGCACTGCAGCGGGACATCCGCGCCATCCGGCACCAGGTCTCGACCACGCGCGCGTGGTCGACGCGGGCGCGGTCCTTCCTCTGGCCGACGTCCGGTGTGCTGTTCTGGCGGTCGTTGCCCCGACAGGTCCGGCGCAGCGTCCGGGCCCGGCGGCGCTGAGGCCGCGCGACCTCGAGACGGCTCGGGGCTCAGCCCAGCTGGGTTGTCGGCTCCGTCGGCAGCAACAGCCGTGTGCCCGGTCGTTCGGCCGAGCCCGTGGTCAGGTGACCGCCGAGGAAGCTGGCGAGCTCGTGAGCGCGCGCGATCGTCACGGTCGCCGGTCGCACCCCCCAGTCGGGGTCCGACACGATCTCGATCTGCGCGTGCGTGCCGACGTCGAGGGTGCGCACCGTGACGCGTCGGCGACGCGGAGCCGTGCCGTCGGTGGTCGCGGAGATCTCGTCCTCGATGAGGGCGTCGAGCGTCTGCGCGACCGCAGCCACGGGCACGTGGGCCAGAAGGGGTCGGGTCGACTCGTGGACCAGCGCGGTGCTCGACGCGGCCGCCCGCGCCTGCCAGTGGGCGACGGCCTCGTCGACGACGGCGGTGAGGTCGACCTTTCGCGCCTGCTCCATCCGGTGCTCGCGGGAGCGCTCGAGGAGCACGGTGACCGCCGTCGAGAGGCGCTTCAGCTCGGTGAGCGACTCGCGGAGGTGCCCCGCGACAGCCGGGTCGGTCTCCGGCCACAGACACAGGTCCTCGAGGTCGAGACGCAACGCCGTGATCGGCGTGCGCAGCTCGTGCCACGCGCTGTCGGCGAACTGTCGCTCGTGGACCATCACCGCCCCCAGCTGCCGAGCCCCCTCGCGCAGGGCCGACCCGATGGCCTCGGCCTCGGGGATCGAGGAGTGCGCGATCTCGGCGTCGAGGTGTCCCGCCCCGAGCTGTCGGGCGCTCTCCGCGAGGTCGCGGAAGGGCCGGGAGAGCCACCGCGCGATGACGAGGGCGACGACGAGGACGAACCCCACGATGCCGGCCCCGGTGAGGAGCAGCATCGTCGGTGACCCGATGAGCGACGGCCCCGCCGACAGCCGCTCGGTCTGCAGCACGAGCGTGCCGCCGTCCGGGAGGTCCCGCCTCGCGGTGATCCGATCGCCCGCGTCGGCGGCGACGTCGCCGACCCGCACCGTGTCTCCACGCGCGGAGGTCCAGGTCGCCTGTTCGCCCGGGCCGATGGCGCTGGTGAGCACGGCCTTGCCCGCACCGACCGAGTCGGGCCGTGCCACGAGGAGTGCGATGAGGCTCGCGGAGCGGTCGAGCTGTTCCTGCTGCTGGGCGGCGGCGACGTCGGTGTGGATGGAGGCGCGCAGGACGGGATAGAGGGACACGAGCGCGACCGTCAGTCCGACGACGAGGGCGACGAGCCGTCTACGCATCGGACGGTGAGGCTTCCAACCGGAAGCCGACCCCCCGGACGCTGACGATGCGGATGTCGGCCGCGGTCCCCGACAGCTTCTGACGAAGACGCCCGATGGTGACATCCAGGGTCTTGGTGGAGCCGAACCAGTTCTCGTCCCACACCTCGTCCATGAGCCGCTCACGGGTGAAGACGGCACCGCGGTCACTGTCGAGGAGCGCGAGGACGTCGAACTCCTTCGAGGTGAGGTAGAGCTCCTCGTCCTGCGCCCACACGCGCCGGGCCGAGACGTCGACCCGGAGGGGTTGCGGCCCCTCGGGCGTCGAGGAGTCCGCTGCCTCAGGTCCCGCTGCGGCCACGGTGGTCGGGACGGCCGACCCCGGGTCCGCGACAGGAGCCGTGGCCGGGGGATGCGCGGTACCGGGGCGGATGACGCCGGTGCGACGCAGCAGAGCCCGCACCCGGGCGAGCAGCTCGCTGAGCCCGAATGGCTTGGAGAGGTAGTCGTCGGCCCCCACGTCGAGACCGACGACCCGGTCGAGCTCGCCGCCGCGGGCGGTGAGGATGAGGATGCCGGCCCGGTATCCGCCAGAACGCACCTGGCGGCAGACGTCGAGGCCATCCATGTCGGGGAGCCCGAGGTCGAGCACGATGAGGTCGACTCCCCCGCGCGAGACCCGCGCGAGGCCCTCGGCGCCGGTGGCGACCCGTTCCACGGTGTAGCCCTCCCGCTCCAGGGTGCGGGTGAGCGGCATGGTGATGCCGTCATCGTCCTCCACGAGAAGCAGGTGCACGGCCACGGGAGCGAGCATAGGGCCCTCGCCCTCACCGGCCACCTGGGCGACGTCGGACTCCGCGGTGCTGTCGGCCTCGTCCGGCGAGGGCTCGGACCACAGATCCACGAAGCCCGGCTGCGCCGCGCCGCCTGGGGCCTCGGGTGACGTCATGCGTGGCGCCGCGAACCTCCTCAGCAGCGATCCCATCAGAAGTCCTTGTCCGACGTGCCGAGCTCGTTGACCCGGGTCGTCGACGCGGGCCGCCCGAGTAGGTCGAGGACCTCTGCGGACGGGGTCCAGACCATCGTCGCGGCCTCGCCCACGGTCGACTGCAGGCCGTGGTTGCCCCCGTTGCCGAGCACGATCGTCACCCGCGTGACACTGACGCCGGAGACCATGATGGCCGAGGCCGTCATCGTCGCCGCGAAGGTCGTCGTCTTGTTTCTCCGGATGAAGTCCTCGTTGAGGTTGACCGCGCCGAGGTTGACGGTGAAACCGGAGCCCTGGACGTCGACCGTGTCGTCCGAGGCGCCGAGGTCCAGCAGGTTGCCGTCCCGCAGCCGGACCGTCACGTCCCGGGGGGCGCCGGTCCAGCCGGTGCTCACCGACGTGAGGTCCGCACGGTCGTCGTAGGTGAAGGTCATGGTGTCGCCGGCGTCGAGGCGCCCGATGGTGGAGCCGCCGTTGCTCGCCTGGACGTCGTGGCCCCGCAGTGGGGTGTTCCTCACTCGCCGGGCGGGGATCGTCGCCGACACGGTGGTCGCATCGGCGGTGTCCACGAGCACGGCGCGCAGGTCGTAGAGACCGTCGGAGACCCCCGTGGTCGACCAGGAGCAGCGGTAGGGGCTCGTCGTGTCCGTGCAGATGTCCGTCCACGTCGTCGTGGCGCTCGGCGCCCGCTGCATCGTGACCGACTTGACGCCGGCGGTGGAGCTGGCGCTGGCCTTGAGCGTGACGGGGCCGGCGAGGCTGTCACCCGGGTCGTCCATCGCGACCGAGGACACGGTGTTGCTGACGAGGCGGCTGCCGACCGCCGGCGACGTCGCGGGGTTGCCTGCGACGTCCGTGGAGATCGACCGGAGGGTGTAGCTGCCGTCCGCGATCTTCGTGGTGTCGTAGCGGCAGCTGTACGGGCTCGTCGTCACCGTGCAGGCGTCCGTCCAGCTGCTCGAGCCCGAGGGCGCGACCTGGATCCGCACCGTGGCGACCCCCGAGCCGGCATCACTGGCGTCAGCGGCCAGTGTCACGCTTCCGCGCAGCGGGCTGCCGGGGTCGGCTGTCGTGACCGTCGGTGCCACGTTGTCGACCAGGACGTGGGACACGATGGCCGAGGTCACGCTCGATGGACCCGAGGTGGCGACCGAGCGGAGGTCGTAGTAGCCGGTGGTGAGGCCCGTCGTCGCCCAGGAGCAGCTGTACGGGGAGGAGAGTCCGGTGCACAGGCTGTGCCACGAGCCGGCACCCGAGACGGAGTACTCGACACGCACCGTGTGGGTGGACGTGCCGGTCCCGGAGACGGTCGTGGACAACGGCACGTTCCCGCGCACGACGTGCGCGGGTGCGGCGAGCACGACGGTGACGTCGTTGGCGACGGTGGTCTGGAGGGTCGTGGACGTTGAGACGTACCCCGCCTTGTCCGTCGCGACCACGCGCAGCCCGTACGTGCCGTCGGCGCCCGCGGTCGTGTTCCACGAGCAGCCGTAGGGAGCAGCGGTCGTCGTGCAGAGCGTCGTCCAGCTGCCCCCGGCCGGCAGGACCTGGACGGCGACGCCCTGGATGCCACTCTCCTCGTCGCTGGCGGAGGCGGTGACGAGGATGCTGCCCCGGACCGGGCTGCCCGGGTCGACCAGGGCGACGGTCGGAGGCGTCCAGTCGGCAGCGGCGCTGACGCTGGCCGTGTTCGTCGTCCGGGCGGTGAAGGCGGCGGTGGAGGATCCGGGCGCCTCGATGCCTGCCACCGCGGCCACGAGGGCCACGGTCAGCAGGGCACGGAGTCGAGGTCGCATGGTGGCTGGTCACCTTCAGTGGTCGGTGGGCCCGGGTGCCGGGACGGGGTCAGCGGTCCGAGCAGGGCTCGGTGTGTCGGGTGTTTCGTTCGTCTGGCACGACGATAGGAGGCGGCGATCAACGGGCCGGTAACAGACCCGGGCGGCTGATCCACACCTCGGTCAGGATCACGAGCTCCTGACGGGCCGGCCCACCCCTCCGGGGCCGGCACGTCAGAAGGTCTTCCCGCGGCTGAGGTCCCCACCCCAGGCTGCGCGGAGGATCCGACGGGCCGGCCCACCCCTCCGGGGCCGGCACGTCAGAAGGTCTTCACGCGGCCGCAGCCTCAGGCCTCGGCTCGGCCGGAGGTGCGGTGGGCCGTCGCAGGACGACCGCGAGCTCCACCAGGGACATGACGGCGAGCAGGGCCGCCGGGATGCCGATGAC
>JBBRGO010000060.1:0-13969 GCA_038224055.1 Actinomycetales bacterium
TTGGCCTTCTCCACCGGGTATGCCGCCAACCTCGGGACGCTCACGGCGCTCAGCGGGCGGGGGTCCCGAATCCTGCTCGACGCGCACGCGCACGCGTCGCTCCACGATGCGGCTCGCCTCTCCCGGGCCCCCTACGAGACCTTCCGCCACAACGACGTCGCGGACCTCCAGGGCCTGCTCAGGGCATACCCCGACGAGCGGGTGGTCGTCGCGGTGGAGTCCATCTACTCCGTCCTCGGGGACGCGGCGCCCCTCGTCGAGATCGTGGAGACGTGTGCCCGACACGGCGCTCTGCTCGTCGTCGACGAGGCCCACGGGATCGGGGTCGCCGGCGGCGGTCGCGGCCTCGTCCACGAGCTCGACCTGGTGGGCAGCCCGGACGTCGTCGTCACGGCCACCCTCTCCAAGTCGCTCGGATCACAGGGCGGCGCCGTGCTTGGATCCGCCGCGATCCGTGACCACCTCGTCAACACGGCCCGGAGCTTCATCTTCGACACCGCCCTCGCCCCGGCGGCTGCGGGGGCCGCCGCTGCTGCCGCGGCGATCGTCGCTCGCGACCCGGGGCTCGCGGTGCGGGTGCGGACCAATGCGGCCATCGTCAGCCGGACCTGCGGGATCGACCAGGCCGCAGGTGCCGTCCAGTCGGTGCCGATGCCCAGCCCCGAGAGCGCGGTGGCCGCGGCACGCGCGCTGCGCGAGATGGGGGTCCTCGTCGGCTGCTTCCGCCCGCCGAGCGTCCCCGACGGCGTCTCGCGACTGAGGGTGACCGCCCGTGCCGACCTCACCCCGGACGACGTGGCCCACGCAGCCGAGCTCGTGGCCCGCACGGCCGCCCCTACACCAGCCCCACGCACCCGTGGGACCGAGCGCCCACTCGAGTGAGTCGGGGAGAGGAGGCGGCCATGAGCCTGCCGCAGATCATCGTCGTGACCGGGACGGACACCGACGTCGGCAAGACCGTCGTCACCGCAGCCGTGGCGGCGCTGCTCGTGGGCGATGGTCGCACCGTCACGACCTACAAGCCCACCCAGACCGGGGTCGACCCCGGGGAGCCCGGCGACATGGCCGAGGTCACCCGGCTCTCGGGGGTCATCGGGCACGAGGGGGTACGCCTCAGGCTCCCGATGGCCCCGAGACCTGCTGCAGCACGCGAGGAGTCCGGCCTACCCGGGCTGGCACACCATGTGACGCGCATCGAGGCCTTGGCGGACGCGAGCGACCACGTCCTCGTCGAGGGTGCCGGAGGCCTGCTCGTCGAGCTGACCGACGACGGCGCGACGCTGGCGGATCTCGCCGTGGAACTCGGCGCGCACGGTCTCGACACGGGCGTGCTCACCGTGGCCCGGAGCGCACTCGGGACTCTCAACCACACGATGCTCACCCGACAGGCGTTGCAGCAGCGTGGACTTCGCCAGCTCGGCATCGTCATCGGGTCATGGCCGGACGAGCCTGACGACATCGAGCTGGGCAACCACGCGTACTTCGCCGGTCTGGACCACGGCCTCGTGGGGGCGATCCCCCGGGGGGCGCCCGGCTCGGACGGGGAGCCCTTCGTCACACGGGCGGCGGGGTGGCTGCCCGGCCTGGCTACGTTGCTCGGTCAGCGCCGCGGCACGCCCTGACGCAGCAACCCGTGGACGATCCCATCCGTGAGCGCACGCCACGAGGCGGCGAGGATCGACCCGGCGACACCGATGGTGTTCCACGAGGTCTCACCGTCTGACGTCTCGATCAGCACCCGCGTCACCGCGTCGGTGCCGTGGGAGGCGTCGAGGATGCGCACCCGGAAGTCGATGAGCTCGATCTTCTCGATCTCGGGGTAGGCCCGGCTCAGTGCCTCCCGCAGCGCGTGGTCGAGGGCGTTGACCGGGCCGTTGCCCTCCCCCGTCGCGATGAGGCGACAGCCGTCGGCGTGGAGCTTGACCGTGGCCTCCGACGTGGCGCCCTCCGAGCCGGTGGCGTCGGTGATGACCCGCCAGGACTCGACGGAGAAGTAGTCGGTGCACCCCGGGTCGAGCGCCTCGCGCATCATCAGCTCCACGGTGGCGTCCGCCGCGTCGAAGGTCCACCCCACCTGCTCGAGGGCCTTGACCTCGGCGAGCACCGAGGCGACGACGTCGGGACGGTCCGAGAGGTCGAGGCCGGCCTCGCGGGCCTTGAGCTCGATGCTCGAGCGACCGGCCATGTCCGACACCAGGGTGCGCATGCCGTTGCCGACGAGGGCCGGGTCCATGTGCTGGTAGAGGTCAGGGTCGACCTTGAGCGCGCTCGCGTGCAGCCCCGCCTTGTGCGCGAAGGCACTCGCGCCGACATAGGGCTGGCGGCTGTAGGCCGGGACGTTGGTGACCTCGCTGATGGCATGGGCGATGTGCATCCCGCGACGGAGCAACTCCCCGTCCATCACCTCGTGACCGAGCTTGAACTGCAGGTTGGACACGACGGTCAACAGGTCGGCGTTGCCCGTGCGCTCGCCGTAGCCGTTGATGGTGCCCTGGACGTGAGTCGCCCCGGCACGGACAGCCGCGACGGAGTTCGCTGCGGCACAGCCGGTGTCATTGTGACAGTGGGCGCCGATCCGCGCGCCGGTGGAGCTGATGACGTCGGTGACGACCTCCTCGACCTGGTGCGGGAGCATCCCTCCGTTGGTGTCGCACAGCACGACGACCTCCGCGCCGGCCTCGTGCGCGGCCCGGACCACGGACAGCGCGTAGTCGCGGTCGAGGTGCCACCCGTCGAAGAAGTGCTCGGCATCGAGGAAGACCCGCCGACCCAGCCCGACGAGGTGGCTCACGGTGTCGTGCACCATGGCGAGGTTCTCCTCGAGCGTGGTCTTCAGGGCTTCCTCGACGTGCCGCACGTGCGACTTCGCGACGAGGCAGACGACCGGCGCAGCCGAGTCGACGAGTGCCCGGACGAGGACGTCGTCCGCGGCGACACCCCCGGCGCGCCGGGTCGCCCCGAACGCGGCCAGGGTCGCGTGTCGCAACGGCAGCTCGGCCTGGGCCCGCGCGAAGAACTCCGTGTCCTTCGGGTTGGCTCCGGGCCAGCCTCCCTCGATGAAGTCGACCCCGAGATCGTCGAGCAGTCCGGCGATGGCGAGCTTGTCGGACACCGAGAGGTTGAGCCCCTCCTGCTGGGCGCCGTCGCGCAGGGTGGTGTCGTAGACGTGCAAGGCTTCCATGGCCGTCATTGTCCTTGATCTCGGGGGTGGGCCGTTGGGCCCGGGTCGTGACGACCGGTCTCGATGCCTCATCGGTGCGTGTCGCGGATGCCGGTCGGCCGGGGTGGTGGCCTCGTGGCGTTTCCCTCAGGGGTGGATCGGGAAACAAAAAGACCCCCCAAGGTTCGGGAGGTCTGCGCGACGAGTGGTACTCGTCGCGCTAGCCGATAATGAGCGTGGCGGTGGCCACGAGGCTGTTCATCACCTGCTCACCGTAGGACTGTGTCCCGGACTGTGGAACCCCCGGTCCGGATCGTGGGACCGGCCGCAGCCACGAGGGCCTCGAAGAAGCGGGCGTCGGGCAACGACTCCGGGTGCGACTGGATCCCGACCCGGAAGCGGGCACCCGGTGCTTCCATCGCCTCGAGGGTCGGGTCGCTGGACCACCCGCTCGCGACGAACCCCGGAAAGCGACCGACGCCCTGGTGGTGGTGGCAGTTGACCTGTGTCCACTCCCCGACGAGAGCCGCCACGAGCGTGCCGGGAACGGTTCGCACGACGTGCGGGTGGTAGCCGCCGACGACGTCACCGTGCGCGTTGTCGCCCGTCCGGTCGGGGATGTGCTGCTCCACCGTGCCTCCCGCGGCGACGGCCATCACCTGCATCCCGCGACAGACGCCGAGCATCGGGAGGTCGACCTCGATCGCGGCCCGAGCCAGGCGGATCTCGAACTCGTCGCGCGCGACGTCCACCGGCCCGATGGCGGGGTGGTCCTCCTCGCCGAACCACGCGCCGGCGACGTCACCGCCGCCGACGAGCAGGAGCGCGTCGATCATTCCGACGACCTGCTCGGCCATGGCGTCGTCGGCGTCGGCCCGGCAGGGCAGCAGCACGGCGAGGCCGCCGGATGCCTCGACGCACTCGACGTAGGTGGCCGGCACGACCCGACACGACACCGCGCCCCAGGGTCCGCGGTCGACGTCCTCGGCGTAGGCGGAGATCCCCACCACGGGGCGACGGGCGGTCGTCATGCGCCCAGCCTCGCACGACGGACCGCCTGCTCCCGGGACGACTCGACGAGCGCCTCGAAGAGCCGAGGGTCGCTGCCGACCTCGGGGTGCCACTGCACCGCGACCGCGAAGCTCGCCCCCGGGTGCTCCATCGCCTCGAGCGTGCCGTCCGCCGCCCACGCCGACGCGAGGTAGCCGGGGTGGGTCAGCACGGACTGGTGGTGGTAGCTCGGCACGACGACGTCGGTCCCGAGGATCTCACGGACCATCGTCCCGGCCACCGTCGAGACCGGGTGCGAGCCGTAGGTCGCCGGTCCGGGCGAGTGCTCCTCGTGGCCGACCCGCTCGGGCACGTGCTGCTCGAGCGCCCCCCCGACGGCGACCGCCATCACCTGCATCCCACGACAGATCCCGAGCATCGGCAGGTCACGCGCGCGGGCGAGCCGGGCGATCGCGATCTCGCTCGTGTCGCGGTCCTCGCGGGAGGCCTGGACGCTCGGGTGGCGGTGGGCGGCATACCGTTCCGGGGCCACGTCGACACCACCGGCGAGCACGATCCCGTCGAGGCGCGAGAGCACCTCGGCGACCTCGCCGTCGGTCGCGTCGAGCCGGGGCGGGACGACGAGCGCGAGGCCGCCGACCGCCTCGACCTGACGGACGTAGTCGTGAGGGATCAACGTGCTCAGCACGTCGACCCAGTCCCCACGCGAGGCCGGCTCGACGTAGGCGGTGATGCCGATGACGGGACGGGGCACGACGCTCCTAGACGGGGGTGACGTAGGCGCCGGAGATGCCGCCGTCGACGAGGAAGGTGGACGCGGTCATGAAGCTCGAGTCGTCCGAGGCGAGGAACAGGACGGCGCTCGCGATCTCCTCCGGCTCCGCGAAACGGCCCATCGGCACGTGCACCAGCCGTCTGGCCGCGCGCTCCTCGTCGGCAGCGAAGAGCTCCTGGAGCAGAGGCGTGTTCACCGGTCCGGGGCACAGCGCGTTGACACGCACCCCCTGCCGGGCGAACTGCACGCCGAGCTCCCGGGACATCGACAGGACGCCGCCCTTGCTCGCGCTGTAGGAGATCTGCGATGTCGCCGCGCCCATGACCGCGACGAACGACGCGGTGTTGATGATCGAGCCCTTGCCCTGATCGATCATGTAGGGCAGAGCCGCCTTGCAGCACAGGTAGACCGACGTGAGGTTGACCTCCTGCACGCGGCGCCACGCCTCGAGGTCGGTGTCGAGGATCGAGTCGTCCTCGGGCGGGCTGATGCCGGCGTTGTTGAAGGCGATGTCCACGGAGCCGTGGGTCTCCCTGGCGACGCGGAACAGGCGGTCGACGTCGTCCTTGCTCACGACGTCGGTCCGCACGAACGTCCCGCCCACCTCCTCGGCGACCCGCGGCCCCGCGACCTCGTCGAGGTCGCCGATGACGACGACGGCGCCTTCCTGGGCGAACCGGCGCACGGTCGCGAGACCGATGCCGGAGCACCCTCCCGTGATGACCGCGACGCGGCCTTCGAGCCTGCCTGCCATGTGTGCTTCCCTTCCTCAGTCGGTGGAGATGAAGACGTTCTTCACCTCGGTGAAGCCCTCGAGCGCGTCCGGACCGAGCTCACGTCCGATGCCGCTCTGCTTGAAGCCGCCGAACGGTGTCGAGTAGCGGACGCTGCTGTGCGAGTTGACCGACAGGTTGCCGGCCTCGACGGCTCGCGCGGTGCGCAGGGCGCGCCCGATGTCCCGCGTCCAGATCGATCCCGACAGCCCGTATGCCGTGTCGTTGGCCTTGGCGATCGCGTCGGCCTCGTCGTCGAACGGCAGCACGGCCACGACGGGGCCGAACACCTCCTCCTGCCAGACCCGGTCGCTCGTCGAGCGCGGGAGCACCACGGTCGCCGGGTACCAGTACCCGGGCCCGTCGGGCGCCTCTCCGCGGAAGGCGACGTCGACGTCCTCGGCGGCCTCCTCGACGTAGGACCGCACCCGGGCGTGCTGTCCGGCGCTGATGAGCGGTCCCATCTCGGAGGCCTCGTCGCGTGGGTCCGTGACGACGACACCCCGGACAGCCGTCTCGAAGCGCTCCATGAACGTGTCGAACACGCTGCGCTGCACGAGGATCCGGCTTCGGGCGCAACAGTCCTGGCCGGCGTTGTCGAAGATCCCGTAGGGGGCCCTGGCCGCCGCGAGCTCCACATCGGCGTCGGCGAAGACGATGTTGGCGCTCTTGCCTCCGAGCTCGAGCGTCACGCGCTTGACCTGGTCGGCAGCTCCGCGCATGATCCGCTGACCCACGGCCGTCGACCCGGTGAAGCAGATCTTGCGGACATCGGGATGGGTGACGAAGCGCTCCCCGACCACGTCGCCCCGGCCCGGCACGACGCAGAGCACGCCCTCCGGGATCCCGGCCTCGAGGGCGAGGTCACCGAGGAGCAGCGCTGTCAGGGGGGTCAGCTCCGCCGGCTTGAGCACCACGGTGTTGCCGGCGGCCAGGGCGGGCGCGAGCCCCCAGCCGGCGATCGGCATGGGGAAGTTCCACGGCACGATGATCCCGACGACCCCGATGGGCTCGCGGAAGGTGATGTCGATGCCCCCCGACACCGGGATCTGCTGGCCGACGTTGCGCTCGGGCGCCGCCGAGTAGTAGGTCAGCACGTCTCGGACGTTGCCGGCCTCCCACCGGGCGTTGCCGATGGTGTGTCCGGCACCCGCCACCTCGAGCTGGGCGAGCTCCTCCTCGTGCTCGCCGACGAGGTCGGCGAAGCGTCGCAGGAGGCGCCCGCGGTCAGCCGGGGCCACGGCTGCCCAGGCCGGGGCCGCTGCGCTCGCGCGGGCGATCGCCGCGTCGGCCTCCTCCAGCGAGGCGAGCGGCACCGTCGCGACGACCTGCTCGGTCGCCGGGTTGATGACCTCGTGCGTCGTGCTCATGGACTACCTGGATCCTGTTCTGAACCGCGGTTCGATGTATTGCCGCACCCTCTGGGGTCCGGTGATACATCGAACCGCGTGGGGCGGGGGCGGGGGGCGACGGGGGTGGGGTCAGAGGCGCTCGAAGCCGCGGCGGCGCTCCCAGTCGGTCACGGCCGCGTTGAAGGCGGTGATCTCGACGTCGGCGGCGTTGACGTAGTGGTCGATGACCTCGTCCCCGAACGCGGTGCGCGCGACCGCGGACCCGGCGAGCAGGTCCCGGGCCTGCTGGAGCGTGGCCGGCACCCTCGGGCTGTCGGACGTGTAGGCGTTGCCCTCGAGGGCGGGCCCGAGCTCGAGCTGCCGCTCGATGCCGTGCAAACCCCCGGCAAGCATCGCCGCGACGGCGAGGTAGGGGTTGAGGTCCCCACCACCGACGCGGTTCTCGACTCGCAACCCGGCGCCGTGGCCGACGACCCGGAGCGCGCAGGTGCGGTTGTCCCGCCCCCACGCCACGGCGGTTGGCGCAAAGCTCGCCGAGGCGAACCGCTTGTAGGAGTTGATGTTCGGGGCGTAGAAGAAGGTGAGCTCGCGCTGCGTCTCGAGAATCCCGGCGAGGAAGTGGTCGAACATCTCGCTGTGGCCGTGCTCGCGGTCGTCGTCGGCGAAGACCGTCTCGCCATCGGCGCCGCGGAGCGAGAGGTGGATGTGGCACGAGCTGCCCTCACGCTGGTCGAACTTCGCCATGAAGGTGAGGGACTGCCCGTGGTGCGCGGCGATCTCCTTGGCCGCGTTGCGGTAGATGACGTGGTTGTCGCAGGTGCGCACGGCCTCGTCGAAGAGGAATCCGATCTCGTGCTGGCCGAGGTTGCACTCGCCCTTGGCGCTCTCGACGACGGCGCCGGCGGCATACATCTCGTTGCGGATCTCTCGGAGAAGCGGCTCGACGCGTTCGCCGCCGAGGATGGAGTAGTCGACGTTGTAGCGGTTGGCGGGGGTGAGCCCGACATAGCCACGGTCCCAGGCCTGGTCGTAGGAGTCCTCGAAGACGATGAACTCGAGCTCCGTGCCGCAGTGCGCCGTCAGGCCCAGCGCGGCCGCCCGCTCCACCTGCGCCTTGAGCACCGACCGGGGGGACTGCAGAACCGTGCCGCTGCCGTCCAGCCAGGTGAGGTCGCACTGGATCGTCGCGGAGTGCGGTGAGCCGGGGGTGCGTCGCAGAGTCGTCAGGTCCATGTCGAAGAACATGTCGCCGTAGCCGCGCTCCCACGAGCTGATCGCGTAGCCGTCGACCGTGTTCATGTCGACGTCGACCGCGAGGAGGTAGTTGCAGCCCTCGGTGCCGTCCTCGAGGACGTGGTCGAGGAAGTAGTGGCCGTGCAACCGCTTGCCCTGGAGCCTGCCCTGCATGTCGGTGAAGGCGACGATGACCGTGTCGAGGTCGCCCGCCTCGATCTCGGTGCGGAGCTGCTCGACGGTGAGTGCCGGTGGTTGTGCCATGGGTCCTTCCTATCCGATGAGGCCACGAAGGAGCGCGGAGGTGGCATCGCAGTGCTGCTCCATCGCCACGCGGGCGCCGTCCGCATCGCCGCCGAGGATGGCGTCGACGACCTGGTGGTGCTGGGAGTCGGAGTGCTCGATGTTGCGGCGCAGCACGGGGATGGCCATGAGCATGTCGTGCAGGGCCGACTGCGAACGCGTCACCGCGTCGACGAGCATCGGTGAGCCCGACAGGGTCCCGATGGCGAGGTGGAGGCGGGAGTCGGCCACCCGGTGCGCCGCCGGGTCTGCGGCGTCATCGACCTGGCGCAGGCTGTCGGTCAACCAGGCCCGCTGGTCACCTGCCAGCGGTTGGGTCGCCGCGAGCCAGGCCGCACCCGGCTCCACGACCCGGCGGAAGGTCAGCGCGTCGTGCATGGCGGCGCCGCTGCGCACGAAGGTGCCCAGCGGTGAGCCGGCCGGCCGACGGGTGGGCCCCGACGACGCCGGCTCCGGTGAGGCATACGTGACGCGCGTGCCACCCCCGCGCCCCCGCCGGGTCGTGACGAGCCCAGCGTCACGCAGGGCGGCGATGGCTTCACGCAGCGTCGTCCGGCTCACCGCGAGCCGTTCGGCCAGCTCGCGCTCGGGAGGCAGCTGCTCGCCGTCGGCGATCGCACCGAGCCGGATCGCACGGGCCAGCTGCTCCACGGTGTTCTCGAAGGCGTTCCCCTCGAGCGCCGGTCGCAGCACGGCGTCGGACAACGCCGTCTGCGCCAGCTCGTCGCCTCCCCTCACCGCAGCCATCTCAGTCGAGCAGCTCCGCCGCCGCCTTCGTGTCGTGACCCTCGGGGACGTCACGCATGAAGTGCTTGCGGCCGCCCAGGAACCAGGACCCGAGGGCGAAGAGGCCGACGAGGCCGACGGTCACGGGAGCGAAGTTGAACGTCGGGTCGCCGAACGTGCCGGGGGCGTACTGCGGCAGCAGGAAGAGGACGACGATGAAGGCGACCCACCCGACGGCGATCCAGCCGATCGGCGCGCTCCACCGACCCAGACCCCACCGACCCTGGCGGAAGTCCGGGTTGAGCCGGCGGAGCAGGATCGGCGTCGCGTAGGCGATGTACAGCCCGATGACGGCGACCGACGTCACCGCGAAGAAGGCCGTCTGGTTCCAGATGGCCGGCACCGTGAGCAGGAAGGACAACCCGGCACAGAGCCAGATCGAGTTGGTCGGGGTGCCGGTGCGCGGGTTGATCCTCGCCCACAGACGAGAGCCCGGCAGTGCGTTGTCGCGCGAGAACGCATAGGACATGCGGGAGTTCGCGGTGACGGAGGCCATGCCGCAGAAGAACTGGGCGACACCGCAGATGACGACCATGGTGACCCCGAGGCGCTCACCGAGGGCGTCGAGGAAGATCTGCGCGGGCGGCAGCCCGTTGGCATCGGCCGCGGCGCGTGCCATGTCGTAGTCCTGGATCGCCGCGGTGACGGAGACGAGCAGGATCGAGCCGGCGATGACCGAGACGTACACGCTGCGTACGATCCCTTTCGGCGCCTCGACCGACGCGTTGCGCGTCTCTTCGGCGACGTGCGCCGAGGCGTCGTAGCCGGTGAGGGTGTACTGCGCCATGAGCAGGCCGACGAGGACGGCGTAGATCGGCAGACCGAAGAGGCCACCGGTACCCCCGAAGCCGGTGTTGTTGACGTAGTGGGTGAAGGTCCACGACAGCGACTGGTGCGGCACCGGGGCGAGCCACAGGGCGAGGACGATGACGGCGACGCCGCCGACGTGCCACCACGCGCTGACGGAGGAGAGGATCTTGACGGCGTTGACACCGAAGGTGTTGAGCAGCGCGTGGAGCAGGAGCAGCACCCCGAAGATGGCAAAGACCTGAGCCAGCCCGAGCGCGTTGCCGGTGATGAGGGTGTAGACGGCCGACCACGTCAGCGCGGCCCCGTAGTCGATGGAGGCGGTGACGGCCACCTCGCCGAGGAAGTTGAACCACCCGACGAACCACGCCCACTCTCGCTTGCGACTACGAGCGAGGCGTCCGGCCCACCAGTAGAGGCCGCCCGCGGTCGGGTAGACCGAGCAGATCTCGGCCATGGCCAGGGCGACGCAGACGACGAACGCGCCGCAGACGAGCCAGCCGGTGTTGATCGCGAGGGGCCCGCCGGCGTCCATCGCGAGGTAGTACGTCGTGATGCAGCCGGCGAGGATCGAGATGATCGAGAAGGAGACGGCGAAGTTGGAGAAGCCGCTCATCCCCCGGTGCAGCTCCTGCTTGTAGCCGAGCCCCGCGAGCATCGACTCGTCGTCGGAGAGGTCGGTCGTGTCGGTCTGCGGGCGAGGCGAGCCGATGGTCTCGGGGCCGGACGGAGGAAGGCTCATGTACTACCTCGCAAAGATCGCAGAGCGCACCTTTGATGCTCGCTCCTGATGATGCACCGCATCCTCCTCCTGCTCGTTCCGGGAGGTCAATGGTTCTCGACCACACCTTTCAACGGGTCGGTGGCTCGTGACCGAGGGCGGCCGCGACAGCGCTGGCCACCCCGTCGTCCTCGTTGCTGCCACATACCCGGTCCGACGCGGCGAGCACGTCGGGGTGCGCGTTGGCCACCGCCCACCCGGTCCCGGCCCACCGGAGCATCGGCAGGTCGTTCGGCATGTCCCCGAAGGCCCAGACCTCGTCGGGCCCGATCCCCAGCCGGGCGGCCCACCGCTCGAGCGCGGCGGCCTTGGTCACCCCCCTCGCACTCACCTCGGCGAGACCGCCCGCCCCGGAGAAGGCGACGTGCCCGCGGTCACCGACGACGTCCTCGACGAGCGCGAGGAACGACTCGTCGGCCAGCCCCGTCGACCGCGCGAGCAGCTTGCCGACAACGCTGCCGTCGAGCCGCTCGATCGGGCCGGAGACCGCCTCCGCCGGCACGCCGTGGGCTGGATCGTGCGGGAAGCCGGGCTCGGACCAGAGCCCGGCGACCCGCTCGGCGGCGAAGCAGACGTCCGGAGCCGCGAGTCGGAGGTCCCGGACGATGGCCCCGACGACGGCAGGCTCGAAGCCGTCCACCTCGGTCACCTCGCGGGTGGCCACCGCGTACACGAAGGCCCCGTTGCCGCAGATGACCGTGCCGTGGCCGGCGACGGCGTCGGCGAGGGCATCGAGCCAACGCGGCGGCCGTGCGGTCACGAAGACGACGTGCACCCCCACGTCCTCGGCGGCGCGCAGCACGGCGACCGTCCGTGGGGAGAGGGTGCCGTCCCCGCGCAGCAGCGTGCCGTCGAGGTCGGTCGCGACGAGCCGGGGGCGGCTCATCTGCGCAGGGTCAGACGAGTCGCGTCATCCACCCGCGGGTGTCCTCGGCCCGGCCGTACTGGATGTCGAGCAGCCGGGCGCGGATCGCCTCGGCATAGCGGTCCTCGTGGCCCTCGCGGCGGTGGTCGACCGAGCCGCTGTCCCAACGCAGTTCGCCGACCGGCGTCACCACGGCGGCCGTGCCGCAGGCGAAGATCTCCGCGATGTCGCCGTTCGCGGCGCCTTCCTTCCACTCGGCGATGGGCACCCGGCGCTCCTCGGGCACGAGGTCGAGGTCCTTGGCCAGCTCGAGGATGGAGCTGCGGGTGACCCCTTCGAGGATCGTGCCGGTGAGCTCGGGGGTGACGAGGCGGCCGTCCTTCATGACGAAGAAGAGGTTCATGCCGCCGAGCTCCTCGATGTTGGTGTGCGTCGAGGAGTCGAGGAAGACCGCCTGGTCGCAGCCGTGCGCCGCTCCCTCGAGCTGACCCGCGAGGGAGCTCGCGTAGTTGCCGCCGCACTTGGCCGCTCCGGTGCCGCCCTCCCCCGCGCGGGCGTAGTCCGTGGAGATCCAGAGGGTCACCGGCCGCAGGCCCCCGGCGAAGTACGCCCCCGCCGGTGAGGCGATGACCGAGTAGGTGACCCGCTGGGCCGGGCGGACGCCGAGGAAGGCCTCGGACGCGAACATGAAGGGTCGCAGGTAGAGGCTCTGCTCCCCGGCGTCCCCGGCCGGCACCCACTCCTGGTCCACCTCGACGAGGGCGCGCAGGGAGGCGAGGAAGTCGTCCTCCGACAGCACCGGCAGCGCGAGGCGCCGGGCGCTGCGGGCGAAGCGGGCGGCATTCGCCTCCGGACGGAACGTCCAGACCGACCCGTCGGCATGACGGTAGGCCTTCATCCCCTCGAAGATCTCCTGCGCGTAGTGCAGGACGGCGGCGGCAGGATCGAGCTGGAAGGGGCCGTAGGGCCGCACCTGCGCGTCGTGCCAGCCCTCCCCGGCCGTCCACGTGGCCACCACCATGTGGTCGGTGAACGTCTTGCCGAAGCCCGGATCGGCGTGCACTGCGGCGATGGCAGCGCTCGTGGCCGCGTCCTCACGACGCGTCACCTCGAAGTCCAGGCGGACCGGCGCGGCGGTGTGGGTTGACTCCTGCGTCATGACGTACCTCCAAGGCAAGCTGCGGTGATCGAGGTCAGGCTATCGCCCACATGGTGAGACGGCGACGGCGGGACACCGCTCGGGGCCGGATCTCAGAGACGTTCAGCGATCGCGTCGCCGACGGCGCTCGTGCTCCGCGCGTCCCGACCGCGCTCCGCGAGGTCGGCGGCGACGGCCAACTCGACACGCGTGGCGTCCTGGGCCCGGCCGAGGTGCTCGAGGAGCATGGCCACCGACAGGATCGCCGCCGTCGGGTCGGCCTTGCCCTGGCCGGCGATGTCCGGCGCGGAGCCGTGCACGGGCTCGAACATGCTCGGGGTCGTGCGGGCCGGGTTGATGTTCCCCGAGGCCGCGAGGCCGATGCCGCCGGCGATGGCTGCGGCGATGTCGGTGATGATGTCGCCGAAGAGGTTGTCGGTGACGATGACGTCGAAGCGACCCGGGTCGGTGACCATGAAGATCGTCGCGGCGTCCACGTGCTGGTAGGCGATCGTCACGTCGGGGAACTCGGCGCCGACCTCGTCGACGGTCCGGCGCCACAGGTGACCGGCGTGGGTGAGGACGTTGTGCTTGTGCACGAGGGTCAGGTGCCGGCGCGGCCGTGCCGCAGCGCGGGCGAAGGCGTCGCGGACGACCCGCTCGACGCCGAAGCGCGTGTTGACGCTCACCTCGGTGGCGATCTCCTGGGCCGTCCCGACCCGCAGGGCGCCCCCGTTGCCGGTGTAGGGCCCCTCGGTGCCCTCGCGGACGACGACGAAGTCGATGCCGTCGGGAGCCACGCGGGCCACGTCGAGCGGGCTGTCGACCCCCGGGAAGAGCTTGACCGGGCGCAGGTTGACGAAGTGGTCGAGCGCGAAACGGAGCGGGAGCAGCACGCCCCGCTCGAGCACACCGCTCGGAACGGTCGGGTCACCGATCGCCCCGAGCAGGATCGCGTCGTGCCGGCGCAGCTCGTCGAGGACCG
>JBBRGO010000061.1:0-13890 GCA_038224055.1 Actinomycetales bacterium
GTCGGGTGGCCGCGGTCACCACCACTGGCTGCCGGGGCCGCCCTTGAACGGGCCGACGACGCGGTCGGTGATCCAGCCGCCGTAGAACCCGCCCTCCTGGGGCCGGACCCGCTCGCCGTCGACGAGGCACAGGTCCATCTCGCCGGGCATCACCGCGACATGGTCGACGAGCGCCTCGAAGCCGGGGCTGGGCGCCGGGTAGGTCCACGCCGCAGCGCCGGCACGGACGTCCCCGCCGAGGACGTCGAAGTAGGCCGCCCGACCCTTCCACTCGCAGAAGCTGGTCCCGGAGACCGGCTCGAGCGACCCGTCGACGAAGGCGGAGCGGGGGAGGTAGTAGGTGGGCGGGTGGCTCGTCTCGAGCACACGGAGGGCCCGGTTCGTCTGCGCGACGCAGCGCTCGCCGATCCGCACCTCGACGAGCTCGCCGGTGCTCTCGAGCCGCGGCGGCCTCGGGTAGTCCCAGACCGACTCCTGTCCGGGTCCGGTCGGCGTGGGGGTCGGTCGGGGCAGCATCTCCCCACGATCTCACCCCGAGCCCGACCGTGCCGCGCCGGCGCGGCCGTGGCCGTCAGCCGCCGTGGACGGCTGCGGCGACGCCGTCGAGGAGGCGGTCGACGTCGTCGGAGCTCGTGTAGGGGGCGAGCCCGACGCGGACGCCTCCCGAGGCGCCGAGCCCGAGGTGGTGGCTGCACTCCCACGCGTAGAAGTGCCCGGCTGGCGCGTTGACCTGCCGCTCGGCGAGGGCGATCCGGATGGCCTGGGGGTCGTGACCGGCGACGGTGAACAGCAGGGTCGGGGTGCGTCGGGCCGCGTTGCTCCACACCTTGACCCGCGGGAGGGCGCGCAGCCGCGGCTCGAGCACGTCGAGGAGGGTGTCCTCGTGGTGCTCGAGCGCGCCGAACGACGTGACGAGCCGCTCCCGCCGCGCGCTCACCGGGACGTCGGACCGCCACGAACCGCTGGGGGCGCCCGAACCGGGCGCTGTGGCGACCTCGTGGCGGTCCGCCGGATCGCCGTGGGGTCCGGCCAGTCCGGCGAGGAAGTCGACGGCAGCCGTCGTCCCCGCGAGCAGCTCGTAGGGCAGGGTGCCGATCTCGTAGCGCTCGGGGACGGCATCGGAGGAGGGCAGCAGCTTGTCGGGGTGGAGGGTCTCGAGCAGCGCGGGGCTCGCGGCGAGCACCCCGAGGTGGGGCCCGAGGAACTTGTAGGGCGAGCAGACCCAGAAGTCGGCGCCACTCGCCGCGACGTCGGTGAGGACGTGGGCGCTGGCGTGGACCCCGTCGACCCAGAAGAGCGCCCCCGCCCGGTGCGCGATGTCGGCGATGGCCGGCAGGTCGGGCCGGGTGCCGATGAGGTTGGAGGCGGCGGTCACGGCCACGAGGCGCGTCCGGGTGTTGACGACGGCGGCCACGGCGGCGGGGTCGAGCTCGCCCGTCGTGGGGTCGAAGTCGGCCCACCGGACCGTGGCGCCGGCCCGTTCGGCCGCGGTGATCCAGGGCCGGACGTTCGCGTCGTGGTCGAGCCGGCTCACGACGACCTCGTCGCCCTCTCGCCAGTCGGCCGCGAGGGTGCGGGCGAGCTGGAAGGTCAGCTCGGTCGCCGAGCGGCCGAAGACGATGCCGCCGGGGTCCACCGCGAGCAGGTCGCCCATGGCGGCGCGGGCCGAGTGCACGATGTCGTCGGACCGGCGCTCCGCCGGTGTCACCTGACCGCGGTTGGAGATGGCCGAGGTGAGGGTGTCGGCGACCGCGCGGGCGACGACGTCCGGGGTCTGGGAGCCGCCCGGACCGTCGAAGTGCGCCGCGCCCTCGCGCAGCGCCGGGAAGTGGGAGCGGACACGGTTGACGTCGTATGCAGGGATGGCCATGTCCCCATCATGGCCGCGTGTCCGCGCGACCGGGCTGGGGCATGCTGGGGAGATGACTGACTCGACACCTGACTCGACCGACCTGGCCCGCGCCGTCCTCGTCGACGGCTTCGAACGCATCCGTGACGGCGTTCCCTCGCTGCTCGACGGGCTCGGCGCCGAGGACCTGCTCTGGCGGCCGGACGGGGACGCGAACCCCATCGCCTGGCTCGTCTGGCACCTGAGCCGCCAGCAGGACGCCCAGGTCGCGCACCTCGCCGGCGGCGAACCGGTCTGGACTGCGGGCGACTGGTGCGGGCGCTTCGGGCTGGCCTACGAGCCGTCCGCCCACGGCTGGGGCCAGTCCTCCCAGGAGGTCGGGGCGTTCGACGTCACCGACACGGCGCTCCTCACCGACTACCAGCGTGCGGTCCACGACGCGACCGTCGTGGCGCTCGCTGGGTTCTCGGCGCAGGACTACGACCGCGTGGTCGATGACCGGTGGGACCCGCCCGTCACCGTCGCGGCGCGCCTGGTGTCCGTGCTCGACGACGCGGCGAAGCACCTCGGGCAGGCCGAGTACGTCAAGGGTCTCGCGCAGCGGCGGGACTGACCGGACCCCGTCCGCGCCGCGTCGGCGAGAACGCGTCCGAACTGGGACAATGAAGCGGTGAGTGCCACTTCCCCTCCCTCCGCCACCGACGTCCTCGTCGTCGGCGCCGGGCCTGCCGGCTCGGCCGCCGCGACGTGGGCCGCGCGACTCGGCCACGACGTCGTCCTCGCCGACAAGGCGGTGTTCCCCCGTGACAAGAGCTGCGGCGACGGGCTGACGCCGCGCGCGATCGCGGAGCTCGACCGCCTCGGGCTCGCCGACTGGGCCCGGGCCCACGTCGTCAGCAAGGGGCTGCGGGCGCACGGCTTCGGCCAGGTGCTCGAGCTGCCGTGGCCCGGCGGCTCCCTGCCCGACCACGGCTCGGCCGTCCCCCGCACCGAGCTCGACGACCACCTGCGGACCGGTGCGATCAAGGCCGGCGCCATCGGGCTCGAGGGCGCCCGCGCGGTCGACGTCGTCCGCGACGGTGACCGCGTCTCCGGGGTCGTCTTCGACCTCGACGGGGCCCGACACACCGTGACCTGCCGGCACCTCGTCGTCGCCGACGGCGTCCGCTCCCAGCTCGGCCGGGTCCTCGGCCGGGAGTGGCACCGCGACACCGTCTACGGCGTGGCGGCCCGCTCCTACGTCGACTCGACCCGCTCCGCCGACCCGTGGATCAGCTCGCACCTCGAGCTGCGCGGGCTCGAGGGCGAGCTGCTCTCCGGCTACGGCTGGATCTTCCCGCTCGGCGGGGGCCAGGTGAACGTCGGCGTCGGCACCCTCGCGACCGCGAAGCGGCCGGCCAACATCCAGCTCCGCCCGCTCATGCAGTTCTACGCCGACAGCCGGGCGCAGGAGTTCGGACTCAGCGGCCCGCTCCAGGCACCGACCTCGGCGATGCTGCCGATGGGCGGCGCGGTTTCCGGGGTCGCCGGCCCCAACTGGGCCCTCATCGGCGACGCCGCCGGCTGCGTCAACCCGCTCAACGGCGAGGGCATCGACTACGGCCTGGAGACGGGCCGCCTCGTGGCCGAGGTGATCCACGAGGGCTCCCCGCTCGGCACCACGTGGCCCGGCGTGCTCACCGCGCACTACGGCGAGGCCTTCTCGATCGCGCGCCGCCTCGCCGGCTTCGTCACGGTGCCGCGGCTGCTCCCCGCGGCCGGCCCGATCGGGATGCGGTCGACGTGGATGATGACGCTCGCGCTGCGCTGGATGGGCAACCTCGTCACCGACGAGGACCGCGACACCGCCGCCCGGCTGTGGCGCTGGGCCGGCCGACGTTCGCTCCAGCTCGACCATCGCGCGCCGTTCAGCTGAATCCCGTCCCCGGGCATCGCACAGGTGGACGTGAAAGGATCTCGCCGAGATGACGCTGACCCCCGCCCCGCAGCTGACCCCCGCTCCCGAGCGAGGCGGTATGCCGCTCAGCGCGGGCCGGCAGCCCCACCTCCTCGCGACCGTGCTCGTCGTCACCGCGATGGTCGGGCTCAACCTCGGCAACCACCTGCTCGGGTGGGGCTCGCTCTGGCTCGGCCCGGTCGGCGCCGTGGGCCTGCTCCTCTTCGCCCGGTGGCAGGGACTCAGCTGGCAGCAGCTCGGGCTCGCGCGGCATACCCACGCCCGCGGCATCCGGTGGGGTCTGGGCGTCATCGGGGTCGTCGCGCTCGTCTACCTCGGTGGCGTGCTCGTGCCGGGGACCCGGAGCGCGTTCCTCGATGTGCGCTACCACCTGCCGCCCGCGAGCGCGCTGCTCACCGCCTTCGTCCTCATCCCGGTCGGCACGATCCTGCTCGAGGAGGTCGCCTTCCGGTCCGTGCTCTGGGGCATGCTGGCGCGGCATGCCCGGACGTGGCAGGTCGTCGTCGGCTCGTCGGTCCTCTTCGGCCTGTGGCACATCCTGCCGGCCGTGGGTTCTGCCGGGAACGCCGTCGTCGGCTCGGCGCTCGCTGGCCTCGGCTCGTTCGCCCAGCTCGCCCTCGTCCTCGGCACGGTCGTCTTCACGGCGCTCGGTGGCGTCGTGGCCGCCGAGCTCCGGCGGCGCAGCGGCAGCCTCTTCGCCAGCGTCGGGATGCACTGGGCGACGAACTCCCTCGGGGTCCTCTTCGGCGTCCTCGCCTGGCAGCTCGCCGGCTGACTCCCGTCCGCGCCGCTCCTCGCCGTGGAGCCGGTGGCCGTCAGGGGCGGAGGGCGTAGGTGAGGATGGCGTTGCCGGCGCTGGGGCCAGGAGGCGGACCACTTCTGCCACAGCGTGCGACCGATGACGGCGGCGACGCGGGCCAACCGGCGCACCTCATGCGATGGATCGCTCTGGGCCGTGAAGGGTTGAGGCCCCCAGAGGGGCCCAGAACCTTCACGGCCAACCTGCCCGATGCCGGGCGGCACTATTCTGACGAGGATGAGCCGCATCTTCGCCATGAGCTTCGCGTCGGTCTATCCCGCCTACGTGAACAAGGTCGAGCGGAAGGGCCGCACCCAGGCCGAGCTCCACGAGGTGATCGAGTGGCTGACCGGCTACGACGAGACCGCCCTGAGCCAGCATCTCAGAGCCGGGACGACCTTCGAGGAGTTCTTCGCCCAGGCTCGACTCAACCCGCACACGGACCTCATCACCGGAGTGGTGTGCGGCATCCGTGTCGAGGACGTCGAGAACCCACTGATGCAGAAGATCCGCTACCTCGACAAGCTCGTCGACGAGCTGGCCCGCGGCAAGGCGATGAACCAAGTCCTACGCGGGTGAGCGACCCGCCCGAGGCCGCGCTCGCCACCGCCCGTCGGTAGCGGCGCGGGCGCTCGAGGTGGTCGGTAGCGCTCTCCTCGCGCCGTCCGACGTGTGACGAGCCCGATCGCGCCGACCACCACGCACGCGGTCTGGGCCCCGGGACCGTTTCGGTCAGTCGGCTGTGGGGGGCTGGTCGTCGTGAGAGGTCGGCGAGGTCTGGTCCGGGTGGCCCCCGGCCTGAGGATCCGGACCGTCGTCGGGGTCGGGTCGCTCCGGCGAAAGCGGGGGCAGTGGCGTGCCCAGCGGCACGTCGTACCTGATCCAGAGCTTGGCGTCGATCATGAACAGGCTGGCGTCGGCCGCCGTCCGGATGGCCAGGTAGCGAGTGCGCCACTGCTCGGCGTCCACACCTCGAGCGGTCAGCAACGACCGCTGCAAGGCGATCTGGGCGAAGCCGACCGCCTCCGACTCCGGTGGCTCCGTCAGCCGGCCGAGCCTCTCGCGGCCCTTCGCGGCGCCCGCGACCAGCTCGGCCCGGCGGCGCTGCAGTCGAGGCTCGTCGTCGGCCTCGCAGTCCAGCGGGTGCGGGTTCGTGGCCGGGTCCACCAGCGTCTGCGGGGTGTCGGAGCGAACGGGTCCGGTCAGCAGGTGGTCGAACGGCTGGGCCGCTGCGTCCCGGGCGGTGAGCGATCGCACGCCGAACAGCCGCCGCAAGGTGGCGAGGATCGAGGTGTGATCGTAGGTCGTGTGGTCGATCGTGCCGCGGCCGACCCGCGGCGAGATGACCAACGTCGGCACGCGTGGACCGAGCACGTCGAACCGGAAGCCGTGCCGCACGTAGGACAGCGTCTCGGTGTCGCCCGGGGGGACGGCGGCGGGCGGCGCGACGTGGTCGTAGAACCCGCCGTGCTCGTCGAAGGTCACCACGAGCACGCTACGCTCCCAGTGCGGTGAGAGGCGGATCGCCTCGTAGGTGGCCTTGATCAGACGTTCGCCGCGGGTCACGTCGTCGAGGGCGTGCATGGAGTTGCCGCAGGTGTAGTCCCCGGGTCCCTTGATGCCGAAGTCGTGAGCGCCGTACTTCGGTTCGATGAAGACGTACTTCGGCGCGTAGTCGGCCTCCTGCACCTCGTCGACGAAGTCCTCCATGTCGGTGAAGCGGCCCTGGAGGGCGTTGAGGTTCATCCCCGCGATCGCGAACGAGACGGGGAACTCGTCCCCCTCGACGATGCGCCAGGGGAGGCAGCGGTCGTCCAGGGCGTCGTAGATGGTGCCGTTCTCGAACCGGAAGCCGTCGACGGTGATGGCCGTGACGATGTCGAGGTCGCTCGGGCTGTCGTCCAGGCCGCCGGAGCTCCCCGCCGCGGCGAAGAAGCGGTTGGGCCACGTCGGGCCGGGGAGCGAGGAGAACCAGGCGTCACAGACCGCGAACTCGCGAGCAAGCTGGTGGATGACCGGCATCTGGTCCTCGGTGAAGCAGCGCATGATCCGCTCGGGTGTACCGGCCCCCGACGCACGGTAGTTGGCGACGTAGCCGGAGGCGTCGATGGCGGGATAGACGTGGCTGCTCGGGAACGTGGCGCCGTTGCCGCACAGGGCTACCACGGTGTTCTCGAACTCGTGACCGGGGTCCGCGTCGACGTTCTTCAGGGCGAAGTCGGCGCCCGGACCCACCGGGTGGCTCAGGGAGGTCACCGGGTCGACGTTGGCATGGACCGCCGGGTCGGCCCCGTCGATGGCCGTCGGGTTGCCCCCGATGTCCACGCCGGTGAGGCCGCTGAGGCCGAGCACGTGGTCGAAGCTGCGGTTCTCCAGCATCAGCACGAACATCTTGTCGACGACGGGGTCGCGTCGGTCACCTCGTCCGAAGAGGCGGCCGATCGCGTCCACGATCGCCAGGAAGAGGCAGCGCAGCCAATCCCAGGCCACGCAGATCAGCTGCAGCACCCAGGAGAAGGCCAGGCAGACCAGCTTGGCGATCCAGGCGAAGGCCTTGCAGACCCACTTGGCGATCCAGTACCACGCCTTGCAGACCCACTTCGCGACCCAGTACCACGCCTTGCAGACCCACTTCGCGATCCAGTACCACCCGTGGCATACCCAGGCGACGATGCAGTTCCAGAAGGTGTACCAGTGGCACTCCTCCTCCCACCTGGAGCATTCCTTGTGGCCCTCGTCCGCCCACGTGGAGCACTCCTGGCGCCCTTCGTCGGCCCAGGTCGAGCAGCGGGACGAACCCTCGTCAGCCCAGCTGGTGCAGGTGCGATCGACCTTGGTCCCCCAGTTCTGGCAGGTGAGGACAAACTGCTGCACCCACTTAGTGCACGTGGACATGGCGGCCTCCTGCTGGAGCTCCTTCACGGGTGGATTCACATGTCTGGGAGGTCACCCGGCGGGCCAGCAACCGGAGCCGGGCACCGGCCAGGCCGATGCCCGCGGCCTTGCCGGCGGCGGCGGCGACCAGGACGAGCCCGACGTCGACGAGGAGCGCGACCGGTCCGTAGGCGGCGCGCGCGACGGCCGAGACGGTCACGACCAGCAGCGCCGCAGTCATCGCGGCCGCACCGGCCCCGCAGCCGCAGTCGGCCACCAGCGCCGCTGTGCGCTCGCGGGTCGCGACGGAGGCGGCGTCGGTGCGCCCGACCAAGGCCTGGTGGATGAGTGTCGCCTGGTGTCCCCTCATGACTATAGGAGGATCCGCGACCGCGGGTGATACTGCCGGCCTCCGATCCGATCCGCTTTCCAACGCCGGCCTCCTCGAGGCGAACCGCGCTCACCCGACGCCACAGTCGGGCCCTCACCCTGCCAAGGCGCCACCCGAGATCCTGCGGCAACAGCGGACACCCCCCCGGGCCCGTCGAGACTCTCGACGTCGCCGCGTGAAAGAGGGAGGCCGGTCCCACTCGTCGGCGCGCGAGCGAGCTCGCCGAGCAGGAGGCCGTGCGCCCCGTAGGCTCAGTTGGAGCTGGACGGGTGGGCCCCGGAGAACTGGCCGGTGCGCGGATTGCGGGCAACCGTCCATTGGGTGCCGTTTGAGTCCACGACGTAGACGGTTTCCGTAAAGCCCTGGTTGCGCAGTCCTGGGTTGTCCGTGCGGACCGTGTCGACCAGGGTCGCCTTGCCCTCCACCTGCCCGATGGCCGCCTCGACGGTGTTGTACGTTTCGCGTACTTGCCCTGTCCGGGGCTGCGATTCGGCCGCCTCCTGTTCCCTGAGGGCTTGTTCCATCTGCTCCCACTTCTCGGCGTCCGTGAGCCCGCGCGTCGGCTCGACCTCGCTCGGCCTGGTCTCGGATGGGCCGGCGGCCTCGTTGGCCGGTGAGGGCTTGGTTGTCGTCGCCGGCTCAGAAGCGGGCTTGTGAGCCGGGGACGGCTCCGTCACCGGCCCGGCCTCGGGACCGCTGGTCGGGCCGGATCCGCCGCTTGACCCTGAGCCGGCCCCCGATCCCCGGTCGGGCGTGGTTGTCGGCGCCTCTACCGGCGGGCTGGACCCGCCGCCACCGTTCCCGGGACCTTCACCGCCGATAGCGACCGGTCTCTCGCCGGCCCCAGCCCCGCCCTCGATGACTGTGAGGCTCGGCTGCGTGGTCCCGATCTGGACGGGTCCGTCGGTGCCGGTTCCTGCAAGCACCTGCTCGTTGGCCTCCGGTACCGGCAGTGCGTTGTCATTGGCCGGAGGTCCGCTCGGCAGGTCCACGGGCTCCAGCGACGGCTTGGGGCCGCCGGCGGGGGCTGCATCCGGGGTACCGGTATGGGCCGGTTCGGGGGCTGCGTCGACGGGAACCGGCTCCGGCGCGCCAGCGGGAACCGGTTCCGGGGCTGCGGCGGGAACCGGTTCCGGGGCTGCGGTGGGAACCGGCTCCGGGGCTGCGGCGGGAACCGGCTCCGGGGCTGTGCCGGCAGGTGCACCCTCCGGCGCGGTGCCACCTCCGCGGCGGGCGAGCAGCTTGCCGCCGGCTTCCATCGCCTTGGCCATTCCGATCTGCAGGGCCATGTTGCCTGCGTTCTGCGCGTCCTCGGTCATCTTCTCCGATTCCTGTTGCAGCTGCGAGGCGGTGCTGGCCGTGGCGGCGTCGATGAGGTTCTTGATGAAGACCAGGGAGTGCAGGACCAGGGCCACCCCGGCAGCCCAGATTGCCCACGGTCCGACGGTGGAGGCGACCGTCCCGCAGAAAACGATGATCGGGGCGAGCGCGGCACCCACGGCCCCGAACGAGAAGATTGAGCCAATGATCGCGATGGCGGTCAGGATGATCCCGATGGCCACCGCGAGCCCGGCCACGGACCCCAGGACGATGGTGACGCCAGTGGCGATGTCCGCCGACGACTTCAACGCATTGCCCAACGGGTCCTTCGCCCACTGCTCGGCGCTGAACACGTTCGCCACCCCGGTGGCGATGGACCCAAAGCCGTGAACGATCCCCATGAGGGACACGCGCGGGTCCACGAAGCCCCGCAGCAGCGTCAAGCCGAACTTCGGCAGATCGGTGTCCCCGATCCCCTTGAGCAGGTTGCGGCCGGTCAGCCGCAGGGCGATGCCCGCCTTCTGCGATCCCGACAGCGCCTCGAAGTGCCCGCCCGCCTCCTTCTCGATCTCCGCGATCTCCGCTGCCCGGCGGGCGTCCTCCGTGGCTTTGTGATGCGCGGCAGCGACCGCCCTCGACGGCTCCTCCCCGGTGAGCCACGGGGGCAGGGCCGAGCTGACGGCGTGGGCGGGGTCCAGCTTGATCCGTCCCTCGTAGGCGCGTTGCACTGCCCGACCCCGCACGGCCGGGATCGGAGCCGGCATGCCCGCCATCCCGGCCACGTAGGACTGTTGTGCAGCAAGCAGCCGCACCTCGAGCTGGACCGAGGCCGCGTTCAGCGCCGTACCCTGCGAGTCGAGGGCGTCGGCGGCGCCCTGGTGCGCTGCCGGCTGGCCAGCCATGCCGTCCAGGCGCGACATCGCAGACTGGTTCTTGCTCGTCAGCTCCGCCGCCTTGGCGTCGGTCTTCGCGATGGCCTTCTCCGCTGCCGAGATCTGGGCCTGGCTGGCAGTGTTCGCCTGCTTGGCCTGCGCCGCCTCGCCCGCGAGCTGCTCGGCGCGCACCTTCGTCTGGCTGATCGTGGTGTCGATCGACCCCATGTCGGTGGTGACCTTGGTCAGCTTGCTCCCCTGCTCACCCGACTTCCCCGCCGCCTCGCCGTCCTCGGGCGTCTTCGAGGCGTTCTCCTCGGCCAGGACCCTGGACTCGGTGGCCATCGGCGTCGACTTCTCCGAGCCTTCGCCGCTCTTGGCCGACACCTGAGGCGCACCACTGGCCACGGTCTCGGCTTTCTCATTCGAGACCTCCAGAGCACCCTTGGCCTGTTCGACCACGCCCTTGCGATGGGCGGTATGGGCCTTGAGGGACGAGGTTCCGGCGTCGGCGTCAGCGGCCGCGCTACGCCCCGCTTCCAGCATCGCCCGCATCTGGTAACCCTGCGCGCGCTCAGCCGCAGCAGCCGCCTGAACCTGGTGGGCGCCCGCCCGCAGCGCCTGGATCCGTGCCCCTAGACCCGTGATTCCCGCCTCCACGAGGGGGTCCGCCGGTACCTGGCGTCCGCCTGCATCGATCGTCTCCAAGGCAGGAGGAGCCTGGACGGGGGGTGGGACCGCAGGAGGCGCCTCGGCGGCGGCCTGCGCTGCCGCCTCCTGAGCAGTTGCCGCCGCCTGCGTGGCCTCCCCGGTCGCACTCTGCGCCCCGCCGTCCTCACCCCCGGACGCCGGCGTCGCCTCGGGCTTCCCCGGCGCGACCGGTGTGGGGGGCCGCGCAGCCTCCTGCTTGGTGGCCCCCGCCGCCGTCGCCGCCGCGGCCTTGGCACCGCTCGTGTCGGTCGGCGTGACCGCTGAGGACATCGCCCGGCGCTGCTTCGCCTTCTCGGCCGCGACCTGCTCAGGCGTCGCGGCTTGACGTGGCTCACCGGAGCCCTCCGACGACGCAGCGCCCTTCGCGGCCCTGGCCGTCTCGATCTGGGCGTTCGCTCGGGCCTGCAGGATGGCGGCCATGTCCTCTCCTGCGCGCTGAACCACTGGTATGCGGCGGGCCAACATCGTCGATACCGCCCGGTTTCCCGCCGAGCGCTGCAGCCGGAGTAGCCCGGGACCAGGAGACCGCGCCTGTCCGTCGCGGGTCACGGCCGACCGGGCACGCTCAACCTCGTCGCGCCCAGGCGTGTCCTTACGGGAGTACGCCGCGCCACTCACCTCGTCAGCATCGCACCCAGCTCCTGCCCCTGAGAAGTGCCACGAGGGCAGCACCGCCTTCCCCATGGGGCCGGACGGGCACCACGCCGACCCGCACATGCCACACTTCCCCCATGCCCGGACCAGCGCGGCGCAAGTTCGACCTCACCCAACTTCCCGCAGCAGCCCGCTACGCGGTGGCATTCGCCGTCCTGGCCGTCGTCGTCGGTCTCGTCATGCTGACCAGCCGCGACGACGCACCCACCCAGCCTGCCGGGTGGTACACCATCGTGGTCCGGAGCGGGGCCGTCCTGCTCATCCTCTACGGCGCCTACTGGCTCGCCCGGCGCCTGGTCCACTCCCGTCGCCGCTGAAGCTCCGCACACGGTCCTGAGACCGGTAATCCAACGACGGTGTGACGAGACGGTCGTGTCTGCCCTGGCTGGTGGGCGAGTAGGGCGTCGATGGTGCGAGGCCGGGGAGCAGACTGGGGCCATGACGACGCAGGGGTCAGGGTTCACGGTGCGACCGCTGCTGGCGGAGGACCACGGCCCGCTCGGGGCGATCACGGCGGGGGCCTACCTCGGTGACCCCCTCCTGGGCTTCACCGAGGAGACCGCCTACCTCGAGGCCCTGCGCGACGTGGCCGGCCGCGCCGCGGACGCCGAGGTGCTCGTGGCGGCGGACGAGGACGGCACCCTGCTCGGCAGCGTCACCTTCGTCAGCGGACCGGGGCCCTTCGCCGATGTCGCACAGGCCGGTGAGGCGGAGTTCCGGATGCTTGCGGTCGACGGCGCCGCCCAGGGTCGCGGCGTCGGCCGGGCGCTGGTCGAGGCCTGTGTCGAGCGGGCCCGACAGGTGCCGGGGTGCCGCCGGCTCGTCCTGTCGACCCAGCCGGGCATGCTCGCCGCCCGACGCATCTACGAGTCCCGGGGGTTCGCCCGCGAACCCGCCCGCGACTGGTCCCCGGTGCCCGGCCTCACCCTGCTCGCCTACGTCCTCGAGCTGGGCTGAGCCGAGCCGCGCGACCGGGCCGCCGCGACCGACCTGGCCCCGAGGTCACGGACGGCGCTCGCCATCGCAGGGTCCACCGCCACGTAACGCTCGAGCACGTCGAGCAGCGTGAGCGCCGCCCCGCCGTTGCCCTCGTAGCCGGGGACGAGGTCACCCACCGGCAGCACCGAGGGCGGGAAGCGACGCTCGACCCCTCGCTCGACGACGAACGGGTCCTGTTGCGCGCCGCGGCCGAGACCGAGCAGCCCAAGGATCGTGACGAGGCGGTCGACGGCATACCCCTGGATGAAACGCGTTGCGGTGAGCCGCTCCCCGCGCAGGTCGCGGTGCAGGCCGACGTAGAGGTTGGTGACCGCCTCGCCCACCTGCTCCTCCAGCGACGGGGTCGCGGGCAGCGGGACGGCCGGCTCGTCGAGACCGGCGGGCGCATCGGCGCGCTGCCATATCGTCCGCGCGGGAGGATATCCCGCCCCCGCGAGCTCGGTGAGGGTGAAGACGGCGTACTCCGCGAAGAGCCCGTCAGCAAAGAGCACCTTGCGTCCGTGCGGGCTGTTCTCGAACGACCACGCGACGGGCGCGGTCGCCTCGAGCCAGTCGAGATCACGGCGGTATGCCGTCTCGGCGCCCTCGTCGACGACGACGAAGAAGTCGGCGTCGGAGTGCTCGTCGAGGCGGTGCAGGTCGCGGCCGACCGAGCCGAGCCCGAGCAGGGAGATCGCGTCGCCCCGCTCGGCGAGCACCTCGCCGAGACGTTCGAGGAGCCGGAGCAGCCGCTCGGGGACGGACGGGGGCACGGCGGGGGGCACGGACGGGGGCACGGGCGAGTGCTGGCTGGGTTCGGTCGACATGGCGTCGCTCCTTCGTCGAGGTCGACGTGTCAGCCCGCCCGGCCGGTGCCGTCGAGGTCGCGACGGGACCAGCCTAGAGGCCCCGCGGCCCGGAGTCATCGGGGCCTGAGGGTGAGCCCACAGCAGAGTCACAGCGGCCGCGCGAAGAGTGGTGGTGACCCCGAAGGAGCCCACCATGGACCAGCACACCCGAGCCGTTCCCCGTGCCTTGCACCGGGCTCGGCTCTGGACCGCCGGCCTGCTCACGGCCTCGACCCTGCTCGTCGGGGGCATCGGCGTCCATCTCGCCGAGGACCGCGCGGCGGCGACCGCCCAGACCAGCGGCACCACCGGGGCCACGTCTTCGGTGAGCTCGACCAGCTCGGACGACAGCTCGGACGACGGCTCGGACGACAGGGGCTCGACCAACCAGTCGGGCGGCTTCAGCGCCGTCGCGCCGCTCCAGGGCAGCAACGCTCAGGCGCAGTCGAACTCGAAGGCGTCGTGATGTCGACCTCGGCCGCGCCCGCGAGCACGACCGCGAGCTCGGCGCGGACCGGCATCGCCGTCGGCGAGTTCGCGGCGATCGGCACGACGAACGTCATCCTCTGCACCCACCCGGAGACGCTGGGCGAGGCGCTGGACACGGCGCGGAGCCACCTGCGTGCCCTCGACGCCG
>JBBRGO010000062.1:0-13644 GCA_038224055.1 Actinomycetales bacterium
ATGGTCAAGGACGAGTGGGAGGTCGAGCAGATGCGCTCGGCGGTCGAGGGCACCCACCTCGGCTTCGACGCCGTCATCGCCGGCCTGCCCGAGGCCGTGCGCCGGGGCCGCGGCGAGCGATGGGTCGAGGGAGTCTTCGGGCTCCACGCACGCCACCACGGCAACGGCATCGGCTACGACTCGATCTGCGCGAGCGGGGACCATGCCAACACGCTGCACTGGATCAAGAACACCGGCGACATCGCCGAGGGCGACCTGCTCCTGCTCGACGCCGGGGTCGAGGTCGACTCGCTCTTCACCGCCGACATCACCCGGACCCTGCCGGTGAGCGGCACCTTCACCGACGCCCAGCGCGAGATCTACGACGCCGTGTATGCCGCCCAGGAGGCGGGCATCGCCGCCGCGAGGCCCGGCAACACCTTCTCCGACATCCACGCGGCCTCCATCCGCGTCATCGCCGAGCACCTCCACCGCTGGGGCCTGCTGCCCGAGGGGGTCGACGTCGAGGGCACCCTCGACGTCGAGCACGGCCAGTACCACCGTCGGTGGATGGTCCACGGCACCAGCCACCACCTCGGCATCGACGTGCACGACTGCGCCCTCGCGACCCGGGAGCAGTACGCGGACGCGGTGCTCGAGCCCGGGATGGTCCTCACCGTCGAGCCGGGTCTCTACTTCAAGGCCGACGACGAGCTCGTCCCCGAGGCCTTCCGCGGCAACGGTGTGCGCATCGAGGACGACATCCTCATCACCGAGGACGGCTGCGAGAACCTGTCCGCCGCGATGCCGCGCACGAGCACGGACGTCGAGGCGTGGATCGCCCGGATCTGGTCCGACCGCTCCTGACCGCCCCCTGACGCCCCCTCGCGCCCCACGGTTCGAGGTGATCCCGCAGGCTCTGCCTTGCCGACATCACCTCGAACGACATCACCTCGCAGCGGGCGGGCCGGTGGCGCCCGACCCGGTCGCGGGCGGAGCCTGCTGGGGGGAGGTCCCGGCACCGTCCGTGGTGTCGGGAGCGACCACGTCGGTCGAGCCGCCTGACGACACGGAGCCGTCGGAGGACACCGACCCGTCGGAGGACACCGACCCGTCGGGGTCCGGGCCGGGGACGGGTGGGCTCGCGGCCTCGACGAGGTCCACGAGGTCGTTCACGGCGCTCCCGGCCGCCGCCGCGAGGTGGCCCCCGACCACCGGTGGGGCGCAGCCGGGGCGCACGCCGATCGACACCGACGGCCCCACGGCATACGCCAGGACGAGGCGGAAGTCGTGGTCGACCGACGGGCGGTCCGTCGAGCAGGTCGCGTCCGCCCGGGTGGTGGGCAGGGCGCGCAGCGCCGTGAGCACCGCCGCGCCGGCCTGGGGGTCGAGCGTCGTGGCCACCGGCGCCCCGGAGACCGTGTCGCGACAGACGGTGACCTCGGGGTCACCCGCCGGCGCGAGGCTCGTGTCGTCCCCGAGCCGGCCGCTCGACCACTCGCCGCACGGTCCGGCGAGCCGCGACGGACGCGACCGGCTCCCGAAGAGCTCGTCGAGGCTGATGCCGACCGGGGCGCGGGAGAGGAAGTCACCGTTGGTCGAGTCGGAGCAGCTGTTGGCGTCCGCCTTGGCGGCGACCCACACGATGGCGTCGTCGTAGGAGGCTCCGACGAGGTAGGCGGTCTCGTCGCCGGCCATCATCGTGCACACCTTCGGCGTCGCGTCCCCGCGCGGCGCCCAGGTGAGCGCCTCGACCACCGCGTCCAGCTGCTGGCCCGAGGCGAGGGTGCGCTTCGAGAGCGGGTACGGGGCTGTCAACGGCTCGGTGGCCGTCACCGCCGTCACGGGATAGCCGCACACGACGAGGTGGGCGGGGGTGCGGTCCGGCAGCAGCCGAGCGGCACCGTCGACGCCCTCGGGCGCGTGCGGCACGGTCTGCCCCTGCTGGTCCTCGATGGTCGCGGGGCAGCTGAGCCCGCCGTCCGCGTCCGTCGACTGGTCGGTCACCGTGCGGCTCGGCCCCGGGACCCTCGTGGCGGCCCCTCCGTTCACGCCCGGCGCCTCGACGCTGCCACACGCCGACAGGGCCAGCACGACGGCGAGGGCGGCCACGCCCACCAGGCGTGCCCCCCGGTCACCCCGTGCACCGTCGGGTCGTCGTGTCCCCATGTCATCCTCCTCGATCGGTCCCACACCCCTTGGACACCGGGGCGGGCCCGACCGTTGCATCGGGTGCGGCAGGAGATCTCCGCAGACGGCTAGAGCGGCTCGGGACGGGCCCGGGACGCGCTCAGGAAGGGTCGTGGTGAGGAGCCGGCTCGACTCCGCGGATGCCCTCGCTCGTGAGGATCTCCCGGGCCTGCTGGGCGAACTTGTGCTCGACGAACACCTCGTAGCGGGTCGCGACCACCTGGGTCACCGAGGAGAAGTCGCGGGCGCCGCGGGTGAAGGCGTAGCCGATGAGCACCCAGACGAGCCCGAACGCGGCGCCGTAGAGCGAGGTCTGCGCGAGCAGGGCGAAGGCACTGCCCGACGTGGAGAACAGCGCGAAGATCAGTCCGACGAACAGGCCGAGCCAGAGACCGGAGAACAGGCCGCCCAGGGCGACGCGACCCCACGTGAGGCGGGCGGTGACGCGCTCCACCTGCTTGAGGTCGGTGCCCACGATGAGGCAGTTCTGGACGGGGAACTCCTTGTCGGACAGGGTGTCCACGGCCTTCTGCGCTTCGGTGTACTTCTCGAAGACCCCGAGCGACATGGGGTACTCGAGCGACAGGGTCGCAAAGCCGGGTCGGCCACCACTCTTCGGTTGCAGGCTCATGGCTCCATCCTCCCACTCCCCGCGCGGAAGTCGGGCGAGGTCACGTCTTGAGCCGGTAGTCCTCCACGAGCCGGCGACCGATGATCATCCGCTGGATGTCGGCAGTGCCCTCGCCAATGAGCAACATCGGCGCCTCGCGGTAGAGCCGCTCGATCTCGTACTCCTTGGAGTAGCCGTAGCCGCCGTGGATCCGGAAGCTGTCCTCGACCACCTGCGAGCAGTACTCCGACGCGAGGTACTTCGCCATGCCGGCCTCGAGGTCGTTGCGCTCCCCCGAGTCCTTCTTGCGAGCGGCCTTGACCATCATCTCGTGGGCCGCCTCGACCTTGACCGCCATGTCGGCGAGCCGGAAGAGGACGGCCTGGTGGTCGACGATCTTCTTGCCGAACGTCTCCCGCTGCTGCGCGTAGGTGATGCCGAGCTCGAACGCGCGCCGGGCGACCCCGCACCCCCGGGCCGCGACGTTGACGCGGCCGACCTCGACGCCGTCCATCATCTGGTAGAAGCCCCGGCCCGGCTCGCCACCGAGGATCTGGGCGTCGGTCGTGCGGTGCCCGTCGAGGATGAGCTCGGTCGTGTCGACGCCCTTGTATCCCATCTTGTCGATCTTGCCCGGCACGGTGACGCCCTGCGCCGTCTCCCCGAAACCGGACTCCTTGTCGATGAGGAAGGTCGTCATGTTGCGGTAGACCGAGTTCTCCCCGGTGTCGGTCTTGACGAGGACCGCGACGAGGTTGGCCGTGCCGCCGTTGGTGAGCCACATCTTCTGCCCCGTGATGCTCCACTCGCCGGCGCCCTCCTCACCGACCCGGACCGCCTTGGTCTTGATCGCCGCGACGTCCGAGCCACACCCGGGCTCGCTCATCGAGAACGCGCCCCGGATCTCGCCGGTGGCCATCCTCGGCAGGTAGTGCTGCTTCTGCGCCTCCGTGCCGTGCTGGAGCACGAGGTAGGCGACGATGAAGTGGGTGTTGACGATCCCGCTCACGCTCATCCAACCGCGCGCGAGCTCCTCGACGCAGAGCGCGTAGGTGAGCAGTGACTCACCGAGGCCGCCATACTCCTCGGGGATCATCAGCCCGAAGATCCCCATCTCCTTCATCCCGTCGACGATGTCCTGCGGGTACTCGTCGCGGTGCTCGAGCTCCGTGGCGACGGGGAGGATCTGCTCGTCGACGAACTCCCTCACGAGCTTGATCAGCTCACCCTGCTCCTCGGTGAGTCCCTCGGTCTGCTGGAGTCGGGACATGCGCCATCGCCGCCTTGCGTTCGTGTCGTGTGCGTGTGGTGGCCGACGCGCGCTGTGCTGCCGCGCGCGAGGTCGACCTTACGAGTATGCCGCTCGGGCCCGGACCGCCGTCGGGCCCACGCGTGTGAGTCCCACCACCTGTGGGCTGGGTCACCACAGCTCGCCGAAGGTGGCCTTCCGCGAGAGACGGGGACCCTCGAGGGTCGACCGCTGGTCGAAGTCCTCACGCTTGAGGGCGGCAGTGACCGCGCGGTGCAGCTCGCTGCGCGTCGCGCCGGGGTGCTCGCGCAGGGCCTCGAGGAAGAGGTGGGTGAAGGCGCCGTTGGCCCGCCCGTCGAAGGTGGCGTCGGAAGCCGTCTGGTCCGGTCGGCAGGCCGCGAACAGGACCGGCCGGGCGCCCGGGCCCCCTGCCCCGGTGAGCTCGACGAGGGCCTTGCGGTCCACGGTGCGGGCCGGCGCGGAGGAGCGGATCGCCCGGGCTCGGGACAGTCCGCGCGGCGTCGGCGGCGGCAGGTAACGCGGTCGTCGTCCGAGCAGCATCGCCTGCTGCATCTCGTCGAGGTCCTTCAGGCCGGTGCCGCTGTGGCAGGTGTCGAGGAGGACCTCGAGCAGCACCCCCTCCGGAACGGTCTCGAACAGCGCGTGCAGCTCGTCGTCGACGATGACGGTGTCGCGATCCCACTGGTCTCCGGCACGACGGATGTCGTGGCAGGCGAACGCCTCGTCGAGGCCGTCCGGCTCGGTGTCGTCGCCCGGGAGGTTGGGCACCTGGGTGCCGTGGCTCGAGAAGGTGAACACGAGGTGGTCCCCGGCCCGTGACCTCCCGACGAGCGCGGTCAGGGTGTCCATGACGTGCTGCTTCGTCGCAGCGGCGTCGACGAGGACGGTGATCCCCCGCGAGCCGAAACCCTGCGTCCGGAGCATCGCGGCGATGTCCTCGGCGTCGTTGACGCACCCGGACAGCCAGCTGCTCATCGGCAGCGACTCGAACTCGTTGATCCCGATGCACAGGGCTCGGCGTGTCATGGCTCGTTCCTTCTCACTGGTGGGGCGCAGGGGTGGTGCTCGGCTCGTCGGGTCGCGTGAGGACGGCGTCGGGTCGGGCGTAGACGACGTAGGCGAGCCAGGTGGGGTCGCCCGACTCGCGGGCGGCCGCCCGGGCCCGCGCGCTGGCCTCCGCCATCGGCGCTCCGGACAGCAGCTCGTCGTAGAGGGTCTCGACGAAGACCCCTGCCGGCTCCTCGTGCACGGACCAGAGGGACGACACGAAGGCGGACGCCCCCGCGTCGAGGAAGGCCGTGGCGAACCCCCCTACGGTCGTGAAGAGCTCGCCGCTCCGGCCGGTCTGGCACGCGTTGAGGACGATGACCGGGCCCGGCGAACCGGGGTCGCCGGGCCGGGCGTTCTCGCTGACCGTCACCGCAGCGAGGTACTCCTGCTGCACCGTGCGCCCCCGGAGGCGCCCCTTGAGCAGCACCTTGGCGCCGAGGATGTCGTCGGGGTCGGCGGCGCCGTGGCCGGAGAAGTGCAGCAGGTCGTAACCGCCGGTCCGCAGCAGGTTGCGCACCTGGGCAGGGGTGGCGGTCACCGCGGTGGCGCCGAAGCGTTCCGCGAGGAAGACCTGCTCGCGCAGGCCGGCGTCGTTGCTGATCAGCGGGTCGACGTAGGCCGGGCAGAGGGAGCGGGCCCGGCCCCCGCGCACGGCCAGCTCCCTGGGTGGGAAGCTACCGAGCCGCCAGCGCACCAGCCCCCCTTGGGCGAGGAAGCGGGGCGCCTTCTGCCGGCGACCCGTCGGGGGGCGGAGGTGGATGAGCTCCCAGGGCACGTAGGGCTCGTCGGAGTAGACGATGAGGTCGATGATCTCGTCACGGTGCGCCCACAGGTGCTCCTGCATCTCCGTGGGGAAGAACTGTCGGAAGAGCGTGCTGCCGATGTCCTGCATCGCCGCGAGCTGCTCGGCTGGGCTGTCACTGGTCGCCCGCACCGTGTCGTTGACGCGGCGCAGTGCCTGCCGGACCTTGTCGTCCGGACCGGTCATCGGGAGGGACTCGAAGATCCTTGCGGGAGAGTCTTTCTCGATGCGGACGGCATACTGGTAGACGACCCGGCCGTCACCGAGGTCGCGCGCGACGACATCGAGACAGGGCAGGCCGTCGAGCTCGGGCGCGTCGATCCCGGTGTGGGTGGTGGCAACGGAGAGGGGGCTGCTGCCGCGGAGCACCCCAGCCGCGACCCGGGCCACCGCGCCCGCCTCCAGGCTCAACGTCGCGATGGGGACCCGGCCCTGGCGGACGACCACGGTGAGCACCACCGGGCCGGTCCCGAGGGCCCGGGCCCGGAAGGTCAGCTCCGAGGTCCCCCCGCCGACGGGCAGCATGAAGACGTCGGGCTCCCGGTCGATCAGGGTGGCGTTGCGCTTCCCGACCACCTGGACGCTGACCGGTCGGTCCGCGGCGACCTGCACGTCCTCCTCGGCGTGGACGGCACCCGAGGAGGGGACGACCGCGCGGCGCGAGAGACGGACCCGGACGATGAACTCGGTGTCGGGAACGACGAGCCCTGGCATCTCGGCCGCGAGGACGGCGCCGGTGGTCTCCGCCTCGGGGGGAGCCTCCTCGTCGGGGGGAGCCTCCCCGTCGGGGGGAACCTCCCCGTCGGGGGGAACCTCGCCGTCCGCGGGAGCCTCCTCGTCGAGGGGAGGCTCCGCACCGGTCGGCTCCGGAGGGACCGACATCGGCAGGTCGCGGTCGCCTGCGCCGAGGCCCTGGCCCAGCCACAGGCTGACCCGGTCGACCAGTCGGTCCTGGGCGAAGTAGTTGACGTGGTAGACGACGTCGTTGGTCCCGAACGACAGCGTGTCGGCCACGAACCCGCCCGCGGGCAGCCCGATGGCGCTCATCGAGTCGGTGTCGACGACGAGGTCGTTGTCGTCCTCGAAGATGCGGTCGAGCAGGCCTTCCGCGAGCTTGACCGCGAGCTCGCGAGGGAACTCGGGCGGGTGGTGGCTGTCATCGACGAGGGAGACGTGGAAGTTCGAGGAGACGACGAACCAGTTCGTCCCCGGGCCCGGCTGCCCCGGCTGCAGCTCGTTGATCTCCGTGACGAACGGCCCACCCGGCACCATCGCCGCGAGTCCCGGGACCTCGTCGCCCTTAGCGGCGGTCGACACGAGGTACTTGACGAACGACGCGATCCCTCGCAGGACCCCGCCCACGACCGCGACGATCGGAGCCGCTCCCGGGATGAGCGCGAGTCCGCGGGCGATGACCGACCCGAGGTTGGTGTAGAGGTCGATGAGGTCGTGCCAGCGATCAGGGTCCGCGAGGTGGGTGCCGGCGTTGGTTGCCGCAACGAAGACGATCTTGTCGACGATCGCGTTCCAGTCCGACTGCGGGAGAAGCTCTTCCACGAAGGATCGGGTCGTGAGTCCACCCCGGCTGTGGGTGATCACGTCGATCGTCAACGCGTGTTCGCTGCGGTGCTGCTCCAGGCGCTCGAGCAGGTCGGCGGCGTTGGCGCGGGGGTCCAGACTCAGCGTCCGGTGGTCGTAGCCGACGACGGCGTCGTAGGAGTGGAGCGCGTTGTCGAGGAACACCTGTCCGGCCACCCCGAGGGCGAGCGCGCCGAAGCCACCGACGGTCGAGGAGAACGTCCCGTGGACGAGGAGCAGGATCCGCGCGGGCCGGTCGGTCGGCAGCCGCAGGTCGGACACCGAGTCGATCGGGAGCCACTGCTCCACCGCGGTGCCGGTGACGTGCACGAGGCCGGTCCGAGTGGTCCGCTCGAGCACGTCGACGACCTTGCCGAGGACGACGGGGGCCACGAAGCGGAAGACGATGGCCTGCGCCGCCCCCCGGATGAGGTCACCGAGCAGGCCACGGTCCCCCCGCCCGGGCGACCCCGAGCTCGGGGCGACCGGGCCCCGGGCCGGGGGTGACGGCTGGACGGCGATCGCGAAGGTCGCCGTGCGGGCCGGAGGATCGAGGTCGCGGGTGCGGGCCCGGTCGAGCTGGTTGGTGGGCAGGTGCCACGAGTAGACCCCGTCCCGCTCGAGCAGGACGACGGCGTCCTCCCCCGGGGGCACGTCGACCGCGAGGTGCACCGTGCCCCTGCGGTTGGCGGGTGGCTTGCCGTCGAGGTCTCGAGCCCGACGAGGGGTGAGGTCCACCCGGTCGACGAGGACGAGTTCGTCTGCCTCCAGCAGCCCGACGAGCACGTCCTTGCTCACGGCGGTCTCGTAACCGGGGTCCCCCGGCAACCCTCGGCTCGGGTCGTCGGACGCAGGGCTGGCGTCGTAGGAGGCAGGCGTGCGCACCCGCAGGGCCCCACCGGCGAAGGACGAGGACGGCATCTCTTGACTCCCTCCGACGAGACGGGTGGGGCTCTCTCACACGGTAGAGCCGCAGCGCCCGCTGCTGATACCGAATGAGGCAATCCGGCCTTCTCCGCATAACCGGTTGCGGTGGCGCGCGGGACTGGACGATGCTCGGTGCAGACGCGACGGCACCCGCCGTCGCCCGGAAACCCAGGAGGGCGACATGTCGATGACGGTCCCGGGCACGCCTGCCCACATCACCCCTACCTTGGAGTTTCCTTGTCTTTCAAACCATCTCGTATCGAAGAAGAAGACGGCGCGTTCGAGTCCAGCCTGACTCGCTCCCGCATCGGTGGCCTGTCCGTCGACTCCGCACCGGAAGCGCCCCCCGAGGGCGACCGGTGGTCCAGCTGGGACGGCGCGACCCACGGCCCGCAACCCCGACCCGACTGGGTGATCACAGACCTCGGAGCGGTCCAGGCCGACCTCGGTGTCCTCAAGACGGGCAAGGAGGCGGACGTCCACCTCGTGCGCCGTTGGGTGCCAGGCCGCGACCGCGAGGTGCTGATGGCTGCCAAGCGGTACCGGTCGGCCGACCACCGGCTCTTCCACCGCGACGCCGGCTACCTCGAGGGTCGTCGGGTGCGGCGGTCCCGAGAGATGCGCGCCATGCGGACGCGCACCACCTTCGGCAAGCAGCTCATCGGGGGAATGTGGGCGTTCGCCGAGTTCAGCACGCTGAGCACGCTCTGGCAGCAGCAGCTCCCCGTGCCCTATCCGATCGAGCTCGGGGACGACGAGATGATGATGGAGTTCATCGGCACCCGGGACGGCGAGGCCGCCCCGCGGCTGGTGGGCGCCCGACCGAGTCCCTCCCTGTTGCCCGACCTGTTCGAGCAGCTGCGCGCCGCGATGCTCGCCGTCGCCGAGCTCGGCTGGGCCCACGGCGACCTGTCGCCCTACAACGTCCTGCTCCAGGGCGACCGGCTCGTCATCATCGACTGGCCGCAGGTCGTCGACGTCATCGGCAACCCCCACGGACCCGAGTTCCTCGAGCGGGATGCGCGCACCATGGGTGACTGGTTCACCCGACGCGGGTACGTCGTGGACAGCGGGTTGCTGTTCGGCGACCTCATGGCCGCGGCGACGTCGCGCTGGTGACGGCACCGGACGCCCGCGGGGAGCTCGCTCGTTCGTGGAGCGAGCTCCCCCGGTCAGCTGCCGAGGAAGTCGGCGGGGTGGCCGAAGGTGCCCGAGTGGACGAAGGCCTCGAGGGCGAGCCGCGAGCGCGGCAGCCGGGCCCGGGCCTGCACCCAGCCGGGCAGCTGCCACTCCTCACCGTGGCTCGCGGGCAGTCCGAGCGCGATGCCGGTCGTCACGGCCCAGTGGGCCGGGATCTCGAAGCGCTCCGCGGCCAGCGGGTGGTCGAAGCCGCCGAACTGGCGCACCTGCAGTCCCATTGACCGCGCCTGGACGGTGATGTGGGCGACCGCCTGCCCGAGGTCGTACATCGCGTAGTCGCTGTAGGCGATCTCGTGGTCCTCGTCGGTCGCCACCTGGTGCAGGGTGAGGATGATCGCCGAGGCCGCGGGGGCCCAGGCCTGGTTCGCCGCCGAGAGCACCTCGACCATGGCCGCGTGGGTCGGGTCTCCGCGCAGTCCAACGATGAAACCCCAGGGCTGGGAGTTGCCGGCCGACGGCGCCCAGCGGGCGGCCTCGAGGATCGAGCGCATCGTGGCCGGTGACAGCACGTGCTCGCGGTCGTAGATCATGATGCTCTCGCGCTGCCGCAGCAGCGGCGTGAGGATCTCGGGCTGCCCCGTGAACGCCCCCCTGGAGTCGGCCACGTCAGTAGGCCCGGCCCACGACGGCGAGCGCACCGGTCGTGGCCTCGCTCGTGGGCACGGTGCCGTCGGGCATGGTGAGGCACCGGACCGTGACGGCTGACTCGGCGAGAGTGGCCTCGCCCTCCGGCCCCAAGGTCGCCCAGGGGATGGTCGCCCAGCCTGTCCTCGCGGCCTCCGCGGCCTCGCCGATGCTCGTCACGGCGACCGTGTTGGCATCGCGGTGCGCGAGGGCGGCGGCATACAGTCTGTCCTGGTCGACCCCGAGCGCCACGGTCACCTCGTCGACGAGTCCGGTGAGCGCGACGGGCGACTTGCCACCGGCGATCCGCCGGACCACGGTGACCGTGCCGTCCGCGAGGTCGCGAGGACCCACCTCGACCCTGATCGGGATCCCCTTGAGCTCGGCGTCGACGGCGCGCCGGCCGAAGGGCGTGTCCGTCCGGTCGTCGAGCTCCGCGCGGATCCCCGCGGCGAGGAGGTCGTCGAGGACGGCGCGGGCGGCGACGGCCACGCCCTCCGAGTCCTTGGCGACCATGACGAGGACCTGGACGGGAGCGAGCCGCGGCGGAACCTGCAGGCCGTGGTCGTCGCCGTGCGTCATGATCAGCCCGCCGACCATCCGCGTCGACGCCCCCCACGAGGTCGTCCACGCGAGCTCCTGGGTGCCCTCCCGGGACAGGTAGCTGATGTCGAAGGCCTTGGCGAAGTTCTGTCCCAGCTCGTGCGAGGTCCCCATCTGCAACGCCTTGCCGTCGCGCATCATCGACTCGCACGCAAGCGTGTTGACGGCGCCCGCGAAGCGTTCGCGCGCCGTCTTCCGGCCGAGCACCACGGGCACGGCGAGCACCTCACGCATGAAGGCGGCGTACACCTCCTCGTGGATCAGGTGGGCGTAGGCGCTGGCGTCCTCGCGCGTGGCGTGGGCGGTGTGGCCCTCCTGCCACAGGAACTCGCTCGTGCGCAGGAAGATTCGGGGGCGCAGCTCCCACCGTACGACGTTGGCCCACTGGTTGAGCAGCAGCGGGAGGTCGCGGTAGCTCTGGGTCCACCTGGCCATGAACTCGCCGATGACCGTCTCCGAGGTCGGCCGGACGATGACCTTCTCCTCGAGCTCCTTGCCACCCGCGTGCGTGACGACTGCGAGCTCGGGGCTGAAACCCTCGACGTGCTCCGCCTCGCGGGTGAGGTAGGACTCCGGGATGAAGTGCGGGAAGTAGGCGTTGCGTGCGCCGGTGGCCTTGATCCTCGCGTCCAGGTCACGCTGGATCCGCTCCCAGACCGAGAAGCCGTAGGGTCGGATGACCATCGTTCCGCGCACCGGCCCGTTCTCGGCGAGCTCGGCCTTCGCGACCACATCCTGGTACCACCGGGGGAAGTCCTCGGACTGGGGCGTCAGCACACTCTGGGGCATGCACCCGATCCTACGAGGAGGCCCCTCGCTCATCCGTGACGCATCGTCGCCACCATGAAGGCCTGCCACGCCTCTCGCGAGTCGGCCAGCTCCCCCGGGCCGCCCACCTGCTCGAGGATCCGGGTCGTCGCGTCCCTGGTGGCGTCGTCGTAGACCCCGGTGAGCTCCAGGTCGGTCCTGCCCCAGACGTACCGGCACATCGCCTGGACGGCCTGCGCCTGCACCCGCGACCGTCGGATCAGCCGTGGCTGCTCCGATCCGAACCGCCCGACGTCGACGTGGATGTGGTTGGCGTGCGCGGCGTCGAAGAGGTAGGTGAGCACGTCGGCGAACTCGTGGTGCAGCCCGGCGGCCGTGCGCCAGTAGAGCGCGAGCCGGCGACGCAGCGCGGCGGCGGGCTCGTCCCCCCACAGGTCGTGGCGCAGCGACACGAGATCCGTGCCGTCAGCACGCAGCCGGGCGATGTCGACGGCCTGCCCCGAGCTGTGCCACGACGTCGCGCTCCCCCGAACCCAGGCGCCGAAGGTGCGGATCTCGTCCGGGTCGTGCCCGACGTGCAGCCGGTGCAGTGCCAGCCACCGGTCGAGGCGGGCCCCGACGTCCGGCGTGACGAAGTAGCGCGCCTCCCGTCCCGTCACCTCGTAGGCGTTCACGGCGTCGCCCACCGACCGCCTGGCCTCGAGCGCCGTCCACTCGACCGGGACGGGGTCGATACGCAGCTCCGGTGGCGGCGGGGCCGAGAAGCCCGTCACGGCGGGGAGGGACGGGAGCTCCAGGCCACGCGAGACGGCATACGTCCCGGCCGCCGCGGCACCCGCGACCCCGCCGAGTGCGAGGAAGCCGCGTCGGCTCACACCGCGCCGGGGCGCGGGGCCGGGGTCCTTCCGCTCGATGCTCATGTCCCGTCCAACGCACGGCGCGCCCGAAGGTTTCCCCTCACTCCCGGGCGCACTCGGCGTCGGGTGGAGCCTGGTGCCGGCTCAGCCGAGCGCGGCGATGGCGGCCGCCGTCGCGAGCACCCGGTGCGCCGTGTCGACGTGGAGCTGCTCGATCAGCCGACCGTCGAGCGTGACGACCCCGCGCCCCGCGGCGGCGGCACCTTCGAAGGCCTCGATGACGGCGCGCGCGTCCGCGACCTGCTGCTCGCTCGGGGCGAAGACCTCGTTGCACGGCCCGACCTGACCGGGGTGTATGAGCGTCTTGCCGTCGAACCCCATCTCCCGACCCGCCCTCGCCTCGGCGCGGAAGCCGTCCGCGTCCGAGACGTCGTTGTAGACCCCGTCGACCACGGCGATTCCGGCTGCCCGCCCCGCGAGCAGGACGAGGGAGAGCGCGACCGCCAGCGGCTGCCGGCCGGGCACCACCGTGGCGCCGAGCTCCTTGAGCAGGTCGTTGGTCCCGAGCACGAGGCAGCCGAGCCGGTCGGACGCGCGCGCGATCTCCTCCGCGTGCAGGACGGCGACCGGCGTCTCGACCATCGCCCAGAGCCGGGTACGGTCCGGGGCGCCCGCCTGCTCCATCGCCAGCGCGAGGGCCCGCACCTCCTCGGCCGAGTTGACCTTGGGCACGACGATGGCGTCGGGTCCGGCCGCGGCGGCGGCAGCGAGGTCCTCGTCGTGCCACTGCGTGCCGAGGGCGTTGACCCGGATCGTCAGCTCGCGCCGGCCGTATTCGCCGGAACGCGCTGCGGCACAAGCGTTCTCGCGAGCAGTCTCCTTGGCGTCTGGCGCGACGGCATCCTCGAGGTCGAGGATGAGGGCGTCAACGGGCAGCGTCTTCGCCTTCGCCAGGGCACGCTCGTTGGAGGCCGGGAGGTAGAGCACGGACCGACGGGGCCGGTAGTCGGCGGGCACGGCGGTCACCCTTCCCGTGTGTCGGTGGAGGTGTCGGAGTAGAGCTCGGCCAGGTCGGGGTCGGTGCTCGCGAGGCGTTCGGCCAGCTCGACGATGACGAGGCACTGCTTGAGACTCGCGTCGTCCTCCATCTTGCCGCCGAGCATCACCGCGCCCGTCCCGTCGCCCA
>JBBRGO010000063.1:0-13582 GCA_038224055.1 Actinomycetales bacterium
CGAAGGTCTGCGAGCAGCCCCAGACGGCGTCGACGTTGACGGCCATGACGTGGCGCCAGTCCTCGAGCGTGACGTCGAGCGCGTCGGCGTGGACGCAGGCGCCGGCGTTGTTGACGAGCACGTCGGCGCGGCCGAACCGCTGGAGGGTGTCGGCGAGCACCCGGTCGACGTCGGCAGGCACGGTGAGGTCGGCGGGGACAAGGGCAGCCTCGACGCCCTCGTCGGCAAGGCTGGTCAGGACCGCCTCACCGGCGGCCGTGTCGCGGCCGACGATGACGACGGAGGCTCCGGCCGCACCGAGCGCGTGGGCGAATCCCTCGCCGAGGCCGCGCGTGCCGCCGGTCACGACGGCGACCTTCCCGGTGAGGTCGAACCGGTCGTACAGCCGCGCCGCTGCGGAAGAGGTGGCCATGCGCGCCACGTTACGCGGTCGGACCACCCCCAACGCAGACTGATCCGCAGATTGATGCCATCTGCCGTTCAGTCTGCGGATCAGTCTGCACCTGCTGTCGCCAGGGCAGCGCCGGACGCAGATCGATCCGCAGACTGATGCCGTATGCCGTTCAGTCTGCGGATCGGTCCGCACCTGCTGTACTGCGGCCGGCCGGTGATCAACTGGCAGATCAACAGGCAGCCGGTGTCGTCAGGGCCGCACCGCGTGCCAGTTGATCTGCCTGGTGATGTCGTAGACCACGCAGCTGTCGGGCGGTGCGGGTGCGGCTCCGTGGGGAGGGCGGTCGGAGCGACATAATGACATAATGTCGATTATCGGCGTGACGGCCGTCAGGGTGAGGAGCCCTCAGACCGGACGGGCTTCGGCACCACGAGGTCGCGCCAATGCGTTCAGGCGGCCAGCAGGATCGACACGACCGCGGCGCCGACGAGAACGGTCGCGATCACCTCGACGAGCACGGCGAGACCGAGGAGGTCGGCCTTGCCCGCATTCTTGTCCCGAGCGCCCAGGATGATCTCGACCAGAGCCTTGGCGATCACCGGTTCCGCCTCGACGGCCTTGGCTGCCAGCGCATCAGCGCTCGCGATGGCGCGGAGCGAGTCTTCGTCCATCTCCTTGTAGTGCGTCGGCCGGGCCACGAGCAGGGCGAGGACGACGGCGCCCATGAAGCTGGCTGTCGCGGCGACGAGGAACACCTTGGCCAGGACCGGCAGGTCGAAGGAATCCTTCTGGGTGACCACCGCTGCGAGCGCGAACAGCAGTGTCGTGAGCGTTCCCGACGTGGTGATCACGCTCGTCGCGCGCGACTCCAGCGAGGTCTTGGTGGCACGCTCCTCGTCAAGCTGGTCGGCGATGACCTTCAACGTCTGGGCCGCAGCAGTCGTGGACTGAGCGGGTGTGGCTGGCTGGGTGCCCATCAGCTACGCGTCCTCGCCGAGCTCTACGACGCGCTGCCGGGACGAACCCCCCATCGGAGCCACCGACGGTTCGATGACGGTGACCTCGACGGTGGCTGACACGGCACCGACCTCGATCACACTCAGCCCGAGCGTCCCGGGTGACCATTCGTACTCCGGCGTGACGACCAGCTCGGAAACGACGTGACCGTGGAGCCGCGACCCTGGCATCGGAACGTGCACGGCCAGGAGGTCACCCACCGAGACGTCGAACGGCGCGTAGGTCAGCGCGGCGATCTTGCGCACGTCTCCGACCTTGATGTCGGGAAACGCGCTGATGACACCCGCTTCGTCCAGGGCTGCGTCGTCTTCGTCGGGCATGTGAGCCTCCCCCAGGAGCCGGATCCGTCACTGCCAGTGTCGCAGCGCGGCCGACGAAAGTCTGGCCCTTGGCTCAATCTCGCGGCAGGGCCTTCCCAGCACGCGCCCCAGGGGCAGCCGCCCGAGGCGCCCGTCGGTGGCCTAGCGTGCTGCCCATGATGCCGACCGTCACCTCGATCCACATCGCACCGGGCCGGTGGCTGCCGACGAAGTCCGTGATGAGCGTCGAGGCGCAGGCGGGCGCCGGACTCGTCGGCGATCGCTACCACGGCAGCCGCCACCGGCACGTGACGCTCCAGTCCGCCGTCGACCTCGACGACGCCGCCGCCGACCTCGGCCGACCCGTGGACCCGGGGCTGACCCGGCGCAACATCACGATCTCGCACGGCCCGGTCCCGACGAAGCCCGGCGCCCGCCTCACCATCGGCGACGTCGAGCTCGAGGTCGTGCGGATCGCCGCGCCGTGCCGACTGCTCGATGACGGGCTCGGCCCGGGCGCCGCCCGCGCGATGCACAACCGTGGCGGGAGCGTCCTGCGCCTGATCGGCTCAGGCACGATCAGCGTCGGGGACGAGGTCCACCTGCCGAGCGACCTCTAGCGCGAGCACCGGACGGGGCCGACCCGCCCAACTGGCTGCCGGTCGCCGCTACTCGGCGCTACTCGGCGCTACTCGGCGCCGGACGGCTCCACCTCGAGCCGCGACTGCCAGGTCCGCAGCGAGAGCTCGAGGCTGCGACGCTCCGCGGCGGTCAGCCCCGTGAGGAGGCTCTCGTCGGCCGCGACGACATCGGCGATGACCGAGTCGAGGCGGGCGTGCCCCGCCGCCGTGAGCCGGACCTGGACGCCGCGCCGGTCGGACTCCTCACGGACCCGCTCGACGAGGCCGTCGAGCTCCATCGCGGTGACCCGTTGCGTCGTCGCACCCGGGGTGACGCCGCACCGGCGGGACAGCTCGCCGGCGGACAGCAGGTGCGGCGACCCGGCGAGCCGGAGCGCGACGAGCACGTCGAGGTGACTCGGCTCGAGCGCGTGCGCCGCCAGGGCCCGGGCCCGGTTGTGTGACGAGATCAGCTCGAGCCGGTGCAGGGGTCCGAAGATCGCGGCCGAGGACACGTCGAGGTCGGGCCGCTCGCGCGCCCAGTCCCGGACGGCGCGCTCGACACCGTCCCCCGCTCCCCCGGTCCGTGCCACAAAAAATACTTTAGTGCTGAAACCATGTCCTCGTCAGCGCTTTCCCCGGGGCGCTTGTCCCACCGTCACCGGCCGCCCGGCGTGTTCTCGCCGAGTCCGCCCCGCTGCACCGACACTGTGCGACAGTTCGACGCATGGACGTCGTCGCCGTCAACGAAGCCCGTCCGGAGACCAAGGAGCAGCGCGCCTGGTACTGGTACGACTGGGCCAACTCGGCCTACGTCACGACGACCGCGACCGTCCTGATGAGCCCCTACCTCACGTCCGTCGCCGAGGCCGCGGCCTGCCCCGACCTCGCGGACGGGGCGTCGTGCACGACGGACCTGTCCGTCCTCGGCGTCCCCGTCGCCCCGGGGTCGCTGTGGTTCTACACCGTGACGTTCGCGACGGTCCTGTCGGCCATCGTGCTCATCTTCGTCGGCGCGATCGCAGACCGCAGCCCGAGACCGACCCGGCTGTTCGCCGGGTTCGCCTGGGCCGGAGCGTTGGCGGCCAGCCTGATGTTCTTCGTCGCCGGAACCAACTGGCAGCTCGGCGTCCTCCTCGTCGTCATCGCGGGCATCTGTCTCGGCGCCTCCCTCGTCGTCTACGACTCGATCCTGTGCCGGATCGCCAACGAGAACGAGCGCGACCGCGTCTCCTCGAAGGGTTGGGCCTTCGGCTACCTCGGGGGCGGCCTCCTGCTCGCCCTCAACTTCGCCCTGGACTTCTTCCACACCGACCTCGGCCTCGAGCGCGGCCTGACGACCCGGATCAGCATCCTCTCGGCCGGCCTGTGGTGGGCCGGCTTCACCCTCATCCCCTACCGCGGGCTGCGCCACCTCACCGGCACCGTCGAGACGCCGGTCGATCGGGCGGCCGGCGTCGTGCGCGGCAGCCTCACCCAGCTGCGCGGCACCTTCCGGGACCTGCGCAACTACCCGCAGACGGGCCTGTTCCTGCTCGCCTACCTCTTCTTCAACGACGGCATCCAGACCGTCATCGGCAGCTCGAGCGTCTACGGCAACAAGGAGCTCGGCTTCTCCGAGACGACGGTCCTCGGGGTCTTCCTCTTCGTGCAGTTCGTCGCCTACTTCGGTGCCCGCCTCTTCGGTCGGGTCGCGGCGCGCATCGGCGCCTGGCGCACCGTTCTGAACGGGATCGGGCTCTGGACGGTCGTCGTCGTGGCGGCCTTCTTCGTCCCGTCGAAGTCGCTCGTCACCTTCCTCGCCCTCGCCCTGCTCATCGGCATCGTCCTCGGCGGCACCCAGGCACTCTCTCGCTCGCTCTACAGCCAGCTCATCCCGCGCGGCCGGGAGGCGGAGTACTTCAGCCTCTACCAGGCGATGGAACGCGGGACGAGCTGGTTCGGCACGCTCATCTTCGGGCTGGTCTTCCAGTTCACCGACAGCTACCGCTGGGCGATCATCGCGCTCATGCTCTTCTTCGTCGTCGGCGGCCTGCTCCTGTCCCGGGTTCGCATGCGTGAGGGCATCGAGCAGGCGGGCAACCCGGTACCCACGGTGGTCTGAGGTCGGGTTAGGCTTTCGGGTTCGACGGGAACAAGGCAACGTCCCTGGTCGTTCAAGTGTCTGTGAGGGTAGGACACCGCTGAGTGTCAACCACAAATCAGACGTTTTGGAGGGGGCTTACCATGGCCGATCGAGCACTACGCGGATCCAACCTCGGCTCCAGGAGCATGGAGTCCGACGAGAACGTCGTGCCCAGTGAGCGTCAGCTGACTGCCTACGTCTGCGCCAACGGCCACCGCACGGAGCTTCCGTTCTCCGTCGAGGCCGACATCCCGCACACGTGGGAGTGCCGCTGCGGACTCGACGCCAAGCTCCAGGGCGGCGGACCGGAGCCGGAGGCCAAGCCGGTCAAGCACCAGCGCACACACTGGGACATGCTCCTGGAGCGTCGTTCCATCCCCGAGCTGGAGGAGCTCCTCGAGGAGCGCCTCACGCTGCTGCGCGCGTCCCGCGGTGAGAAGCCGCGCCGGCGCAAGAGCGCCTGACCCGCCGCGCACGAGCGTGATGGACGCACGAGCCCGCCCCCACGTGTGGGGGCGGGCTTCTCGTCGTCCGCGGCCCGTGCGCCGGCTCTGACCCCGGAGGTATGCCGCTCACGACCGGGCCTGTGGACTCAGTCGTCCTCGACGACCTCTCCCTCGATCACCTCGTCGCTCGAGGCCGACCGTCGGGGTCCGTCCGGCCCCGTGGCGGGTCCCGAGGAGGGTCCGGTTTCGGACCGTCGTGCGGTCCCACCCGAGGGTCCGGTGACGCCGGGGCCGGTCATGAACTCGGCGCGGGCGAGCACCCGGTTGCTGATCGCGCCCGCCAGCAGGCCGCGTGCGACCGGCCGGGTGAACGGCAGGATGAGCACGAGCCCGACGAGGTCGGTGACGAAGCCCGGCACGACGAGCAGCAGCCCCCCGACGAGCACGACGACGCCGTCGGCAAGCTCGGTGGCCGGCATCCGGCCCTCGCGCAGGGCCCGACCCAGCGCCCGCCACGCCCGTCCCCCCTCGCGCTTGATCAGCCACGCGCCGAGCAGCGACGAGCCGAGGAGCACGAGGATCGTCCACCAGGGACCGATCAGGTCGTCCACGAGACGGATGGCGAGCACCTCGAGGATGATGAGGACGACGACGGCCAGGCCGGCGACCCGGGTGGGTCGGAAGCCGCGGCGGCCCTTCCGGGAGGGCCGGGGCGGTCGCGGGGACCCGGGTGCGGTGCTCACGTCCGCTCCCCCGCGTCCGAGAGGCCTGACCGATGGTTTTCACCAGGGTGGGTCCGCTTCTCCCGCCGACGCGCGACGAGGCCCCTGACCTGGTCGTAGCGGTACTCGACGCCCCACCGGGTCACGTTGAGCAGGGCCTCCCGCACGATGTCCTTGCCCATCTTGGAGACGCCGACCTCGCGTTCGACGAACGTGATCGGCACCTCGACGACGTCGAGTCCCGCGCGGACGGCGCGGAGGGTGAGGTCGATCTGGAAGCAGTAGCCCTGGGACTCGACGCCGTCGAGCCCCATCGTCCTCAGGGCACCGGTGCGGTAGGCGCGGAAGCCCGCGGTCGCGTCGTTGACCTCCATGCCGAGCAGGACCTTCGTGTAGAGGTTGGCCCCGACCGACAGGATCTTGCGGTGCGCCGGCCAGTTGCGCACCTCTCCCCCGCGGATCCAGCGGGAGCCGATCGCGAGGTCGGCGTCGGCGAGGGCGGCGACGAGCGCTGGAAGCTGCTCGGGCTGGTGCGAGCCGTCGGCATCCATCTCGACCGCGGCGTCGTAACCGTCGGCGAGGGCCAGCTCGAATCCGGCGAGGTAGGCGCGGCCGAGGCCCTGCTTTCCCGCGCGGTGCAGCACCCGGACCTGAGGGTCCGCGGCGGCGAGCCGGTCCGCGACCGCGCCGGTGCCGTCCGGCGAGTTGTCGTCGAGCACGACGATGTCGGCGCCCGGGAGGCTGGATCGGACGCGCTCGACGATGCCGGGCAGGTTCTCCCGCTCGTCGTAGGTGGGGATGAGCACGGCCACCCGGGTGACCGGCTCACGCTTCGTCGTCGTCATCCTCGTCCTTCGTCAGGTCGTCCTGCCGGTCCGTGCCGATCCGTGCCGTGCGGCGGCGCCGCGTCTCGGGAGCGACGAGGCGCGTGCCCACGAGCACCAGCAGGGCTGCTGCGGCGGCCCACTCCGGGGCCTCGCCCACCCGTGTCGCCACGGTCGCCTCGTCCCGCAATGGTAGGTCCCCGCGGACCACCGCCTGTGTGAACAACGACGTCACCTGGTGCGCGGTTCCGTCCGGCGTGATGAGCGCGCTCTGCCCAACCGTCGAGACGTGCACGACCGAGCGGCCGAACTCCATGGCGCGGACCCGGCTGATGGCCAGCTGCTGGGGCGACTCGGCGGTGAAGCCGAAGGTCGCGTTGTTGGTCTGGACGACGAGCACGTTGGCCCCGGCCCGGACCGTGTCGCGCATGATGTCGTCGTAGGCCACCTCGAAGCAGATCGCGATCCCCGCCTTGACGGAGCCGCCGCTCGCGGCGGGCACGGTGAAGACACCGGAGCCGCTCCCAGCCGTGAAGTCGCGCCCCACGAGATCGACCTGCTTGCTGAACTTCCGCCAGAAGGACCGGTTGGGGATGTACTCGGCGAAGGGCACCGGGTGCTGCTTGACGTAGCGGTCGACGATGCCCTTGCCCGGCTCGTAGAGCAGCGAGACGTTGGACAGCAGCTGCCCCGGCCCCTCGAGGAGGGTCCCCACGACGAGGGGCGCCTCGAGTGCGTCGACGGTCTCGGTGATGAGCGAGGCGGCGTCGGCGTTGCGGACCGGGTCGATGTCGGAGGCGTTCTCCGGCCAGACGACGAGGTCGGGTCGCGGCTCCTGCCCGGTCGTCACGGCGTCAGCGACCGCAAAGGTCGCCTGCACGTGGTTGTCGAGCACGGCCCGACGCTGGGCGTTGAAGTCGAGCCCCGCCTTCGGCACGTTGCCCTGGACCCCGACGAAGCGGGCGGAGGTACCGTCCGTCGGCAACGGCACGAGCAACCCGGCCGCCCCGAGACCGATGGCCAGGGCCGCGGGCACGAGACGGCGGCCGAGCGGCATACCCCGGGACGTGAGCCCGAGCGCAAGGAGGGCCCCACTCAGCGCGAGGACGAAGCCGACGAAGGGCGCTCCCCCGAGGGCGACGAGCGGGCCGAAGGGCGAGTCCGCCTGACCGAAGGCGAGCTTGAGCCAGGGGAAGCCCCCGTAGGGCAGCCGCGCCCGCAGCCCCTCGGCGACGACCCAGACGAGGGCGAAGGCGAGCGGCCGGACCTGACCGGCCCGGCTGAGCCAGCCGTAGAGGGCGCCGGCGAGCGCGATGAAGAGCGCCTCGAGGCTGGAGAGCGCCACCCAGGGCAGCGCGCCCACGTAGATCCCCGACCAGTGCAGGCTGGGCAAAAAGAAGGCGAGACCGGCGACGAGGCCCAGCAGGGCACCCCGGCGCGCCCCGGCGCCGGTCCACGCCCACGCCATCAGCGCGAGAGCCAGTGGCGCGGCCACCCAGATGTCGAAGGTCGGGAAGGCCAGGCACAGCAGGCCCCCGCCGGCGAGGGTGGGGATCAGGCGACGCACGGGATCACCGTAATCTCCGCGGCTGGCCCCCGGTGCGGGGCCCGGCATGGAGGCGGTCAGGGGACGACGACGACGCCGCGGGCGGTCGTGGCGACGATCGGCGGGTCGAGCATCTCCGCCGCGGACTCGCCGCGCTCCTGGTTGCCCCGGCCGACGACGAGGACGGTGAAGTCGATCTCGCGCGACCGGTTCCCGACCCGGACGATCTCCGCCGAGATCTCGAGGACGTCACCGGCCTTGACCCGGGAGCGGAACTGGACGTCGCTGTACGAGGCGAAGAGGCCCTCGTCACCGTCGGTGAGGATGCACATCTCGGTCGCGACGTCGCCGAAGGCTGCCATCGAGTAGGCCCCGTCGACGAGGTTGCCCGCGTAGTGCGCGTGACCGTAGGGGACGTAGCGCCGGTGGGTGATGGTCAGCCCGACCTCGGCCCGGGTGAGTGGTCGGGGGTCGGAGGACGTGAGGCCGCTCGTCATGCTCTGGTGCCCTTTCTCAGGCTGATCTCGTGGACGAGGTAGCTCGCGACCTCGCCGGGGGTCGTTCCGCGGCCGAAGATCCGGTCGACGCCGAGCCGGGGCTCGGAACCCTCCTCGAAGCGCGGACCACCGGCGATGAGGATCGGCACCTGACCGGCCGGGTAGGCCTCGCGGAACGCGGCCGACATCTGGGTCGTGTTGTGGATGTGGGCGTCCTTCTGCGTGACGACCTGGCTGACGAGCACGGCGTCGGCCTTCTCGGCGCGGGCGCGCTCGACGAGCTCGGGCACGAGGACCTGGGCGCCGAGGTTCACGACCTTGATCTCGCGGTAGTACTCCAGGCCCTTCTCCCCCGCGAAGCCCTTGATGTTGAGGATCGCGTCGATGCCGACCGTGTGGGCGTCGGTCCCGATGCACGCCCCGACGACGACGAGCTTGCGGCGCAGTCCCTTCTTGATGATGGCGTTGGCGTCCTTGGGGGTGAGCAGCGGGTACTCCCGCTCGATGACGACGACCTCGTCGAGGTCGACCAGGTGCGTCGAGCTGCCGTAGACGACGAAGAAGGTGAAGTCCGGCCCCATCGGCTTGGCGTGCACGAGGATCGCCGGGTTCAGGCCCATCTTGCGCGCGAGCTGGAGCGCGGCCCCCTCCGCCCGCTTGTCGTGCGGGACGGGCAGGGTGAAGCTGACCTGCACCATGCCGTCACCGGTCGTGTCCCCGTAGGGGCGGATAATCGGGCCGGTCATCGCTTGGCTCCCTTCGCCGCGGCGGGGTTGCCCGCGTCGAGCGCGGTCGTCGCCGGGTTGTCGTAGTCCGGCGCGCGGACCACGACCCCGTCAAGGCCCTTGCCCCGGGTCGCCGGACGCTTCATCAGGCCGAAGGTCCCGTCGCCGATCGCCGCGAGGAGCGGTGCGTCGCCGGCGGAGTCGGTGTCGTCGACGATCCGTTCGAGCAGGTCGACCGCCTCGCCGAGGACGTGCCGGGCCCGGTTCTGGATCATCCCGTCGCGCGGGGGGTGGAAGTCCTCGGTGAGCCCGCTCGCGGCATTCATCACGTAGCGGACGTTCTGGAGCGCAAGGTCGCGATCGGACAGGAACGGCGTGACGACCGCCTCCGTCATCATCCCGACGAGCAGGATCCCCTGGCCCGTCATCGCCCCGACGAGGTTGAAGAAGCCGTCGAGCAGGTAGCCGCGGAAGATGTCGCCGGTCATGTGCTTCGTCGGCGGCATCCACTTCAGGGGGGCGTTCGGGAAGAGCTGACGCGCGAGGAGCGCATGGGCGAGCTCCATCCGGAAGGAGTCGGGCAGCTCGGGGTTGATCTCGAAGGCGTGGCCGAGACCGAGCTGCCAGTCCTCGAGGCCGGCCTCCTTGGCGAACCGCTCGTTGAGCAGCTGGCTCACCGTGACCGTGTGCGCCGCCTCGACCGCGTCGGCGGTCGTGAGGTAGTTGTCCTCCCCCGTGTTGATGATGATGCCGGCGCGCGCGTGCACCTGGCGGGAGAAGCGCTGGTCGACGAAGGTGCGCACCGGGTTGATGTCGCGGAAGAGGATGCCGTACATCGAGTCGTTGAGCATCATGTCGAGGCGTTCCATGCCGGCCAGCGCCGCGATCTCGGGCATGCACAGGCCCGAGGCGTAGTTCGTCAGACGGACGTAGCGGCCGAGCTCCTTGCTCACGTCGTCGAGCGCGGCCCGCATCAACCGGAAGTTCTCCTGCGTCGCGTAGGTGCCGGCGAAGCCCTCGCGGGTCGCGCCCTCGGGGACGTAGTCGAGCAGCGACTGGCCGGTCGACCGGATGACGGCGATGACGTCGGCGCCCTCGCGTGCCGCGGCCTGAGCCTGGGGGATGTCCTCGTAGATGTCGCCGGTCGCGACGATGAGGTAGATCCACGGCTTCGACGGCGGGTCGCCGAGGCGCTTCACGAGGCGCTCGCGGTCGCGGCGCGCGGCGTCGACCTTCTTCAGGCCCATCCCGACGGCCTTGGTGGCCGCACGCTGCGCGGTCGCCGCCTCGCGCCCGGAGGGCAGCCGGAAGGAGACGTTGCCACTGGCCGCCTTCTGGGCCAGCGTCGTCAGGTCCGGCGCCTCGCCACGCGCGAGCGCGTCGTAGACAGGCGTGGTCACGCCGTGCTCGAGGCCGACCTCGTCTCGGACGGCGGTGACGAGGTGGTTGACCCAGGGGATCCTCTCGTGGTCCGCCCCCGACAGCCCGGCGAGGCGCAGGGTGGCCCGCTCGACGGACACGGTCGTGTGGCTCTTCGCCATCCGCACGACAGGCGCAGCCGCCTTGCGGGCGAGGGCTCTCGCCCGCTTGACGACATCCGGGTCGAGGTCGAGCAGCGGCGCTGCCTTGCGCGGACGGGTGCGGGCCGGGCTGGGGGTGGGGCTCATGAGGTCGATCCTGCCGGTTCGAGGCGAGACTCGAACAGTGCCCGCACCGCCGGGACCTCACGGATGAGCGACAGCGCCACCTCCGCGTGTCCGGGGACGTAGCCGTTGCCGACGAGCATCCGCACGTCCGCGGCGAGCCCCTCGGCGCCGAGCGCGGCCGCCGCGAAGTTCGTCGCCATGCTGAAGAAGATGATCGTGCCGCCCTGGGCGGTGGAGAGGATCGCCGGCTGCTCACAGCCCGGGACGTCGACGCAGACGACGGTGACGTCCGCCGGGCCGCCCGCGTCCGCGACGGCCCCCGAGAGCCCGAGGGGCGAGCGGGCGTCGGCGAGCACGACCGCGTCGGCGAGCCCGGTCGGGGCGAGCAGGTCGCGCTCGCGCTCGTTCGGGACGACCCCGAGGAGCCGGCCCGCGCCGGCCCGCCGGGCCGCGGCGAGCGACAGGGAGCCCGACTTGCCCGCCGCCCCGAGGACGAGGACGGTCGGCGTGACGCCGCGAGCGGCATACTCGGCGACGACGCGCTCGACGAGGGCGGGAGCGCCGCAGACGTCCATCACCATGAGCGCGAGGGTGGGGTCGAGGTCCTCCGGCAGGGTCGCGGCGATGCTGCGACCGAAGAGGATGGCGTGACCGCTCGCCGGCACCTGCTCCGACCGGCCGTCCCAGCGCCCGAGCCCGTCGGTGATGGCGAGCGGGGTCAGCGACAGCGAGACCAAGGTCGCGACCCGGTCGCCGGCCCGCAGGCCCAGCGGGCTCTCCGGCCCGACCTCCTCGACGGTGCCGATGAGCATCCCGCCGGAGCCGGTGACCGGGTTCTGCATCTTGCCGCGCGCACCGATGATTGCGAGCACCTCGGAGCGCACCGCCTCCCCGTCGACCGCTCCCCCGGTCGTGTGCTTCTCCGCGAGCTGGCGGTAGGAGGCGGCGTCGAGGTTGAGCGTCTCGACGGCGATCCGGACCTCGTCCGGCCACAGCCCCGGCCGGGCATCGAGACGCTGCGCGGCCTGCGGGAGGACCACGTCCCCACCGCTCGGCTCGAGGACGCGGTGCAGCCCGACGGGCGACGACACGCGGGGGCTCCCGTCCGCGCTGGCACGGGCTGGGACTGGGGCGGGCACGATAGTGAATCCTTCTGTCAGTGAGGGTTTTGTCCGAAGATCTTGCACCAGAGTAGTGGCGCTACCGCTGAAACATTGCCAGAGACGCGCGGCGACGTGTTTGGCCACACCCATGCCTACCGTTAGGGTTGCCGCATGAGCAAGGTTGAGCAGCCCTACGCCTACCGCTACCGCGAGCTCGTGGAGCCCGACTGGACCCGGTTTCCCGGCTGGGTCGGAGTGACGCAGGCCGACTGGGACAGCGCCCAGTGGCAGCGGGTCAACTGTGTCCGCAACATCAAGCAGCTCAAGGCGCTGATGGGCGACCTGCTCGAGGACCGGCTCTACGACGACCTGGCGCGCGACCAGGCGGAGCGCGCGACGATGTCGATGCTCATCCCGCCGCAGATGCTCAACACCATCGTGCCCTCCACGCAGACCCCGATGCCGGCGGCGGGGGGCGAGTTCACCGACGCCTTCTACGCCGACCCGATCCGCCGCTACATGCTCCCGGTCTACTCCGACCGTCGGACCGACTGGCCCTCGCACCCGCACTCGTCGCGTGACTCCCTCCACGAGCACGACATGTGGGTCGCCGAGGGGCTCACCCACCGCTACCCGACGAAGGTGCTCGCCGAGCTGCTGCCCACCTGCCCGCAGTACTGCGGGCACTGCACGCGCATGGACCTCGTCGGCAACTCGACGCCCCAGGTCGCCAAGCTGAAGTTCGACCTCAAGCCGGTCGACCGCTACGGCGCCATGCTCGACTACCTGCGCACCACCCCGGTCGTGCGCGACGTCGTGGTCTCCGGCGGCGACGTCGCGAACATGCCGTGGAAGAACCTCGAGTCCTTCCTCGACCAGCTCCTCGAGATCGAGAACATCCGCGACATCCGCCTCGCCACCAAGGCACTCATGGGACTTCCCCAGCACTGGTTCGCCGAGGACGTCGTCGAGGGAGTGGGTCGCGTCGCGACGAAGGCCCGTCAGCGCGGCGTCTCGCTCGCGATCCACACGCACATCAACAACGCGCAGTCGCTGACCCCCTCGGTGGCCCGGGCGTCGCGCGCGATGCTCGACGCGGGCATCCGCGACGTGCGCAACCAGGGCGTGCTGATGCGCGGCGTCAACGACACGACGGAGCAGCTGCTCGACCTCTGCTTCGGGCTCTCCGACGGCGCCCAGATCACTCCGTACTACTTCTACATGTGCGACATGATCCCGTTCTCCGAGCACTGGCGGCTCTCCCTCGCCGAGGCCCAGCACCTCCAGCACTCGATGATGGGCTACCTGCCCGGCTTCTCCACGCCGCGCATCGTCTGTGACGTGCCGTTCGTCGGCAAGCGGTGGGTCCACCAGCAGGACGAGTACGACACCGAGCGCGGGATCTCCTACTGGCGCAAGAACTACCGCACCTCGATCGAGGGCGACGACACCGAGGCGCTCTCACGCGAGTACGTCTACTACGACCCCATCTACACCCTCCCCGAGGCCGGCCAGCAGTGGTGGCGCGACGCGAGCGACCACGACGCGCTGCTCGCGAGCGCGACGGAGCAGGCCGCCGTGAGCCGCGCCGCCGCCGAGTCGCAGCTCGTCTGAGACC
>JBBRGO010000064.1:0-13271 GCA_038224055.1 Actinomycetales bacterium
GTAGAACAGCTGGAGGTCGTCGAAGCGGCCTGTCGCCGAGGCGTGCCCGGCGCCCTTGATCTCGCCGGTCTCGATCTCGAGGTTCGGCACCGAGTCGGCCCGCGCCCCGTCGGTGAGGATGAGGTTGCGGTTGAGCTCGTATGTGTCGGTGCCCTCGGCGGCGACCCGGATGAGGACGTCACCCACCCAGACGGTCCGGGCGGTGTCGCCCTGGAGGGCGCCCTTGTAGGTGACCCGGCTCTTGCAGTGGGGCTCGTTGTGGTCGATGAAGGACCGGTGCTCGAGGTGCTGCCCAGCGTCGGCGAAGTAGACGCCGAGGAGGGTCGCGTCGGCGCCGGGACCGGCATACCGCACGTTGGAGTTGACCCGGACGACCTTGCCGCCGAGCGTCACCGCGACGTACTTGTAGGTCGCGTCGCGGCCGACGAGCGCGTCGTGCTGGGCCAGGTGCACGGTGTCGTCGTCCCAGCGCTGCGCGGACACGACCGTGAGGTCGGACGCGTCACCGGTGACGACCGAGACGAGCTGGGCGTACTGCGCGCTGCCGTGGTGCTCGAGCACGACGGTCGCCCGGGAGTGCCGGCCGGCGCGGACCACGAGGTGGCCGTGCACGGGGTCCGGACCGGTGCCGGTGAGACGGATCCGGATCGGCTCGTCCGGCTGCGCCTCGACGGGGATGTCGATGAGCAGGGCGCCCGCGGCGGCCGCCGCAGCGACGACGGCGGCGCGGTCCTGCGGGGCCATGATGCCGAGTGCCTGCGCCTGCTCGGCCGCGATCGTCGTGACCGTGACGCCCTCGGGGAGGGACGTGGTCACCTCGAGGCGGCCGGTCGCGTCGTCACCGAGGACGTGCTTGACCTTGCGGACGGGCGTGAAGCGCCAGTCCTCCTCGCGGCCTCGGGGCACCGGGAACGCGGCGACGTCGAAGGACGACGTGCGCTCGGCGCGCGACTGGTCCGGCACGAAGGCCGCGGCCGAGTCGGTGTGGGGTCGGTTGGCTGCGTCGAGCGGGGTGTCGACGAGCGTGTCGGCAAGGGTCATCAGCCGACGGCTCCTTCCATCTGGAGTTCGATGAGGCGGTTGAGCTCGAGGGCGTACTCCATCGGCAGCTCTCGCGCGATGGGCTCGATGAAGCCGCGGACGATCATGGCCATCGCCTCGTCCTCGGCCATGCCACGGGACATGAGGTAGAACAGCTGGTCGTCGCTCACCTTCGACACGGTGGCCTCGTGCCCCATGGACACGTCGTCCTCGCGGATGTCGACGTAGGGGTAGGTGTCCGAGCGGCTGATCGTGTCGACGAGCAGCGCGTCGCAGCGCACGGTCGACGCGGAGTGCGAGGCACCCTCGAGGACCTGAACGAGGCCGCGGTAGGACGCGCGACCGCCACCGCGGGCGACCGACTTGCTGATGATCGAGCTGCTCGTGTTGGGAGCGGCGTGGACCATCTTGGAGCCGGTGTCCTGGTGCTGCCCCTCGCCGGCGAAGGCGATCGAGAGGGTCTCACCCTTGGCGTGCTCGCCCATCAGGAAGACGGCCGGGTACTTCATCGTCACCTTGGAGCCGATGTTGCCGTCGACCCACTCCATCGTCGCGCCGGCCTCGCAGGTCGCGCGCTTCGTGACGAGGTTGTAGACGTTGTTCGACCAGTTCTGGATCGTCGTGTAGCGGACGCGGGCGCCCTTCTTGACGATGATCTCGACGACGGCGGAGTGCAGCGAGTCCGACTTGTAGATCGGCGCCGTGCAGCCCTCGACGTAGTGCACGTAGGAGCCCTCGTCGGCGATGATCAGGGTGCGCTCGAACTGGCCCATGTTCTCGGTGTTGATCCGGAAGTAGGCCTGGAGCGGGATGTCGACGTGGACGCCCTTGGGAATGTAGATGAACGAGCCGCCGGACCACACGGCCGTGTTGAGCGAAGCGAACTTGTTGTCACCGGCCGGGATGATGGTCGCGAAGTGCTCGCGGAAGAGGTCCTCGTGCTCACGCAGGGCCGTGTCGGTGTCGAGGAAGATGACGCCCTGCTCCTCGAGGTCCTCGCGGATCTGGTGGTAGACGACCTCCGACTCGTACTGGGCCGCGACGCCGGAGACGAGGCGCTGCTTCTCGGCCTCGGGGATGCCGAGACGGTCATAGGTGTTCTTGATGTCCTCGGGCAGGTCGTCCCACGTGGTGGCCTGCTTCTCGGTGGACTTCACGAAGTACTTGATGTTCTGGAAGTCGATACCGGTGAGGTCCGAACCCCACGCCGGCATCGGCTTCTTGCCGAACAGCGACAGGCTCTTTAGCCGGAGCTTGAGCATCCACTCCGGCTCGTTCTTGCGGGCAGAGATGTCGCGGACGACCTCTTCGCTCAGCCCACGGCGCGCGGTCGAGCCCGCGACATCGCTGTCGGCCCAGCCGTACTCGTAGGTCCCGATGTCCTTGAGACCCGGGTTGCGCTCCTCGATGTTGGTGCTCATGAAGGGAAACCTTCCTTGGTGGGGACGATCGGCTGGGCTGCTGACGTGTCGAGCGCGTCAACAACGGTGGTGGTCGTGGTCTTCCGGTTCCGGCCGGCGATTCCACCGGTCGGGATGAACGTGGTGCAGACGTGGTGCCCGCCGGCGAGGGTCGCGAGGCGCTGCACGTGGACCCCCAGGAGGCGGGAGAACGCGTCGGTCTCGGCCTCGCAGAAGGTGGGGAACTCGCTGGCGACCTGCTGGACGGGGCAGTGACCCTGGCACAGCTGCACCCCGGTGAGCGAACCCGCCCCCACCGGTCGGGCCGTGGCCGCGAAGCCGTCCTGCGTGAGGGCGTCGACGAGCGCGCCCGCCCTGGCAGCGGGGTCACTGCCCGCTGCGGCGAGACGAGCGGCATACCGCTGCTCGAGGTCCGCGACCCGGCTGCGGGCGAAGTCCTCGACGGCTGACGGTCCGGCGTGCTCGGCGAGGTAGCGGAGCACCTCGACGGCGAGTGAGTCGTAGTCGGCCTCGAGTGCAGCGTGCCCGGCGTCGGACACGACGTAGGCGCGCGCCGGCCGTCCCCGCCCGCGCCGACCCGCGGTCGCCTCGTGTGGGGTGACCGCGCCCTGCTCCACGAGGACGTCGAGGTGGCGGCGGACCGCGGCGGGGGTCAGGTCGAGGTGCCGACCGAGCTCCGCGGCCGTGATCGGACCGTCGGCGGAGACGTACTGGAGCACTCGCGAACGCGTGCGCGACTCGAGGTGGGCGACGCCGTCGCCCTCCCCCGCCTCGCGCACCGGGCGCTCACTGAAAAACACCACATCATCATGTCCTAATTGGGCGCAGGACTCCAGTAAGGCGCCCCTAACCTTCGACAGACCCTCGACAGCGCCGTCAGCGCGCTCGACCGAACATCAGATGTCGTCGTCGTCGTCGGCGATCCCGTCGCCGGCGATCCCGCCGCTGATCTCACCCGGCATGATCACCGACGGCAGCCGGGTGCGCGGGGGTGCGACGGCGTCCGGGCCGAACCAGCGCCGCCGCAGGGACGCGGTCGCCCAGCCGAGCGGGCAGGTGAGCACGTAACCGTAGGCGAGGACGATCCCGGTCGCCCCCGGGTTGATCGCCAGCCCGATGAGCACCAGCACCCCGATCGGGATGCTGACCCGCAGGTGCTTCGTCGACAGCAGGCCCCGGAACGACCGGAACCGGTACGAGGTCGCCATGAGAGCGGCAGGGAGCACCCCGGCCACGACGGGCAGCAGGGGGTCCCAGTCGTAGAGCGGCGCGTCGATGGCGAACACGGTCGTGATGACGACGCCGGCGGCGGCCGGGCTCGCCAGTCCGACGAAGTAGCGCTTGTCGGCCATCGGGTCGACCGTCACGTTGAACCGCGCGAGCCGGAAGGCCGCACAGGCGAGCCAGAACATCGCCCCCGCCCAGGCCCAGACGGGGTAGGCCGGGAGCGCCCACGTGTAGACGAGCACCGCCGGCGCGATCCCGAAGGAGATGAGGTCGGCGAGCGAGTCGAACTGGAGGCCGAAGGGGGTGATCGCGCCGACCGCGCGGGCCACCGCACCGTCGGCGATGTCGAGCACGACCGAGATGGCGATGAGGACAGCGGCCGCCCGGAAGTGGCCCTGGAAGGACAACAGGACGGACGAGAAGCCGCTCAGCATGTTGCCGAGCGTGAAGAGGCTCGGCAGGGTGGCCCGGGCCCGGACCCGCGGGTTGAGCCGCTCGAGCGGGATGACCCGGGCGCCCGTCGCCGACACGAGCCGGAAGCCGCGCCCGACGCGCCCCCCGCGACGACGCGGCTCGGTGGGTTCCCCGCTCATGCGGCCGACCCGGGCCCGCTCGCCGGGAAGCGGCCGAGCACGGTCTCGCCCCCGACGGCGCGCTTGCCCTTCGACACCTCGAGGACGACCTCGAGCGGCACGAACACGTCCATCCGCGAGCCGAACTTCATCAGGCCGATCCGCTCACCGGTCGCCACCTCGTCACCCGCGGCCACCCGCGTGACGATCCGTCGGGCGAGCTGGCCGACGAGCTGGCGGTAGATGACCGTGCGGGGCGCCCCGTCGACGACGCGCTCGACGGTGATCTCGCTGCGCTCGTTCTTCGTCGCGCTCTCGGCCCGGTATGCGGCGAGGAAGCGGCCGGGCTGGTGGGACACGTCGACGACGCGGCCGCCGTAGGGCGATCGGTTGATGTGGACGTCGAGCAGCGAGAGGAAGATGCTCACCTGCTGCCAGTCACCGGCAGGGGCGACGCCGTCCTGCGCGGGCCCGACGTGCACGACCATGCCGTCGGCCGGGGCGAGCACGACGTCGGGGTCGCCCAGCGGCGCCGTGTCCGGGGTGCGGTCGGGGTCGCGGAAGAAGAGCGTCACCGCGGCGGTCAGCAGCCCGAGCGTCGCCGTGGTGCGTGGCCGCCGGGCCAGCGCCGCGATGACAGTCGGGACCGCCACGAGGGCGGTGAACGGCTTGGCGGTCGGGTCGATCTTCACGGGGCGGCCTCGGCTCGTCGGGGCGACACCGCCGATCGGGTGCCGCTGGACGGCCCCGCGGGCGGCGCCGTCCGGGACCGAGCCTAGACTCCATCGCCATGGGACCGGCCGTTGCACTCACCGACTTGCGCAGGTCGTTCGGGGCCACCGCAGCGCTCGACGGACTGACCTGGTCGGCCCCCTCCGGAGCGGTCACCGCGGTCCTCGGACCCAACGGCGCGGGCAAGACGACGGCGATCGAGTGCGCCGTCGGACTCGGTCGCCCGGACTCCGGGACGGTGCGCGTGCTCGGCGTGGATCCCGCCGACGCCGGCGCCGACCACCGGGCCCGGGTCGGCGTGATGCTCCAGTCGGGCGGGCTGCCGGGCGGGAGCAAACCACTGCGCCTGCTGCGCCACCTCGCCCGGTTCTACGCCGAGCCCGCCGACGTCGACGAGGTCGCCGGTCGCCTCGGGGTGCTCGACTTCGCGGGCACCACGGTGCGCCGTCTCTCCGGCGGCCAGAAGCAGCGGCTCGCGCTCGCCGCCGCCCTGCTCGGCCGCCCCGAGGTCCTCTTCCTCGACGAGCCCGCGGCGGGACTCGACCCGCACGGGCGCCTCGACGTCTGGGACCTCGTCGGCGACCTGCGCGACGACGGCACCACCGTGGTCGTCACGACGCACTCCTTCGAGGAGGCGGAGCGGCTGGCGGACCACCTCGTCATCATGAGCGGGGGGCGGACGGTCGCCGCCGGACCGGTCGCCGAGGTCGTGGGCGACCGCTCGCTCGAGGACGTCTACTTCGGGCTGACCCGCAAGGGCCGGGCGTGAGCACCGCCGCCGCTCCGGCGCTCGAGCGGGTCCTCGCGCAGGCCCGCTTCGAGGTCGGGACCCTCCTGCGCAACGGGGAGCAGCTACTCGTCGCCGTCGTGCTGCCCGTCCTCGTCCTCGTCGGACTCCACGCGACGAGCGTGCCCTCGCTCGGTCCCGGCCGGCGGATCGACGTCGCCGTGCCGGGCGTGCTCGCGCTCTGCGTCATCTCCTCGGCCTTCACCTCCCAGGCGATCGCGACCGGCTTCGACCGGCGGTATGCCGTGCTGCGCTACCTCGGGGTCACCCCCCTCGGACGCCGGGGGCTCATCGTTGCCAAGGTGCTGGCCACCCTGGCGGTCGAGGCCGTGCAGGTCGTCGTCGTCGGCGGCGTGGGCCTCGCACTCGGGTGGCGTCCCGAGCTGTCCGGGGCGGCGTATGCCGTCCTCTTCCTGCTGCTCGGCACCCTCGCGTTCGCCTCGCTCGCGCTGCTGCTCGCCGGGACGCTGCGCGCCGAAGCGGTGCTCGCCGTGGCCAACCTCGTCTGGGTGCTGCTCCTCGTCGGCGGTGGCGTCGTCGTGCCCCGAACCGAGATGCCCGTCTCGATGTCAGGGGCGGCGGCGCTGCTGCCCTCGGCGGGTCTCGCCGACGGCCTCCGGGCGGCCCTCGTCGACGGGTTGCTCGACCTGCCGGCCCTCGGCGTCCTGCTCACCGCCGCCGCCGTCGCCTTCGCCCTCGCGGCGCGTTTGTTCCGATTCGACGAATGAAGCAGTCACACTGACGACCTACGACCACTGGAGGTCTCGTGTTCGACTACTTTCTCGGGCTGCCCCTGCACGCGCTCGTCATCCACGCCGTAGTTGTCCTCGTGCCCGTCTCGGCCCTGGTCGCGGTCGCCTTCGTCGGCCGTCCCGTCTGGCGTCGGGCGCTGCTCTGGCCGACGGCGGCCGCTGCGGTCATCTCCGGCGCCAGCGCCTTCGTCGCTGCCGAGAGCGGTGAGGCCCTCCAGCGCCGCGTCACCACCACCCGGGCCTCCACGACGAACCTCGACCTGCTGGGCGAGCACGTCGAGTGGGGGGACCGCGCCAAGGTCATCTGCCTCGTCTTCATGGTCGTCACCCTCGTCGCGTGCTGGTTCCTGCGCACGCCCTCGGAGGACGCGCCACGCCGCCGTCCTCTGGAGATCCTGCTCGGGGTGCTCGTGACCCTCTCGGCCGCCGCCGCCTTCGTCAGCGTGGCTCTCGCCGGGCACGCCGGCTCGAAGGTCGTCTGGACCGGCCTGGGTTGAGATCCGCGTGCGCCCCAGCGCATGCGGCCGGGGCGCGGTCACGGGAAGCGGCTCGGCGGCATACCCTGATGGGGTGTCTGTGCCCTCCCGTCTGCCCGGCTGGATCCCCCGCGCCCCGGCGGCGTGGGCCCGCCCGATCCTCATCGCCAACCTCGTCGGCGAGGTCGGCATCGTCGTCACCGGCGGTGTCGTCCGACTGACGGGGAGCGGCCTCGGCTGCCCGACGTGGCCGGAGTGCGTCCCGGGCTCGGTCACCCCGGTGCGTACCGACGCAAGCGCCTACCACGACCTCATCGAGTTCGGGAACCGCACGCTGACCGGGGTCGTCGGCGTCCTCGCCCTCGCCTCGATCTGGGTCGTGCTCACCCGCTTCCCCGAGCGCCGCCGCCTCCACCTGCTCGCCTTCGGCGTGCTCGGCGGGATCATCGCGCAGGGGATCGTCGGCGGCATCGCCGTCCTCACCGGGCTCAACCCGTGGATCGTCATGGCGCACTTCCTCGTGTCGATGGTGCTCGTCGCCGTCTCGACCGCCCTCGTGCACGGCGCGCGCCACCGAACCGCTGCCGCGGGCGCCGTGGAGCTCGTCGTGCATCCCCTCGCCCGCCGGCTCGCCCAAGCCACGGCCGGCGTCGGCGCCCTCGTGCTCGTGCTCGGTACTGTCGTCACCGGTTCCGGCCCGCACTCCGGCGACGCGGACACCCCGGCCCGGACCGGCTTCGACCCACGCCTCGTGTCCTGGCTGCACGCCGACGTCGTCATGTTCTTCACCGGCCTCGTCATCGCGACCCTCGTCGCGGTGCGGTTCACCTCGACCTCAAGGGAGGCGAAGCGCGCCTGGGACGTCGTCATCGGCGTGACGCTGCTCCAGGGAGTCATCGGCTACGTGCAGTACTTCACGGCGCTGCCCATCGCCCTCGTCGCGCTGCACATGCTCGGGGCCTGCCTGCTCGTCGTCGCCCTCACCCGGGGTGTGCTCGCGACCCGCGCCCCGGCCGGCGCCGAGCCGGCAGCACCCGGTGAGCCGTTACCGAACCACAAGGAGATGCACGAGGTCTCGGACTCCCGGCCTGCCTAGGCTGGCCGCGTGACCAGGATCCTCGTCGTCGACGACGACGCCACCGTGCGGGAGGTCGTCGCCGGGTACCTTGCGCGAGCCGGCCTCGAGGTCACGGAGGCCGCGGACGGGCTGACGGCGCTGGAGGCGGCGGCGCGCGTGGCGCCGGACCTCGTCGTGCTCGACCTCACCCTGCCCGGACTCGACGGTCTCGAGGTCTTCCGGCGGCTGCGCGCCGACCGAGCCGAGCTCCCGATCATCATGCTGACGGCCCGCGGCGACGAGTCCGACCGCGTCCTCGGGCTCGAGCTGGGGGCGGACGACTACGTCACCAAGCCGTTCAGCAGCCGCGAGCTCGTCCTGCGCATCCAGTCACTCCTGCGGCGCGCGAGCGGTGCAGTGACGGACGGTGCCGGGCCCGAGCGCCTCGTCGACGGCGGCCTCGTCGTCGACCAGCGCCGGCACGAGGCATGGCTCGACTCCACCCCCCTCCCCCTGACCGGCCGCGAGTTCGACCTGCTCGCCCACCTGATGGGCCACCCCGGACGGGCCTTCTCCCGCCGCGACCTCATGCAGCAGGTCTGGGGCTGGGACTACGGCGACGAGTCGACGGTGACGGTCCACGTGCGCCGGCTGCGCGAGAAGGTCGAGCAGGACCCGGCGAAACCGGTCCGGCTGCAGACCGTCTGGGGAGTCGGCTACCGCTGGGACGGCGCTCCGTGATCGCCGAAGCGGCGCTGCTCGCCGGGGCCGCCGCCGTCGTCGTCGGCCTCGTCGGTGTCGTCGCCGTGCGCGCCCTTGCGGGACGGTCGCTCGTCGCCGCCGCGATCGCCGCACCCCTCGTGGGGGTCCTCACGGTCGTCGCCGGGATCGCCGTGACCTCCCGCGCCATGTTCATCAGCGACCACGACCGGTCGGTCGTGCTCATCGTCACGGCCACGGCCCTGCCCATCGCGGCCCTCTTCGGCTGGGTCATCGCCCGCCGCGTGCAGGGTGTGGCTCGGGTCGCGGCCGACGAGTCCGCCGCCCGGGAGCGCGACCGCGAGGTCGAGGCCAACCGCCGCGAGCTGGTGGCGTGGGTCTCGCACGACCTGCGGACACCGCTCGCCGGCATCCGGGCGATGGCGGAGGCGATCGAGGACGGGCACGCCCCGGCCGACGGCTCCTACCCGGCACGGATCCGCTCCGAGGCGGACCGGATGGCCGAGATGGTGGGCGGCCTGCTCGCCCTCTCGCGGCTCCACTCCGGCACGCCGCACCTCGACCGCTCGGTCGTCGACCTCGGTGACCTCGTCTCGGACGCCGTCGCCTCGGCGCGGGTGCTCGCCGCGCGCCGGGGCATCACCGTGACCGGCTCGGCCGACCCCGGGACCACGGCCGAGGTCGACCCCCGCGAGCTGTCTCGGGCGCTGTCGAACCTCGTCACCAACGCCGTGACCCAGACCCCCGACGACGGGACCATCGACATCACCCTCGTCGCGTCCCACGGCGAGGCCAGGATCGGCGTACGCGACGAGTGCGGCGGCATACCGCCCGAGCACCTCGACCGGCTCTTCGAGCCCGGCTGGCGCGGGACGACGTCGCGGACCCCCGCCGCAGGCGAGGGCGCCGGGCTGGGGCTCGCCGTCGCCCGCGGCATCGCCCGGGCGCACGGCGGCGAGGTCTCCGTCGTCGACCTCGGCCGCGCCTGCCGCTTCGACCTGACCGTTCCGGTCCAGCCGGCCCCGGGAGCCGCGTCCTGACCACACCTCACGCAGACTGATCCGCCGCTTGACGTCATCAGCGATCAGTCTGCGGATCAGTCTGCACCCGATGTCGTCCTGACCACACCTCACGCAGACTGATCCGCCGCTTGACGTCATCAGCGATCAGTCTGCGGATCAGTCTGCGGAGCGCGTGGTGAGTGGGCCCGGACGCGGGTCGGCGCGAGCGGGCAGACCGGCGTGCGGTTGCCTAGGCTGGACCGGTGCCGACCGACGAGCAGTCCTCCGCCCGACCCGGGGAGCAGCCCACGCTCCGCGACGGCGACCTCGTGCTGCGGCCCTGGGGCGCCGCCGACTCCGAACTCACCCGCGAGCTGCACGACGCCGAGATCGCCCGCTGGTTCGACGTCCCGGCGGGGGTCCCCACCCAGGAGGAGCACCTGGGTTGGATCGAGACGACCCGGGCGGAGTGGGCGGACGACCGTCGCAAGGTGACCTTCCTCGTCGTGTGGCGGGGAGAACCGGTCGGGTCCGTCGACGTGCGCCGCCGTGAGCCGGGCGTGGGGGTGCTGTCCTGGGTCACCTACGCCCCGCACCGCGGGCGGGGTCTGGCCAGCCGGGCGACGCGGCTGCTCATCGCGCACGCGTTCGGCGAGCTCGGCCTCCGACGGGTGGAGGCCGAGGTCAACCCGCTCAACCGCGCGTCGATCGGCACCGCCCTGCGCGCCGGGCTGCGCCGCGAGGGCCTGCTCCGGGCGAACGCGACGCTCGCGGGCGAGACCCAGGACACGGTCGTCCTCGGCCGGCTCGCGAGCGACCCGCCGCCGGACACCCGGGAGGGCAACACCGCGACGCTCGACGCCGAGCTGCCGACCAAGCGCCTCATCGCCCAGGGCCTCGTCCGAGACAGCGCCGGGTCCCTGCTGCTCTGCGAGCTGACCTACAAGCGGGACTGGGACCTGCCCGGTGGCGTCGTCGACCCCGGTGAGGCCCCCGCCTCGTGCCTGGTGCGCGAGATCCGGGAGGAGCTCGGTGTCGACGTCACCGTCGGCCGGCTCGTGGCGGTCAACTGGCTCACGCCCTGGCTCGGCTGGCAGGACGCGGTCGTGCTCGTCTTCGAGGTCGACCCGGTCGGGGACGACCTGCTCGAGCGGGTCACACTGCTGGAGAGAGAGATCCGGTCCGTCCACTGGGTGGACTCCGCGGCGGCCTTCGACCGGGTGGCGCCCTACAACGTGCGGATGCTGACCTCCCTCGCGAGCGCCGGCGGTCCGGAGACCCTGCTCCTGGAGGACGGCCTCCCCCGCGGCGCCGTCCGTGCCGACGTCACTCGTCGGGGATGAAACCGGAGTCGAGCTCCCACGGTCGGATCGGCGAGTGCTCGATGACCCAGGCCTGCAGGTCCCGGTCCCAGCCGAACAGCACCGCGACCCCCACGAGGAGGAAGAGCCCACCCAGCCCCCGCCGGAGCCGACTGTGCGCATCGGCGGCCCAGCCCAGCCGTCGGACCACGCGCTGCCCCGCGAGCGCGACGAGCAGCAGCGTCCCGCAGAGACCCAGCACGTATGCCGCGAGCAGCAGCAGCCCGCGAGCGGGCTCGGCCGGGATGACCGTGACGACGACGTAGGCGTAGAGCGGACTGCACGAGGTGAAGACCGGTCCGAGCGCCGCACCCGTCAGCACCGCCCCCGCCGTCCCGCCGGTGCGGGTCGCCGCGCTGAGACCACGCGCTGACCGTCCCTGCAGGTCCAGCCGGGCCGACACCGCCTCCCAGACCGCGGGGAACGCCATGCCGATCCCGAGCAGGACGAGCAGGCCACCGGAGAGCCAGCTCCACGCGGCGGACGGGACACCGAGCAGGGCGGTCGAGGCCCGCAGCGCCAGGGTGAAGACGACGACCGACGCGCCCAGGGCAACGGTGACCACGAGGGCCCGGCGCAGGGGTGAGGGTCGGGCCTGGGCACGGTCGAGCACCGAGCCACCGACGACGACGGGCAGCAGGGGCAGCACGCACGGCGCCAACGTCGTCAGCACGCCGGCGACGAACGCGCCGACGAGGGCGAGCATCAGATCGTCTTGCCGAGGATCTGGTCGGCCGTCGTCCCCTGGGTCCACTTCGTCAGGGCGGCGCCCTGCGGGTCGACCTGGACGAAGGTGTGCTGGATCGTCACGCCGTACTGCTGGCGCAGCGCGTCGGCGTCGTCGTAGTCGATCTTCACCACGGTGAGGCCCTCCGGGACCGGGCCGCTCGTCAGCGACCGCTCCACCTCCTGGCAGATCGAGCACCACGTCGCGTGGAAGAAGAGGACGACCTTGCCCTTCGCCGCCGACGGGTCAGCGGCATACGTCGCCCAGTCGATGTAGGCACCCGCCGACGCTGCCTCGACGACACCGGGAGTCGTCGGCGACCCGGACGCGTCCGGCGCGGCAGCGGCAGTGGTGGCCTCGGCGGAGGGGGCGGACGGGGAGCCACTCGGGGCGGAGACCCCCGCAGCGCTCTGCGGCTCCGGGGTCTGCCCGGTCTGCGACCCGCAACCGGACAGGAGCGCCAGCGACAGCAGGGCGGCGATGGGGGCGGCTCGGCGCAACCGGTGGTGGGGGCTCATCCGCCAAGTCTCGCCGTCGGAGTGCCCCAGTGCGCCGCCGAAGTCCTTACGACGTGATGACGACGACGTGACGACGATGTGGTGGCGACGGCGAGGTGCCGGACCGCTCCGACGGCTCGGGGACGGCTCGGGGACGGCTCAGGAGAGGCCGGGGAGCGCGACGTGCCAGAGCGGGTCGATGGCGACTCCGATGAAGAGCACCGTGAGGTAGGTGATCGAGAAGTGGAAGAGGCGCATCGGCTTGAGCAGGTCCTCGGCGACACCGGCCTTGGCCCGGGCGAGCAGGCGGTGCGCCTCCGTGAGGAAGAGGATGCCGGCCACGACCGCCGCGACGGTGTAGACCCAGCCGACGTCACCGACGACGACGAGCGAGAGCGAGGTGAGCACCATCGCCCACGAGTAGCCGACGATCTGCCGGGCGACCACGACGAAGCGCTCGACGACCGGCAGCATCGGCACGTGGGCCGTCGCGTAGTCCTCGCGGTAGCGCATCGACAACGGCCAGTAGTGCGGCGGCGTCCAGAAGAAGATGACGAGGAAGAGCACGACGGCCGACCAGCTGAGGGTGCCCGTCACGGCCGACCACCCGATGAGGACGGGCATGCAGCCGGCCGCGCCACCCCAGACGATGTTCTGCGCCGTGCGCCGCTTGAGGACCAGCGTGTAGCCCACGACGTAGAAGAGCAGGGCGCCCACCGCGAGCCACGCGCTGAGCCAGTTGACGAGCAGACCGAGCCACAGCGTCGAGACCACGGCGAGCGACACCCCGAAGACGAGGGCACCACGAGGGCTGACGGTGCCCGTCACGAGCGGCCGCTTGCTCGTGCGGTGCATGACGGCGTCGATGTCGCGGTCGAGGTAGCAGTTGAGCGTGTTGGC
>JBBRGO010000065.1:0-13246 GCA_038224055.1 Actinomycetales bacterium
TGGTGCCGGTGCCCTCGGAGGCGAGGTAGTACCAGTGGTTGAGCGGGCCCGAGGAGTAGTGCGGGTCGAGGCCACCGACGGTGGAGCTCCAGCAGTCGCGGGAGCTGCCGTCCCGGCTGGGCCGGTCCATGTAGCGCAGCGGCGTCCCGTTGCCGTTGATGTCGATCTCCTCACCGATGAGGTAGTCGGGGACGTCGCTGGGGTTGTTGGTGTACCACTCGACCCCGGTGCCGAAGATGTCCGACGTCGCTTCGTTGAGGCCGCCCGCGTCGCCGGTGTAGACCAGGCCGGCGGTGTTCTCGGTGACGCCGTGGCTCATCTCATGGCCGGCGACGTCCAGCTCGACGAGCGGGTGGGTGTTGCCCGCGCCGTCGCCGTAGGTCATCTGGGTGCCGTCCCAGAAGGCGTTGACGTAGCTCGCGCCGTAGTGGACCCGGCTGCGGGCACCGGTCCCGTTGTTCCAGATCCCGGCCCGGCCGAGCTGGGTGTTGTAGTAGTCGTAGGTCTTCCCTGCCCCGTAGTGGGCGTCGACCGCCGCGGACTGGCGGTTGCTCGCCGACCCGTTGCCCCAGACGTCGTCGGCGTCGGTGAAGGTCGTGCCGTTGCCCGAGGTCTTGCCGAGCAGGTCGGTCGCGTAGTTCCCGTGGGTGTCACGCATCGTGTAGGTCGAGCCGGCCGTCGTCGCGATCGGGACGGTGCCGACGAAGATGCCGCTGCCCGTCCCCTCCTTGATGTCGTCCCAGCTCGTGAGGACCTTGCCCGTTCGCGCGTCGACGACGGTGTGGAGCCGGGTCGGCGTCTGGTCGGCCTTGATCCCCTCGGTGACGACCTCGTAGGCGAGGCGCGCACTCTGGGCGCCCTGGTAGACGACGAGCTCGCCGGGCGTGGCGGTCTCCTTCACGGCCTTGGCCGTGTCGAGGCCGGCCTGGCGGGCCGAGGCCTTGCTCACCGTGGGCGTCATCGACGCGGGGGTGACGTCCTTGCGCCGGTTCCACGTGACGCTCTTGACGGCGCCGCTGGCGTCTTTGTGCGAGACGAAGTCACCGCCGATGACCCGGAGCCCGTCGAGGGTGCGCTGGTAGCGCACGTGGGTGCTGCCGTCCGCGTCCTTGATGACGCTCTTGACCGTCAGCTTCTCGCCCGAGGCGAGTCCGAGGGCGGTGGCCGAGGCGTCGGCGCGGGCCTGCTCGGTCACCTTGAGGGCCTGGGACTCGGGCGCGGGGGCCTGGTGGCCCGAGCCGCCCGCGGCGCCGGCCGGGACAGCCGGCGCGACGGCGAGCGCGAGGGCGAGCAGGCCACCGGTCGCCAATCCGGACTTCAGTCGGTTCACAGAGATCTCCTTGTCATGAGAACAGCCGGACCGGCCGTTCGGAGGAGCGTCGACGTCTCGTCTGGGTGGAAGGCGCCGCAGCGAGTGTGACGCTCCCAGCGTGGTGAACCACCGGTCAACGGCGGATACCAAGTCTTTGCCAACCCCGGGACCATTCGGGAGTAGCCCTTTCCCGCAACGGCATTCGCTCGGGGGCAAACCGCTCCCGGTGCGTCAGACGGGGCCTGTGCCGGGGCTCTCGCGGGGGTCCAGCCGGGCCCGCACCTGAGCGAGGTCGTCGGGGCAAGCGGCCACCGGACCACCCCCGGTCAACTCGACGACCCCAACGCCCGTGGCGACGGGGGGACCAGGCCGACGGTGCACGCACACAAGTCTGGCACGCTGGGGGGATGGGACGAGTCACGGTGCGGCGCAGGATCACGACGATCGACGTCGACGCGGCGACCGAGGGGACCAGGGTCGACACCCTCACCGTCGAGGAGCCGCTCGAGCTGCGGGTCAACGGCTCCCCGCTGACAATCACGATGCGCACCCCGGGCCACGACATCGAGCTCGTCCACGGCTTCCTGCTGAGCGAGGGGCTCATCGGAGGGGTCGAGGACGTCGCCCTGGCCCGCTACTGCGAGGGCGCCGTCGTCTCCGGCGAGACCGGCTTCGACGAGAACACCTACAACGTCATCGACGTGACGCTCGCGGCCGGCGTCGCCCCGCCTGCCGACTCAGCGACACGCAACTTCCTCACCTCCTCCTCGTGCGGGGTCTGCGGCAAGGCGAGCATCGAGCAGCTGCGGTCGCAGAGCCGCTTCGACGTGCGGTCGGACCGGACGGAGTTCGCCGCCAAGGTCATCACGTCCCTGCCCGACGCGCTGCGCTCGGAGCAGCGGACGTTCGACAAGACCGGTGGCCTGCACGCAGCCGGTTTGTTCACCGCTGACGGTGCGGCGCTGGTCGTGCGTGAGGACGTGGGTCGGCACAACGCGGTCGACAAGGTGATCGGCTGGGCCCTGCTCAACGACCGACTGCCCGCAAGTGGGTGCGTGCTCATGGTCTCGGCTCGCGCCTCCTTCGAGCTGGCCCAGAAGTCGATCATGGCCGGGATCCCCTGTCTGGCAGCCGTTTCTGCCCCGTCGTCCCTCGCCGTCGAGTGCGCCGAGGATGCCGGGATGACCCTGCTCGGCTTCGTGCGCGGGTCGCGGCTGAACGTCTACGCTGGCAGGGAACGGGTCACGACCGGCTGACCCTCGCAGCGCCGCACCCACCGCACCGGAGGACGTCTTGGCCATCTATGCGATCCACTACACCTACCCCGACGACGTCACCGAGATGCTGACGATCCGGCCGCAGCACCGGGAGTGGCTCATGACGGTTCCGGGGCTGCTCGTGGCGGGGATGTACCAGGGCGACCTCGACGAGGTCTCCGAGGGCGAGCCGACGACCCAGGAGCCGGTCAACGCCGCGCTCGTCGTCGTCTCGGGCGAGTCGCTCGCCGAGGTGACGGCGGCCTTCGACCAGGACCCCTACATGCTCGGCGGCTACATCCTGCGGCGGGTCGTCCGCGAGTGGAACCCGCCGCTCGGCCCGTGGGTCGCGGACCCCACCAACTCCCCCGGCTGACGCGCCCCTCGCATCGTCAGAGGCGGGTGACCTTCCCGCCCTCGACATGCCACCGCTCGTCGAGGCGCACGTTCTCGAGCAGCCGCCGGTCGCGCAGGTCCTGTCACGCACCGTCTTGGTTAGCTCGGCATAGTGGTGGGAGCATGTCGAGGCGAGCCACGGCGGAGATCGGGGACCGATGGTGACACTGTTCTATCCTGCGCAACTGGACACGGTTCGCTTCACGGACGTCGAGGACGACGAGGTCTTGGCTCAACGTTCACTCAGAGCAACCGCAGACATCATGCTAGAGCTCGTCGACGGCCGTCGGCTTCCGGTTTTCTCCGCCGGCCAGGTGTTCGATGGGGCGGCCATCCTTGGGACCGTCGGCGCAAACGACAAGGACGCGACAGCGTTTCTCAACCTGATCTCGGAGAGTCGCGTGCAGATGAAGATCCTGCCGTCCCTCGTCAGAGCACAGAAATCGGAGGACGACACCTTCTCGTTGGTGAACGCGTTCGTTTCAGCTATCGATCGAAACTTCACCTTCTCGGCCTGGCCGGAGCTCTCAGACCGGGACGCGCGGGTGGCGGTCGCTGCCCTCCTTCGGGGAGCAAGCAAGACCCCCATCGGGGGCGAGCTGGGGAGTCGTCTTGACGCCCTCCAGCGTCTTGACCGGGCCTTCCGGGAGAGTGAAGCGAGCGAGCGGGCAGTCGAGAGTTCCTGGAACCTTGAGGCGATGGTTGCCGAGCGCTGTTCGCAGCAGGACACCCTCGCCTACCTGCGCCATCATCATGCCGAAGTCGTGGCCCTCAACAACCGTCGATCCGTGCCCCTGGATCTGCGCAACCGGACTGGCTGGTACCAACTCCTGGATGAGTACCTCACCCAGTTCCACCTGCCCCCCGGCCACGGACAAGTCCGGTCGCTACGTCGGATGGTGGACATCCAGTACAACCGAAAGCTGGCCAAGTCGCTTGGCGCAGCCGTGTCGCGTGAGGAGGAGGATCGCCCGGACGTAATGGGCGTTCTTGACGACGCATCGATGTCCAACCTGCGCCGCGAAGCCGGCCTCCTCCTGAGTTCTGATGCCCGGAACGACTGGTTTTCCTGGTCAACGCTCCACGCCCGCCTCGGGCCGGCGAAGTACCAAGCCCGAGTTGAGAGTCCGGACGCTCGACGCGCCCGGTTTGATGACCTCATCCGCGACGGGCACCTCGCACGAATCGATCAATCTAGCGTGATGCTCTTCGTTCGGCACACCACCAAAGGGCTTGCGGGAATCGCCTCGAAAGCGCCCGCCTCGTTGATCGGGAGTGCCATCGCCCTGGGCGCCGGCGGTGGAACAGTGTCAGTAGCGACAGGCGCTGTGGTAGGCGCCTTTCTGGGCGGTGTGCTGTCCGACGCGGTTGATGACACGGTAATGAACGACGCAGTCCGGAACTTCTCGCTCAAAGGGCACCTTAGGGGCATCCAGAAGGCGACGACTGCAGATGTGGAGGTCGAAGCCGGTCGACCCTCACCGAGGCGAGGAGGCCGCGATGCCTGAGGACGTCTCGCCGCCCATCCGGCTCCAACACGAGCACAGCGTCTATCAGAACCAGTTCGTCACGGTGCATGACGACGACGTCATCTTTCCATCCGGTCGCAGTGGAACCTACGTCAAGATCGTCGAGGGGGATGGCAGCCCCGGAGTGGCCTCAGTCGTTACCCGCGGTCAACAGATCGCGTTGGTTCGCGTCTACCGGTATCCCATCAAAGCGTGGGAGTGGGGCATTCCCCGAGGCTTCGGCTCCTCATCGGACCCAGAGACCAGCATTCGGCGCGAACTTCGCGAGGAGCTCGGAGCGGACATCCAGCAGCTCAGGCTGCTCGGACCGGTGCATGCCAACTCCGGCTTGCTTGCCGGCAGGGTGCTGATCTACCACGCGACCGCCGGGGACAACCAGATCCAACGGACGGATCTGGAGGAGGTGGATCGTGTCGCCTGGGTCTCGATGCAGGACGTTCTCGCCATGGTCAAGGGGGGGAGCCTCACAGACGGCTTCACCTTGGCCGCACTCACGCTCGGGACCGTCCACGAAATCTTCTGAGATGGGCGCTCGGCGATGTCCGCGATCAACCGTCACTGGCGGGCGACCTGCCCGCCCTCGACGTGCCACCGCTCGTCGAGTCGGACGTTCTCGAGCAGCCGCCGGTCGTGCGAGACGAGCAGGAGGGCCCCGTCGTAGGAGTCGAGCGCCTCCTCGAGCTGCTCGATCGCCGGCAGGTCGAGGTGGTTGGTCGGCTCGTCGAGCACGAGCAGGTTGACCCCGCGGGCCTGGAGCAGGGCCATCGCTGCCCGCGTCCGCTCCCCCGGGGAGAGCCGCGCGACGGGACTGCCCACCTGGTCGGCCTTGAGGCCGAACTTGGCGAGCAGGGTGCGGCGCTCGGCCGGCACGAGGTCGGGCACCGCCTCGCCGAAGGCGTCGCCGAGGGGGAGGTCCTCACGCAGGCCGGTCCGGGCCTGGTCGATCTCGCCCACCGCGACGCTCGCGCCGAGGCTCGCCGACCCCGAGTCGGGGGCCAGGCGCCCGAGCAGGAGGCGCAGCAGGGTCGTCTTGCCGGCGCCGTTGGGGCCGGTGATGCCGATCCGGTCGCGGGCGTCGACCTGGAGCGACGCCGGCCCGAAGGTGAAGTCCCCCAGGGCGACCCCAGCCTCGTTGAGGGTGGCGACGACGGAGCTCGACCGGGGCGCAGCGCCGATCGAGAACTGGAGCACCCACTCCTTGCGCGGCTCGTCGACCTCGTCGAGCCGCGCGATGCGCGACTCCATCTGGCGCACCTTGCGGGCCTGCTTCTCGGCGGAGTCGATGCTCGCCGCCCGCCGGATCTTGTCGTTGTCTGGGCTCTTCTTCATCGCGTTGCGCACGCCCTTGGAGCTCCACTCGCGTTGGGTCCGCGCGCGCGCCTCGAGGTCGGCCTTGGTCCCGGCGAACTGCTCGTAGGCCTCACGCGCGTGCCGACGCGCCACCTCGCGCTCCTCGAGGAAGGACTCGTAGCCGCCGTCGTGGACGGCTACGGAGTTCTGCGCGAGGTCGAGCTCGACGATCCTCGTCACGCAGCGGGAGAGGAACTCCCGGTCGTGCGACACGAGCACCGCCCCGCCGCGAAGGCCGTGCACGAAGGACTCGAGACGCTCGAGCCCGGCGAGGTCGAGGTCGTTGGTCGGCTCGTCGAGCAGCACGACGTCGAAGCGACTGAGCAGCAGCGCCGCCAGGGCGACCCGCGCCGCCTGCCCACCGGAGAGCGAGGTCATCAGCGCGTTGCGACCGGCATCGAGCCCGAGCTCGCCGAGCACCGGCTCGATGCGGTCCTCGAGGTCGGGCGCGCCGCTCGCGAGCCAGTGGTCGAGCGCCACGGCATACGCGTCGTCGGCGCCCGGCTCGTCGCTGCCCAGGGCGGCAGCCGTCGCCTCCATCGCGACGGTCGCGGCGGTCGCTCCCGTGCGACGCCCGAGGTAGCCCGCCACCGTCTCGCCCGGCACCCGCTCGTGCTCCTGCGGCAGCCAGCCGACGAAGGCGTCCGACGGGGCGCTGCTGACCCGACCCTCGAGGGGCGCCGACTCGCCGGCGAGCAGCCGCAGCAGGGTCGTCTTGCCCGCACCGTTGGCGCCCACGACCCCGACGACGTCACCGGGCGCGACCGTGAGGTCGAGGTGCTCGAAGAGGGTTCGGTGGGCGTGCCCACCGGAGAGGTCCTTGGCCACCAGGGTCGCGCTCACGCTGACAGCCTAGGTGGCCGCGGCCACCCCTCAGAGCCGGTGGACCGTCACGATGTCGCCCTCGATGAGCTGGTCGACGCCCTCGGGCACCTCGATGAGGCAGTTCGCCTCCGCGAGGGCCCGCAGGTGACGGGCATCCGGGGCGCGGACCGTGCCGTCCCCGACGACGCTCGTGACGAACTGGACCCGTCCGGTGCGGGTGCGACGCGTCACTCCGGAGTATGCCGCTGAGCCCACCTCCCGGGGTGGAGCGCCGTGACGCGCGTCGATCGCGGGCCGGAGGAGCACGTGGAAGGCGACGAAGGCGCCGACCGGCGTGCCCGGGAGGCAGACGACGGGCGTCGACCCGAAGCGGCCGAGACCCTGCGGGCCGCCCGGCTGCATCGCGACATGGACGAAGGAGAAGGTCGGGAGCGGCTCGCAGACCTGACGCACGACCTCGTAGGCCCCGGCGCTGATCCCGCCCGTCGTGATGACGAGATCGACTGCGCGGCCGCCCAGTCCGTCGAGTCCGTCGAGCTCCTCGAGGAGGACGCGGAGCGCGGCCGGGTCGTCGGGGCAGGTCTCCACGCGGACGACGTCGCACCCGGACGCGGTCGCGAGGGCCGCGACCATCTCGGAGTTCGACTCGTGGATCCCGCCCGCTCCGGGGTCGGCTCCCGGAGCGGCGAGCTCGGTCCCGGTCGCGACGACGGCGACCCGGGTGCGGCGGTTGACGAGCACGTCGAGCACTCCCGCCGAGCGGGCCAGGGCGAGAAGCGCGGGCGTGATGAGGGCGCCGCGGTCGGCGAGCACCGAGTGCGCGGTCACGTCCTCCCCGCGTTGTCGCAGGTGTCGCCCGGACACGACGTCCTCGAGCAGCTCGACCTCGGTCGGTGCCGGGCCGGTGGGCGCGGCGTCGGTGCGTTCGACCGGGACCACGCCCACGGTCCCGAGGGGCAGCCGTGCACCGGTCATCACCCGCGCGGCCTCACCCGGAGCCAGCTCGAAGTCCGGCGCCGCCCCGGCCGGGACGTCGCCCACCACGACGAACCGGCGTTGGTCCGCGGGAGCGGGGTGGGCGGCATACCCGTCCATGGCGCTGTTGTCGAAGCGCGGCAGGTCGTCGGCGGCCACGACGTCGGCCGCGAGTCGACGACCCGAGACGTGGCGGTCCAGCGGGAGCCGCTCGACCTCGCCCGTCCCCAGCAGCTCGGCGGCGGCGGTCCGGTGGTCGGCGACCGAGACGGGCTCCCCAGGGTGCGGGGCGAGGGGTCGGGGCACGCCGCCAGTGTGCCGCACGGTCACCGCGCGACCTCGGGTGGCCCGGCAGGACGATCGGCTTCCCCTGCCGGGCCGGTCCGTGGTGGCTCAGGGGGCGCGACGCGCCTCGACCGACCGCGTCGCGAGCGCGATCCCCGTGCCCTTCTCGTCGCTCGTGTGGACCGCCGAGATCGAGAGCGGCTTGTCCGAGACGATGTCGAGGACCCCCAGCAGGAGCCCGTTGACCGGGCCGACGGCTTCCCGCAGCGCGCAGCAGTCGTCCATCGTGGCCTGACCCGGCTCGAGCTTGATCCGCGCGAACCGTTTGGCGTCGACGACGTCGGGTTCGCGCCCGATCACCTTGCCGTCGAGCACGAGCGGCGCGAAGCGCTTCTCGATCGAGACCGTGCACGTCGACGGGTTGTAGATGGTCACGGCCGTCGCGTAGCGACCGGGAACCACCGGGTGGCAGTCCTCCCGCTCCTCGCGCTCGAGCCCGCAGACCATCTCGACCGCGTAGTGGTAGCGGCACTTCGGGACGGTGACGCGGACCCGTTTGCCGGCCACGACGACACCGTCGGCGACGACGTCGATGGTGCCGGTGAAGACCTGGTCACGCTCGAGGCAGCCCTTCATCCCACGCCAGGAGACCTCGAAGGTGAGCACGTGCTCGACGTCGCCGGGCAACGGGCCGTATGCGGCCGGAGTGACCGACTCGACGAACTGCGCCGTGTCCCCGGTGGGGACGAGGCGCACCGACCCGGTGGCGGCGACCGCGCTGGCGATGAGGTCCCCGAGCGTCGTCGCGATCGTGTCGGTGTCGATGCCGGTGGTGTGGGTCCCCCCGGTGGCCGCGGTGATCCGCGTGGCCTGGCCCGCGCTCCCCGCCGGCGTACACGTGCCGTAGTCGCCCGAGGTCGCGTCGGGGTCATCGTCGAGCGCCGCCGGCGCCCCGGTCACCGTGCTCACCGCGACGACGGTGACCTCCGCGGACTGGAGCTCGGCAGTCGCCGAAGCCTCGGTGATCGCCACGGCGAGCCCGGTGAGGTCGGTGCAGATCGGGTCGTGGCCGGGAGCGTCCCCGAACCAGACGACGATCCGCTTGCTGTCCGGTCGCCACCCGATCGACGGGTCGGTCGCGAGCTGGCTCAGGGCGTAGAGCTGGCCCTCTGGCAGGTCGCTGCCCTCTCCGGCAGCCCAGGCGGAGATCGCCGCGTCGGCCGCCGGATGGCTGACCGTCGGGGCGAGCTGGTGGGCGAAGGCGTAGCTGTTGAGGCCCGTGCCGACCGGGAAGTCGCGGTAGTTGCCGACTCCCCACGCCACGTCGAACCCGGCCAGCCCCGGGTGCCCGAGGATGGCACTCGCCCCGGCCTGCACCGCGGCGATGATGCCGCCCATGCTGCCGGTCGTGTCAGCGAGCAGGTAGACGTCCGCCTTGGCAGCGGCGCCGGTGGGCGGGATCGTCACGGTGATCGTCTCGACCGCCGTCTCGCACTCGGAGAGGCTCCAGTCGTTGGTGCGAGGGTCGATGGTGACCGGGTCCTTGCGGCCCAACGGGAAGTCGTGGGCCGGGGAGAAGTCCGGCACGAAGAGCCGTCGACCCGCGAGGGCCTCGACCTCCGCGACCGGACGGATCTCCCCCGCGTCGGTGAAGGTGGTGCGACGCACGACGTTCGGCGAGCCCGGGAGGACGGCGTCGACGACGCGGACGAGCTCGCCTGACGGCAGACGCGCCTCGGTCGCCGAGAGGACCGAGATCGCCGAGCTGTCCGTGCTGTCGAGCGCCGCGGCCAGGTGCTCCCTGACCTCCTGCGGCACCCGGTCGAGCGGGAATGGGTGTGGCATGGCTGTACCCCTGATTCATCGGTGTTCTGGAGGTGCCGATCCGCCCAGTCCATCTGAGTCCCTCACCCGTCAGTGGTCCCCGCGGGGCTGACTGATACCTCCCGGACGGGGACTCTCGACGCTCTCTGCCGTCAGCATCACCGGCGGGGGTGATGGTGATGGCTTCAGCGCTGATGCTGGTGGTGAGGTTTTCGGCAACGCCATCGAGCAGGCCCAGCACGTCCGGGAGCCGGCCCACGCCCTCACCGCCGTCCTCAGCACTCGATGACGTTGACGGCGAGCCCGCCGCGCGCGGTCTCCTTGTAGATGTCCTTCATGTCCCGGCCGGTCTCGCGCATCGTCTTGACGACCTTGTCGAGCGACACGACGTGTGAGCCGTCCCCGCGCAGCGCGGTGCGAGCGGCCGTGATCGCCTTGACCGAGGCAATGGCGTTGCGTTCGATGCACGGGATCTGGACGAGTCCCCCCACCGGGTCACAGGTCAGGCCGAGGTTGTGCTCCATCCCGATCTCGGCGGCGTTCTCGACCTGCTCCGGGGTTGCGCCCATCACCGCGGCCATCGCGCCGGCGGCCATGGAGCAGGCCGAGCCGACCTCGCCCTGGCAGCCGACCTCGGCGCCGGAGATCGAGGCCGTCTCCTTGTAGATGACGCCGATCGCGCCGGCGGTGAGCAGGAAACGGACGATGCCGTCGTCGTCGGCGCCCGGCACGAAGTTGGCGTAGTAGTGCAGCACCGCGGGGATGATCCCGGCGGCACCGTTCGTCGGCGCCGTGACCACGCGGCCGCCCGAGGCGTTCTCCTCGTTGACGGCGAGGGCGTAGAGCGTGATCCAGTCCATCCCGCGCAGCGGGTCCACGCTCATCGCCTCGAGCTGGAGCCGGCGCGCCAGCTCGGGAGCCCGGCGCCGGACCCGCAGCCCGCCCGGCAGCACGCCCTCGTTGCTGATGCCGTTCTGCACGCAGTCCTTCATCGCGTGCCAGATCTCGAGCAGACCCTCGCGTACCTCCGCCTCGGTGCGCCAGGCGAGCTCGTTCTCGAGCATGATCCGGGCGATCGACTTGCCGGTGTCGCGGCAGAGCGCCAGCAGCTCGTCACCGGTGCGGAAGGGGTGCGCCACCGGGGTGGAGTCCTCGACGACCTTGGAGGAGCCGTGGGCGTCCTCACCGACGACGAAGCCGCCCCCGATGGAGTAGTAGCTGTGCTCCGACAGCACCTCCCCGGCCGGGTCGAAGGCGGCGAAGGTCATCCCGTTCGGGTGCAGGGGCAGGCTCGTGGTGCGGTTGAGCACGACGTCCTGAGCCTCGTCGAAGTCGATCTCGTGCTCGCCGAGCAGCAGCAGCCGGCCCTCGGTGCGGATCTGCGTGAGACGCCCCTGAACGAGTCGGGGGTCGCACTCCTCCGGTCGCTCGCCCGTCAGCCCGAGGAGCACGGCCGTATCGCTCCCGTGACCCCGGCCGGTCGCTCCGAGCGAGCCGTAGAGCTCGCACCGCACCCGGGCGACCTGGGAGAGCCGACCCTCGTCGCGGAGTCGCTCACCAAAGAGCACTGCCGCCCGCATGGGGCCGACGGTGTGAGAGCTCGACGGCCCGATGCCGATCGAGAAGAGGTCGAAAACGCTGAGCGCCATGGCCGTCCTGTGGGTCGTCGCTGACGTGGCGTCGCGTGGGGGTGGTCCGCGGCGCGTCTCACAGGGTATGCCCCCGACCCCTCGCGGCGTCCGCTCGGTGCGACCCGCGCGTCAGCCGGCGACCACCTCTCCGATGAGCTGGTGACCGTCGTTGAACTCGATGACCCGCCGCGAGGCACCCTTGGCGTCGTCGACGACGGCCGCGATGACGTGGGCGACGTTGTCGCGCGAGGCCTGGGCCGGCTCGACGTGCTCACCGGCCTCGATGTGGCCGGTCGCGGCATCGAGGGTGAGGCCGCTCGGGCGCAGGATGGTCCAGTCGAGGTCGGTCCGCTTCAGGTGCTCGTCCGCCTCGGTCTTGGCCTGGGCGTAGGTATAGAAGTCGCTGTCCTCGGGCACGCCGTGGTCGGGGCCGGCACCGAAGTAGGACACCATGACGAACCGCTCGACACCCGCGGCGTTCGTCGCCTCCATGGCGCGGATCGCCGTGTCGCGGTCGACGGCCAGGGTCCGCTCGGGGCTGCCGCCACCGGCCCCTGCCGACCAGACGACGACGTCGTTGCCGCGGAGCAGGTCCGCGAGCTCGTCGGTGGTCGCGTGCTCGATGTCGGCGACGACCGGGGTCGCACCCGCGGCCGTGATCTCGTCGGACTGCTCAGGCTTGCGGATGACGGCCGTGACCTCGTGGCCGTTCGCGGCGAGGAGCGGCTCGGCGAGGAGGGCGACCTTGCCGTGACCGCCGAGGATGATGACGCGAGACATGAGGAGAACCTTTCCGACATCCGGCGTGGGCATCCGGACCGTCGTCGGTGCAACGTCACTGCACCCACCGACCCTTCCCGATCTGCTCGAAAGATCCTCAGGGGCACCGCAGGCACCGCCGGCACCGCAGGCCATGGCGCGCGGCGGCTCGGCCCGCAGATCGAGCCGCCGGCACCCGTCCGGCCTCAGCCGTTGATGATCGTCACGCCGAAGGAGTACGGCACGGTGGACGTCATGGTCCGGTCCACCGCGCCCGGCCCCCACTCGTCGACCTTGGTCGTCATCGTGTAGTACCCGTAGACCCGCTGGCAGATGACCCGTCCGCCCGGGGGAAGGCTCACCGAACCGCCTGCCGTGGTCGCCTGGCTCGCCGACTGCGTCAGCGTGATCTGCTGCGTCCCAGAGATGCTCGCCTCAGCCACACCCCACACCGAGGCCTTGAGGCTCGCCGTGAGCGAGACGCTGTTGGCGTAGCTGCGGCTGATCGTCGTCGTGAAGGAGCAGTGCATCGACGCGGTGTACTTGGAGGAGTTCGTCAACGGGACGGACTCCACCACCGTGGACTTCTTGACGATGTTGGACGTCGTGATGCAGCGCCCGGAATACGTGCTGCCCGCGCACTGCTGCGCAGCCTGGGCAGGCATGCCCACCGCCACGACGGCCGAGCCAGCCGCCAGGACAACTGCGGCCAAACGTGCTGTAGCGCTCATGCTTGGTGTTCCTCTTCTCGAGACCCGGGCCCGTCGGACACGGGGACACAGGTCGCCCGAGGGCAACCGGATCCGGCGGATCCAGTCACAAGGTAGGGCTCTGCCCACCCCCGCGTCCGAGACGCGCCGAAGACCGAACAGCACGACGGCCCAGCCGTATCGGGCCGGGCCGTCGTGGAGCGGACGCGCGTGTTGACGGGTCAGTCCGAACCGACCCGACGGGCGATCAGCCACCCGATGACGACTCCGACGAGACCCGCCGCCGCGAAGCCCGCATAGCGCTGCATGAGCACCGGGAAGACCGCCGCCCCGAGGTCGAGGCTGTCGTCCTCCTCCACGGCAGAGGTCACCCGCCGCAGGGGCGGGCGGATGG
>JBBRGO010000066.1:0-13039 GCA_038224055.1 Actinomycetales bacterium
AGGTACAGCAGGACCTTCTGCTGCTTGGCAAACGGGTTGTCGAGCGCCGCCTGCGGCATGTTGCGCCGCATCAGCTGGTGCTGGGTGATGAAGGTCGTCGCGGACATCATGACGATGAGGACCGCGGTGAGGATCTTGGTGTTGAGGTCAGTCGAGCCGAGGAAGTGGTCGGACAGCTTGGCGCCGAAGATCGACGAGCTCTCGATCTGAGCCGCGACCTGCTGGGTGATCGGCCCGATCGCGTCGTGACCGGGCACGCCCTCGGACTGGGCCTTGAGGTTGTTGAGCAGCTGGAAGAGCGCGAAGAAGAAGGGGCTCTGGATGAGGATCGGCAGGCAGCTGCTGAACGGGTTGGTCCCGGTGCGCCGGTAGAGATCCATGATCTCGGCCTGTTGCGCCTTCTGGCTCTCCGGGTCGCGCTTGCCCTTGTACTTCTTCTGGATCTTCTGCATCTCGGGCTGGATCAGCTGCATCCGGCGCGAGGAGTGGATCTGCTTGACGAAGAGGGGGATCAGCAGGATCCGGACGATGACCGTGAGCCCGACGATCGACAGCGCCCAGCTCCACCCCGTCGGCAGGCCGATGCCCGCGAAGAGCCAGTGCCAGGCGTACATGACCCAGGCTTCACCGAGCTTGATCGGATAGAGCAGGGTGTTGAAGAACTCGATCAACGTCTTTCCTCTGTCGTGTGGTGCTCGGGTGGGCTGCTACTCACCGTTGAACGGCAACGATATGCCGGATGGTCAGGTCGAGTGCTCATGATCGGGCGCCCGCCAGTCCTCGGGACGGACCTGACCCCGCGTCTCCCACGTCAATGGGACCTCGTCGACGCCGCCGGGAGTCCAGGGGTGGCAGCGACCGAGACGACGGGCCGCGAGCCAGCTGCCGCGGACCGGGCCGAACCGCGTCAGCGCGGTCACGGCATACGCCGAGCAGGTGGGGTGGAAGCGGCAGCTCCGCGGTCGCAGCGGGGAGACGAACCGCTGGTAGGCCCGCACGAGGAGCACCAGCGGCGCGGCGAGCACGCGGCGGCGCGGGGTGGCGTCCTCGGGGGTCATCGGGGGGGCACCGGCCCGACCCGGGTCACCCTGGGCAGCGCGGTCGCGACCGCAGCCTCGAGGTCGACGAACGCGGCGCCCGACGCGGCGGGGTTGGCGCGCACCACGAGGTCGAACCCCAGCGGTATGCCGGTCACCCGGCTCGCGAGGATCGCACGCAGCCGGCGCTTGGTCCGGTTGCGCACGACCGCATTGCCCACGGCCTTGGACACGACGAAACCGACGCGCGGCGGGAGTTCCGCCCGCGCATCGGTCCGGTTGGCATGCACGACGATGAGTCGCCCGCCTGCTCTGCTGGAGCCGGGTCCCCGCACTGCCGACGTGAAGTCCGCGCTCTCGCGCAGACGGTGACGTGCCGGCAGCACGTCAGGACCTCAGTGGCCTCAGGCCGAGAGCTCGGCGCGGCCCTTACGACGACGGCCGGCGAGGATGGCGCGGCCGGCGCGGGTCCGCATCCGCAGACGGAAGCCGTGCGTCTTGGCGCGGCGACGGTTGTTCGGCTGGAAGGTGCGCTTGCTCACGAGTGTTCTCCGTAGGTCGCGGGTGCCACCGGAACCAAACCGGGAGGCGCCCGATGGTGGGGCTGGTGGGGCGGTCGTCGGCGACCACGATCGGCAAGCCCGTGGAGGTCCGGCCGGCTGCTGGGCGGTCCACGCAGGTCCGCGGCGGCCGCTCGGGGCCATGGGCATGCGAAAGGGGTCGCAGGCACGCTCGGTCAACGATACGGGAGCGCCCGAAGGGGGGTCAAACTCGACCGGGCGGCCGCGCTTCCCCGCGGCGTTACACCACGCGTCCCACCACGCGTCACGGCGCAATTTCCCATCATCGTGCCGCGCGGACCCGAGGCAAGGCGACACGCCGGGAGGGATCCGGCCATTTGCCGCGTCCGGTTGTCAGGGACGCCGCTGACTTGTTAGGTTCCGACTCTCACACCCCTTGCCACCGGTTCCATACACAGGCTGTGGACAAACGTGTGGACAAGAGACATCGGGCGCATAGGCGTGCGTCCGCACACGTGGCGCCACAGGGGGCAGACCGCGGTGCGCGAGCAGCAGTCAGGGACAGGTGAGCCGGTGAGTGACACGGGCGTCGACTACGGGGTCGTGTGGCAGCAGACCCTCGGCACCCTCGACGGGAAGGGCATCTCCCCCCAGGAGCGCGCCTTCGTCCGGCTCTGCCGCCTCGTCGGTGTCCTCGACGGCACCGCCCTCGTCAAGGCGCCGAACAGCTACACCAAGGACTTCCTCGAGACCCGGATCCGCGGCGAGGTCGTCGACGCCCTCACGGGCCACCTCGGCATCCCGGTCCAGCTCGCCGTGTCCGTCGACGAGTCCCTCCAGACCGACTCCGATCTGCTCACGGAGGAGCCGACCGGTCAGCCGGCGCTCGGCGACCACGGCCGGCACCTGCATGCGGTCCGACCCGGCGACGGGGCGGGCGGATCGGGCGGAGCGCGACGCGGCGACCTGGGCGATCTGCGGAACCCGCTCAAGGACCTCGAGGACAGCGCCCCGGACCTCAACGGCGCCGATTTCGACGATCCGGTCCGCGACCGCGGCGAGAGCGGGCCGATGCGCCAGCGCCCGGAGCCCTCGACGCCCGGCGACACGCGCCTCAACCCGAAGCACACCTTCGACACCTTCGTCATCGGCGCGAGCAACCGGTTCGCCCACGCGGCGGCCGTCGCCGTCGCCGAGGCTCCGGCGAAGGCGTACAACCCGCTGTTCGTCTACGGCGAGTCGGGGCTGGGCAAGACGCACCTGCTCCACGCCATCGGGCACTACGCCCGGGCGATGTTCCCCACCGTGCGGGTGCGCTACGTGAACTCCGAGGAGTTCACCAACGACTTCATCAACAGCATCCGCGACGACAAGGCGAGCGCCTTCCAGAGCCGCTACCGCAACGTCGACGTGCTGCTCATCGACGACATCCAGTTCCTCCAGGGCAAGCTCCAGACCCAGGAGGAGTTCTTCCACACCTTCAACACGCTGCACAACGCGAACAAGCAGATCGTCATCACGAGCGACCTGCCCCCGAAGGAGCTCTCCGGCTTCGAGGACCGGATGCGGACCCGCTTCGAGTCGGGCCTGCTCACCGACGTGCAGCCGCCCGACCTCGAGACCCGCATCGCGATCCTGCGCAAGAAGGCGATCCAGGACCACATGTCGGTGCCGGATCCCGTCCTCGAGTACATCGCGTCGAACTTCAGCACGAACATCCGCGAGATCGAGGGGGCCCTGATCCGGGTCACCGCGTTCAGCAACCTCAACCGGCAGCCGATCGACCTCCCGCTCGCCGAGATCGTCCTCAAGGACGTGCTGCCCAACGAGACCCCCAACCAGGTGACCGCGGCGACGATCATGGCGGTCACCTCTGCCTACTACGCGGTGTCGATGGAGGACCTCTGCGGCTCCTCCCGCTCCCGCCAGCTCGTCACGGCGCGGCAGATCGCGATGTACCTGTGCCGGGAGATGACCGACCTGTCGCTGCCGAAGATCGGGCAGCTCTTCGGCGGACGCGACCACACGACCGTCATGCACGCCGACCGCAAGATCCGCGAGCTGATGGGTGAGCGGCGCGCCATCTACAACCAGGTCACCGAGCTGACCAACCGGATCCGCCAGCAGTCCTCCTCGCGCTGAGCTCTCCTTCTCTCCTACTGCCTCTCAGGCGCGGGTGTATGCCGGTGTGCCGCCGAGCGCGGCCACGGTGGCCGTGAGCGCCTCCTCCCACGGTGTCGCCGACAGCCCGAAGGTGTGCTCGGTGCGCGTCGAGTCCAGGACGAAGGGCCGCTCGAACTGGTGCCGCGTCTCGCGGACCTCCTTGAGCAGCGGCACGACGGTGCCCAGCGCGGTGATGACCGGCCGGGGCACGACGCGGACGGCGGGCGCGGGGTGACCGGTCAGGCGCGCGACGTCGGCGGCGACCTCCCGGACCGTCCGGGCGGGAGCGCTGGGCACGTGCCACACCCGTCCCCACGACCGGTCGTCGGTGGCCAGCAGCGCGGCCAGCTCGCCGATATCGGGCAGGTAGGTCCACGAGTGCGCGGCGTCGGCGACCCCCATCGGCAGCAGCGCGGCCCGGCCGGCGGCGACGCGCGCGATGACGGAGTCGTTGAGCAGGCTCACCCGGGCCTGGGCACCGGGGCCGAAGTAGTCGCTGGCCCGCAGCTCGGTCGCCCGCAGACGCCCGGCCTCGTGGCGCGAGCGGGCCTCGTGCCACATGGAGGCCCGCAGGGCTCCCTTGTGGCCGTTCGGCGCCTCGACCGAGTCCTCGGTCATCGGGGTGTCCACCCGGCCGTAGTTGTAGAGGTTGCCGACGGTGACGAGGCCGGCGCCGCTCCGCTCGGCAGCTTGCAGGACCGCTTCGGCCACCGGCGGCCAGTCCCGGTCCCAGCTCGTGTAGCTCGGGGGGTTGATCGCGTTGACGATGCTCGTGGCGCCGCTCGCGAGGGCGGTGAGGGCATCCGGGTCGACGGCGTCGACGGCGGCCACCGTGACCGCGTCCGAGCCTCCGGGCAGCTCCTCCCAGGGGCGCAGGGCCACTCGGCCGGAGCGGGAGGCCAGGGTCACCGCGTGGCCCCGGGCGACGAGGTGCGCGGTGGTGGCGCGGCCGATACCGCCGGCGCCGAGGACGAGGTGGTGGGTCATGGTGGATCCTCTCAAGAGTGTGAGCAGTGCTCACTGTGATGTGATCCCAGTGTGAGCACTGCTCTCACTCCTGTCAAGAGCACTGCTCACACTTGTCTGGCGCGGGGCCGTACCGTGTGGCAGGGTGACGACATGCCCGCCTCCCCCAACTCCTCAGAGAGCACTCCTGCCCCCGGGCCGCGGCAACGCCGGCGGGAGGCCACGGAGGCGGACATCCTGCGGGTGGCGCGCACGCACCTCGCGGAGCACGGAGCGGCCGCCCTCAGCCTGCGGGCCGTGGCCCGCGACCTCGGGATGGTCTCCTCCGGGATCTACCGATACGTCGCGAGCCGCGACGAGCTGCTGACCCGCCTCATCGTCGACAGCTACCTGTCCCTCGCCGACGCCGTCCGCCGCCGGCACGACGCGGTGCCCGGCGAGGACCTCGAGGGACGGTGGGACGCCATCGCCGCCGCGTTCCGGCGCTGGGCCCTCGACCACCCGCAGGACTTCGCCCTGCTCTACGGCTCGCCCGTGCCCGACTACGCGGCCCCGGCCGATCGCACGACCCCGGCGGGCACGTTGGTCCTCGGGATGCTGCTCGCCCTGCTCGACGACATCCTCGCCGCCGGGCGCCTGGCCCCGGGACCGCCCGTGGACCACGGCCGGGCGGAGGCGGCGGTCGGCCATCTCATGGCTGACGACTTCTTCGCCGGGTCCGCCGTCGATGCCGTCGCCCTCACCCGCGGCCTCTCGGCGTGGACGCTGCTCGTCGGGGCCGTGACGAGCGAGGTCTTCGAGCAGCTCGGGCCGGTGCCGCGACCCGAGGCGCTCTTCGACGTCGTCGCCGCGGCGGCTCGGGGCCTCGTGCTCACCCCGTCGTCCACAGGTCCGTCCACAGCTGGGTACACAGCGTGACCCTCCCGTGACCGACCGGGGCGCGTGCTCAGCCGACCCGAGTTGTCCACCGGCTGTGGAAAACTCTGTGGAGTACGAGGTCGGTCCGGACGAGACGCCCACCACCCGAGTTGTCCACATACTTCTGTGGAAACCTGTGGACAAACGGCCCAAACCTGCGGACAACACCACCAAATCGGAACAGTGGGGTGTGGACAGAGTCCCTCCGTGCACAGGAGCCCCGGTTTCAACCCGGAGTTACCCACAGGCAAGTCCGACCTCGCCGCGCGGCGTGACGTGCGCCGATGCGAGTTGTCCCCATGATCCACACCACCGATGACGATGACGAACCTCCCATGAAGGGGTTTGCCCCGAGAACATCACTCCCCGAGCCACGGCCCGGAAGGACTGTGCCGACGAGCCACGGACGAGCCGGCTGACCCAGCCCTGACCACCCCTGACCAGCCACCACCCGGGGGACCTCCCGGTGGTGTCCGGCGCCGGACAGGCACTAGTGTCTGTCCCCCAATGTCCTACGTGTCGAAGTGAGTGCACCGTGAAGTTTCGGGTTGAGCGTGACGTCCTGGCCGAGGCCGTGACCTGGGTCGCCCGTGGACTGCCGGCTCGCCCGCCCGTCCCGGTCCTCGCCGGGGTGCTGCTCGAGGCGCACGACGACGGGACGCTGACGCTGTCGGCCTTCGACTACGAGGTCTCGGCCCGCGTGACGGTCGCCGCCGACGTCTCCGAGGCGGGCACCGCGCTCGTGCTCGGACGCCTCCTCGCCGACATCTCCCGCAACCTGCCGGCCCGACCCATCGACATCGCGACGGACGGCTCGAAGGTCAACGTCACGTGCGGGTCCTCCCGGTTCAGCCTCCGCGAGATGCCCGTCGACGACTACCCGACGCTGCCGCGTTCGCCGGAGACGAGCGGAACCATCGCCGGGGACACCTTCACCCAGGCCGTCGCCCAGGTCGCGATCGCCGCCGACAAGGGCGACACCCTGCCGATCCTCACCGGTGTGCGGATGGAGATCGACGGCGACAAGGTCACCCTGCTGGCCACCGACCGCTACCGGCTCGCCATGCGTGAGCTGACCTGGAGCCCGAGCTCCCCCGACGCGAGCCACGTCGCACTCGTCCCCGCCCGCCAGCTCTCCGACACGGCCAAGGCGCTCGGCGCGTCCGGCTCGGTCGAGCTCGCGCTCGGCCCGGGTGGCGACGGCCTGATCGGCTTCGAGGCGGGCCAGCGGCGCACGACGACGCGCCTGCTCGACGGCGAGTACCCCAAGGTGACCTCGATCTTCCCCAGCTCGGTCGACACCGAGGCCGTCATCGAGACGGCCGCGCTCGAGGAGGCGGTCAAGCGCGTCGCCCTCGTCGCGGAGCGCAACACCCCGGTGCTGCTCAAGTTCACCGACGGCCAGGTCGCCATCGAGGCCGGCACCGGTGACGACGCCCAGGCGTCCGAGGCGGTCGAGGCCACCCTCACCGGTCCCGAGATCCAGATCGCCTTCAACCCCCAGTTCCTCCTCGACGGCCTCCACGCCGTCGGGACCCCGTGGAGCCGGCTCTCGTTCACCCAGCCGAGCCGTCCCGCCGTCCTGTCCGGACAGGCCGAGGCCGACGGTGACGCGGACACGAGCTACCGCTACGTCCTCATGCCGGTCCGCTTCGCCAGCTGAGCGGCATACCCACGGAGTTCCTCCGGCCGTAGACCGCCGGGCTCGGCTAGCCTCGACACCACCGCACGCCCACCCATCGCGCAAGGAAGGCTCCGACATGCAGCTCGGTCTGATCGGTCTCGGCAAGATGGGTGGCAACATGCGTGAGCGGTTGCGTCGCGCCGGCCACGAGGTCATCGGTTACGACCGCAACCCCGACGTCGCCGACGTCCGCACCATGGCCGCGATGGTGAAGAAGCTCGAGGCGCCCCGCGTCGTGTGGGTGATGGTCCCGTCCGGCGACCCCACCCGGGAGACGGTCGCGAAGCTCGGCGACCTGCTCGAGCCCGGTGACCTCGTCATCGACGGCGGCAACTCCCGCTTCACCGACGACTTCGAGAACGCCAAGATGCTGGCAGAGAAGAAGATCGGCTACGTCGACTGCGGCGTGAGCGGCGGCATCTGGGGCCTGGAGAACGGCTACGGCCTGATGTGCGGTGGTGACAAGAAGTGGGTCGCCAAGGCGATGCCGATCTTCGACGCGCTGCGACCCGAGGGTCCGCGCGACGAGGGCTTCGTCCACGCCGGCAAGGTCGGCGCCGGGCACTACACGAAGATGGTCCACAACGGCATCGAGTACGGCCTCATGGCGGCGTATGCCGAGGGCTTCGAGCTGCTCGAGAAGAAGGACATCGTCACCGACGTCCCCGGCGCGTTCAAGGCGTGGAGCCGCGGCACCGTCGTCCGGTCCTGGCTGCTCGACCTGATGGTCGACGCCCTCGAGGAGAACCCTCACCTCGACGACGTCTCCGACTACACCAACGACTCCGGCGAGGGCCGCTGGACGGTGGAGGAGGCCATCGCGATGTCGGTGCCGATGCCGGTCATCTCCGCCTCCCTGTTCGCCCGCTTCGCCTCACGCCAGCACAGCTCGCCCACGATGCAGGCGGTCGCCGCGCTGCGCGGCCAGTTCGGCGGCCACCAGGTGATGACGATCGCCGAGGGTGACACGCTGCGCGACGGCGCCGTGCCGACCCGTTCGGCGAAGAAGGAGTCGGCGCCGAAGCAGGCCAAGAAGCGCGCGACGGCCAAGAAGGCGAGCTCCGAGGCGGCCCAGTCCGGCTCGAGTGCCAACGTCGACGCGGCGAAGAAGGCGGCTCACTCCCGCCGCGCGCCGGCGACGAAGGCGACCGACACGGCCGACTCGGCCCGCGGCCAGAAGCGTGCGGCGTCGAAGCGGACCGCGAAGAAGGCCTGAGCAAAGTCCCCCCTTGCACGTCCGGCACCTCACCCTCAAGGACTTCCGCAGCTATCCCGGAGCCGAGCTCGCCCTCACCCCGGGCGTGACGACGCTCGTCGGGCTCAACGGTCAGGGAAAGACCAACCTCGTCGAGGCGGTCGGCTACCTCGCCACGCTCGGCTCGCACCGGGTCGCGAACGACCAGCCCCTCGTCCGCTTCGGGGCGAGCCAGGCCGTCGTGCGGGGGGCGATCGTGCGGGACGACCGCGAGACGATGGTCGAGCTCGAGATCACTCCGGGCAAGGCCAACCGAGCCCGGCTGGGCCGGTCACCGGTGTCGCGGCCACGGGAGGTGCTCGGCACGGTCCGGACCGTGCTGTTCGCCCCGGAGGACCTCGCGCTCGTGAAGGGGGACCCGTCGGAGCGGCGAAGGTTCCTCGACGATCTGCTCGTCCAGCGCCAGCCGCGGTGGTCGGGCGTCCGCTCGGACTACGACAAGATCCTGCGCCAGCGGGGTGCGCTGCTGAAGTCGGCCGCCCCGGTGCTCCGGCGGGGGCGGGGGGCTCGCCGACCCGACCGCCCCGGTGACGCACCGCTCGACGAGGCGCGGGAGGCTGCACTGAGCACGCTCGACGTGTGGAACGACCACCTCGCCACCGTCGGATCGCAGCTCGTCTACGCCCGGCTGCGGCTGCTGCGCGACCTCGTCCCGGACCTGTCCGACTGCTACGACGCGGTGAGCGCGGCGGCGAGCAACGCGCGGGCCACCTACAAGAGCTCGCTCCACGAGGCGATGGCGACGCGGATCGCCGCCGGCGAGGTCCCGGAGATCGACGAGCTGCGCGCGGCGATGATCGACACGCTCGCGGAGGTGCGCTCGAGCGAGATCGAGCGCGGGGTCTCGCTCGTCGGACCACACCGCGACGACCTCGTCCTGTCGCTCGGCGAGCTGCCGGCGAAGGGTTACGCCAGCCACGGCGAGTCGTGGAGCTTCGCGCTGGGGCTCAAGCTCGCGGCATACCGGCTGCTGCGCCGCGACCTCGGCGACGACCCGGTGCTCATCCTCGACGACGTCTTCGCCGAGCTCGACTCCGGCCGGCGTGAGCGGCTCGCCGCGCTCGTCGCCGACTGCGAGCAGGTGCTCATCACCGCGGCGGTCGGTGCGGACGTGCCCGACGTGCTGCGCGAGCAGGGCGTCACCTTCGAGGTCCGCCTGGGCCAGGTCTCGCTCCTGGGGGGCTCGCTGCCGGAGGATGGGAGCGACGAGGACGACGAGAGCGGAGCGGACGGCGAGAGCAGTGGGGATGGCTGAGGACGAGGGGCCGGGGGAGCCCGACGAGCCCGTCGCGCCGGACGAGCGGTTGGACGCGGAGGGCGCCGAGGGGTCGGCGACGGACGAGGACACGCGCATCGCGGACGCGGCCGCCTCGGCGCTGGCCAGAGCGCGGTCCAGCGCCGCGGACAAGGGTCTCCGACCGGGGATGCGGCCCCGGCGCAAGCGCCGGTTCGTCGGCGACGGCGCCCAGCTCTCGGGCTCGGCCCGTGACGGCCGCGATCCCACCCTGCTCGGGGACCAGATGGACCGGCTGCTGGTCGACCGGGGCTGGAAGGTGGACGTCGCGGTGGGCTCGGTCATGGGACGCTGGGCCGACATCGTCGGCGCCGACATCGCGACCCACGTCGAGCCGGTCACCTTCGCCGACGGCGTCCTCACGGTCCGCGCGGACTCGACGGCCTGGGCCACCCAGATGACCCTGCTCTCCTCGTCCGTGCTCGCCCGTGTCGAGGAGGAGATCGGCGCCGGCTCGGTGAGTCGGCTCACCGTGCTCGGGCCGAGCGCCCCCTCGTGGAACCGGGGCCCGAGACGGTCGCCCGACTCACGGGGCCCGCGCGACACGTACGGGTGAGGTCGAGGGAGGGCAGCCGAGCGGCGGTGGTTTCGCCGGAAGTCGCAGGCGCCGTCGGGGTGCCGGTGTCGGTGCGCCGTCGCAGACTGGAGGCATGACCACGACACCGCGCTGCAGCATCGTCCCGCCCTACATGCTCGAGGCCCTCGTGCAGAGCGCCGGGCCGCACATCGCCAACCACGCGCGCGAGGCGCTGGTCGACGAAGGGGAGCTGCGCCGGGCCCGTCGGGCGCGGACCCTCGCGACGGCGCCCGTGCCGGAGGGCGCGAGCGCCACCCCCGACGACGGGACCGGCCCCAACCGGACGATCTCCGACGCGGTCAGCAGCCAGACCACCCCGGGCCGCACCGTGCGCACCGAGGGTGCCCCGGCGACCGGTGACGCCGCGGCCGACGAGGCCTACGACGGGCTCGGCGCGACGTGGGAGCTGTGGTCGACCGCCTACGGCCGGGACTCCCTCGACGACAAGGGACTCCCGCTCCTTGCGACCGTGCACTACGGCCGCGACTACGACAACGCCTTCTGGGACGGTACCCAGATGGTCTTCGGCGACGGGGACGGCACGATCTTCGAGCGTTTCACCAGGAGCCTCGACGTGATCGGCCACGAGCTGGCCCACGGCGTCACCGAGCACACGGCCGGCCTGCTCTACCAAGGCCAGTCCGGCGCGCTCAACGAGTCGATCTCCGATGTCTTCGGGGTGCTCGTCAAGCAGCGCCAGCTCGGTCAGTCGGCCGACGAGGCCGACTGGCTCGTCGGTGCCGAGCTGCTCAGCGCGAGCGTCCGCGGCCGGGCGCTGCGCGACATGCGCAATCCCGGCACCGCCTACGACGACCCGCGCCTCGGGACCGACCCGCAGCCGGCGCACATGGATGGCTACGTGACCACCCGCGACGACAACGGCGGCGTCCACATCAACTCGGGGATCCCCAACCGGGCCTTCGTCCTCGCCGCCCTGGCGATCGGCGGCAAGGCGTGGGAGGTCCCGGGCTCGATCTGGAACGCCGTCCTCACCGGCGACGGCATCAGGGCCGACTGCGACTTCGCGACCTTCGCCGGTCTCAGCGTGAGCGCCGCGGGCTCGGCCCACGGCGACGGCTCGACGGAGCAGACCGCCGTGCGGTCGGCCTGGGAGCAGGTCGGCGTGCTCCGGCCGGCCCCGACCGGTGAAACCGGCGCCGACACCCCGACGCCGCGATCGCACACCCCGGCGGGAGAGGCCCACGGCGAGGTCCCCGATGTCGGGACCCAGCTGCTGCTGCGCCGGACGGGCGGTTTCGCCGGGCTGGTTCGCGAGCGCCAGCTCGCCCTCGGCGACCTTCCCGACCGTGACGCCAGCGACTGGCGCAGCCTGCTCGCTGCTCCGACCCTAGAACGGATCGCGGCGACCGCCGAGACCACCCGGGCCGACGCCTTCTGCTACTCGGTGCAGTGCCAGGCGGTCGACCTCGACGTCACCGTGGCCGAGCCACACCTGCCCGAGGCCATCCACTCCCTCTTCGAGCGCACCCTCGCCGCCGGTCGCGACGGGGGTGTCGACGGGGGTGTCGACGGGGGTGTCGACGGGGGTTCCTGAGGTTCGGCGCCGGGTCGGTCGCGCGGTCCCGGGCGGTGGTGCGGACGGCCGCTCCGGGGCGCCGGAGGGCGGGGTCGTGATCCTCCCCTCGGATTCGGGGGTGCTGGGGCCGGAAAATGGCCGTTTCGGGCCGTCTGGAGGCACTTTCGGGCTGCTCGGACCGTTAGAATGAGGAGAACTCGGTCCGTCCCCTGGCGCCTTCGGGAAACCTGCCTCGGTCGGACCGTCCCGGTGTCGTCGCGCGTTCGCGCGGGGCGACCGCCTCGTTCGAGATCGGAGCGGCCCGTGCGGGCGGCCCGTGCGGACGAGCCTGCTCGAACTGAGGAGACACGTGGCCCAGCCCGATGAGACGCCCGACCAGCCGGCGACCGACACCCCCGAGGTGATGACCGACGTGCCTGCGGAGGTGGTCGCCGAGTTCGTCGAGCGCCGACCGAACGGTGTCGACTACGACGCGAGCGCCATCACCGTCCTCGAGGGTCTCGAGGCCGTGCGCAAGCGACCCGGCATGTACATCGGCTCGACCGGTCCCCGCGGTCTGCACCACCTCGTCTGGGAGATCGTCGACAACGCGGTCGACGAGTCGCTCGCCGGCTATGCCGACACCATCGACGTCACGCTCCTCTCCGACGGCGGGGTGCGGGTCAAGGACAACGGTCGCGGCATCCCGACCGACATCCACCCGACCGAGAAGATCAGCGCCGTCGAGCTCGTCTTCACCCAGCTCCACGCCGGCGGCAAGTTCGGCGGTGGCGGCTACAAGGTCTCCGGTGGCCTCCACGGCGTCGGCATCTCGGTCGTCAACGCCTTGTCGGCCCGTGTGATCGCCGAGGTGCGCAACCGTGGTCACGAGTGGCGCCAGACCTTCGAGGTCGGCGTGCCCCAGGGCGGCCTGGACGAGATCCGGCCGATGACCGACGGCGAGCGCACCGGCACCACGATCACCTACTGGGCCTCCCCCGACATCTTCGAGACCACCACCTACTCGCTGGAGACCATCACCTCCCGCATCCGTGAGTACGCCTTCCTCAACAAGGGCCTCGAGATCGTGGTCCGCGACGAACGGCCG
>JBBRGO010000067.1:0-13023 GCA_038224055.1 Actinomycetales bacterium
TTCGTGGAAGACGACGAGATCAGCAACCCCGTCGAGTTCCGCCGCGACCTCCACTCCCTGATGCAGCAGCCCGGAGCCGAGACCGTGCGTGCTCTGGTCATCGGACGATTCCAGCAAGCCAGCAAGGTCTCTCGCGAGGACCTACGGGCGCTCGTCGCGGACATCCCCATCCTGAGCGGTAAGCCGATTCTCGCCAACGTCGACTTCGGTCACACCAACCCCGTCATGACCTTCCCGATCGGCGGGACAGTGCAGGTCGTCGCAACCGACAACCCTCGCCTCACCTTGACCCGGCACTGACCAACATCCCGCCCGGGCTGAACGTGAACAACGAGACGAAGCTCGCTCGCCGGCAGGTCCGGTAGTGCCACGGGGCCCGAAAGGCGGCGGAGTGGGCAAGTCCCCGCCAAGCCCGATAAGTGGCCGTGACTGCTGGATTCCCAGATAGCCCGCCGGAGTCCGGAAAGCCCCCCGAAACTGCCCACCGGGGCCTGAATCAACCAGCCCTCACGAGGAGCTTTCATACAGGGCGGATGAAAGCCGCTCCCTCATCCGCCGTGACAGGTTCCGCACGGCAGCAACGGGGTTGTGGTCTCCGGAACCGCGACCTGGCAGGGTGAGCGTGAGGCGGGTGAGCCGTCCGAGCCCCGTCGAAGCGAACAGCAACCGGTCCTGTCGTGGGCACCGAGCCGGTGCAGGGTGCCCTGCACGACAGAGCCCCGAGGGTGCAGGGGCTTGGCAGCCGGCCGGACGGCGATCATCCCCGTTGGCGCGGAGCATCTGCCCACCGGCGTGCGAGCCGGCGCGGGCCGCGCAATCGGGAGCGCACATGTGCCTTCGGCAGGCATCACGGCCCGCAACGCAACGAGTCCCGACGCGCCACACGGAATGGCTCCACGCAGAGGGCCCGGCCGCGATGGAGTGTTGGCGCAGATCGACCCCCAAGCGCAGCAGCCAACTCGGTCACCGCGGAGCTCCCTCCTACGCCTTTGACACGCCCCGCCCACCCGCGGACGTGCCATAACCGACGAGAATATCGCCCATGTACTCACGGTAAAGAGCACCGCTTCGGCCACTCAGCTCTCAGCACGCACTACGCTCAGGTGACATGCCGCGGAGCCGACGTCGCTCACTCATCAGTGACACAACTGGCCCGAAGACCCGACACCCGAGCAGAGCTGAGGACGAGTTGAAGATCCTGGTAACCGGCGCGACCGGTTACGTCGGCGGTCGACTGGTGCCCTTGCTGCTCGAGCGCGGCCATGAGGTGCGCACCACCACGACCAACCCTGACCGCGAGCAGCCGTGGTGGGGCGACCGGGTGGAGACCGTCGTCATGGACGCTCTCGACCCAGACCAGGTCACAGCCGCCTGCGAGGGCGTAGGCGCGGCTTACTACCTGATCCACGGGATGGGCGGCAACGACTTCGCCGAGACCGACCGACAGGCGGCCGCCAACCTCGCGGCAGGTGTGCGGGCCCACCATATCGATCGGATCGTGTACCTCTCCGGGCTCGTCCCTGACGTCGCCGAGTCCGAGCTCTCCGAACACATCAGGTCTCGACGCGACGTCGAACAGATCCTCAGCGATGTGCCCGCGACCGTGGTCGTCCTGCGCGCTGCAGTACTCCTGGGCAGCGGGTCCACCTCGTTCGAGGTCATCCGCCAAGTCAGCGAACGGATGCCCGTGCACACCGTGCCCTCGTGGATGGACTCCATGGTGCAGCCGATCGCTGTCGTCGACGTACTCGAGGCGCTGGTCGGAGCGCTGGAGTACACCGGTCCCTCGCGCCACTTCGACGTTGGCGGACCCGACCAGCTGCGCTACGGCGCGCTACTGGAGGCCTACAGCACGCACGCCGGGCTCGAGCGGCCGCAGGTCACTGTGCCGCTGCTGCCGACAGCCCTCGTCGGAACCTTGGTGGGCAGCCTCACCGACGTACCTCGGCCGACGGTCGAGGCGCTGGTCGAGAGCCTCCACCACGACATGGTCGTCGTCGACGGCGACTTCCAGACAGACCTGCTGCCCACAGGACACCGCCTCGTAGGACTGGACGAAGCCTTTCGCCGTGCGCTCGCTCCCCAAACGACCTTGCCCGAGAACTCTGACCCGATGGGGCCGCTGCCGCAGGACCCGGCCTGGGCCAGCGGCGGTGACGACCGGCCCGCGCTGGCCAAAGTGGTCGACGCGGTCAAGGACATCGTGACCAAGAGCTAGATGGGACCATCACCGGCGTAGGTCCTCAGCAGGTCGTTGAAGGGACCATCCACCGTGATGACGTCGCGAAGGTGTGGATTGCTGATCGGGCGTGCGCCAACCCCTACGGAACGCTGATAGGCATCAGCGCAATACGGCAGCCACCTCCGTTTTCAGGCAACGGCAGATCCGGGTGGATGAGCTCAGTTCGGACCGTTCGGCTGACCGTGATGTCGCCGTCGCGGCCCCCGGACCCAAAAGGCTGACCATGCGATCACGACGCAGCAATAGGGCTCTTCACCGGTGAGTGTGGGGTCACAGGGGTAGCCCGCCGCCGATGAGAAGCATCCGGAGGCGGTCGTTGTCTCGGTTGCGGAAGCCTCGGGCGATGCGGCGGTGGAGTTCGATGAGGCCGTTGAGGCGCCTCGGTGCCACCGTTGGAACGCTGTGACGCGGCGAAAGGCAGTCAGCACTTGGCGGTCGTGCGGGATGTGGGACATCGCCGTCGAGAGCGCGGCGGCGTCGGTCTACCGCAGCATGCGTATCTCGACCAGCCCGTCGAGATCTGGATCGACCTGCTCGGTCCCGTCAGGTGTGAATCGGTTCCTCACGTAGAACCGTCGAGCCCGCGCGTTGTCCTTGGCCACCCACAGCTGTGCCGGCCGCCCTCCGAGAGCCTGGTCAAGGAGAGCTTGACCGACACCATGGCCGTAGCAGCTGGACAGCACGTAGAGGGCATACAGCTGCTCATCCCGCGCCGGCGGGTGCCCTTGGTGCTCGGCAGCCGGACCGTGAGCGACAAACCCCACGATTCGGCCTTCGCGCCGGGCGACACGGACCCGCTCCCGGGCATCCTCCTCGGAGAGCAGACCCGACCACATCACCCGTCGACTCTCGCGCGCGGCGTGATCGTAGAAACGCTCCGGGAGCAGCTCTCCGTAGGCTTCCCGCCACGCCTGCACTTGAACCGCAGCCATTTCCCCAGCATCAGCGAGGTGCGGCACCACCACCTCAAACTCCGTCGACACGTCCCCTCACATCCTCACCGGAGACTCACGAGATGGCTCGCTCCGACAGCGAAGAACACTATCCCCAGTTCCGCACGCCCATCGATGCCGACGAGACCGTTTCGCGGTGGTAGGGCACGCTGCCGCTTCGAGGCGGACGTCCGGCGGCCCCGATCCCCCCATTCCGCGGCACTCAGGCAGATTGACCTCGCTCATGCGTGAACGCGTGCCATGCTCGTCGTGGGCCGCGCTCGTCAGTTCGGCAACAACGTCGGTGGTGCGAGGTCGTCAAGGAGGTGCTCATGGCGGAGGGATCCGGCACTGCGGCAGACCCTTGGGTCTTGACGACGGCACCAGGCTCGTCGACGTACCTGATGTACGCCGAACCCGACGGTGACCCGCCGGCGCTGGTCTGTCAGGTTGGGTCGACCACCCTGCGCTACCACCTGAGCGCGATCGAGGACCTGCATCGCTGGCTCGTCGACCAGGGTGGTTGGGTCGATCTCGGCGCTGCCGACGAGAAGAAGGATCCCGCCCCCGACACCGTCGAGGCGTGGGGCCGGTCCGCGGAGAATCCGGTTGAGGGCTGGTACGGCCTGCGTAAGGGTTACCGTGGCCGATTTGGCATGTACCTTCCGCCCCTGCTCGAGGCGCAAGGCCTAGCCGAGCTCACGCACCAACCCCGCAACAACCAAATCCGGGCTCTCTAACGCACGGAGAACCGAGCCGCCGGCGTAGGCCGTGGTGGCACGGCCCTCCCATGCCCGACGATCGCAAGGCCGCCTGGCGGCTGCTAGACGATTGCCAGTAGGGCCGGTGTCCGGCCAGACTCGGTCCAGGTGATCGACGGGAGCCGGGCGTCGTCCTAGCGCGGCGGGATAATGGTCAGTGGAGAGCTTCGTGACCGAGTTGCCCGCGGCGGGGTGACCGTCTCGGTCAGGCTGTGGAGCCGACCGCAGGTCAAGGGTTGATCGCCGCTAGCCGAGCGCCGGTGTCATCACCGAGATCGACTCTCTGGACGTCCTGCCCGTCTCGGCCGTGACCGCCGATGACCCGGCCGCCTCAGGTGAGACCGACCGTGAGGCTCTCCGGGTCCGCGCCGCCCACCCCGGGCCCATCAACGAGGACACCCTCGTCTACCGCGTCGAGTTCCAGGTGGTGTAGCGATAGGCGGCGGAAGGACGCAACTGAAACGGCCTGTCGGCGCGGACATTGTGAGCTGGGAGCGTCAGCCGTCTGCCATGAGCTTTCGAACGACCCACTGGTTGATGCTCAGGTTTTCCTCAGCCGCGCGCAGAGACACCTCTCGGTGCGGCTTCTCGCCCAGCCGCAGGTTGAACTTGCCGGCGTAGCTGCGTTCGGAGATCGGTTCTGGCACGTCCTCGCCTTGTTCCTGCATGTCGAGGACGAGATCTGTCAGCACGGCCTCGAGCCCTTGCAGGGCCGATACCTGAGACGGTGCCAACCAGGACAGGGATGGGAACTCCGCAACGGTGGCGACGAACTCATCATCCTCTACCGACCAAGCAACGCGGTAGGTGTAGTGAGACACGTCGACCTGCGGCCGCTCTAGCGCGTCCATCACTCGGCCTCCTTCTTGTCGATTGCCTTGACAACGTGTCGAACTTGGTAGGCCTTGGCCTTGTCGTTCTGAATGTTGACGCGGGGGTCATCCGGCCATGGGGTCTTGAACACCGCATGTGATGACCCCGTTTGACGGGGCTTGCCGAAGTGGTGTTCGCAGACCTTGTGGAGGTCGTTGCACGCGATGTTCCGTTGGTTGTTGCGCATCGCCGTAACGATCGACTCCACCGAGGCCACCCCCTGATGGCACTACCAGCAGTACCAGTCGCCAAGCCGGGCGCCCGTGGTCGCATGGGCGCGGGGATGGGACTGTCCGACAAACGGATGGACCCGACCCGTTTCCCGTGGGCTCGACGACGTCGCGCGGCCGGGCGGTCGCGACGGGCGCACGGCCATTGAGGGCGTCTCGTCGCCGGCGCCGGTGAGCCTCCGCCCGCCGAAGTGAAGCACGACGACCGTGGCCTCAAGAGCCATCCTCCTGCGTCGGTGTGCGGCGGTGCATCCTCCTCCCCCAGACCGCCGAAGACCGGCGCGCGTGCACGGCTGAGCGCCGACCTCAGCGCCCCCGGATCACGGACCAGGCCCCACCGGGGTCGGCGATGGGAGGTGGAGCAGACGCAGCATGCGCTCAGCATCACTGAGCAGCTGCTTCGGGCCGATGGATTGCGCGTCGTGCCGGCCGGTCAGGCTGGGCCGAGACGCGCCTTCTCGTCGGTGACCCACATGCCGATCAGACCGCCGAAGTGCGCCATGAAGCGGTCCCGCTCATGGGCCGGGTAGGTCGTCACGACGGTCGCGCGGAGCAGGCTCTGGAAGTCGTCGGACTCGACCCACTCGAGGACGGCGCGGTCCATGTGCGGCAGGTGCTGCTCGCACCACGCCCAGTAGGCGTCCGTCTCGAAGTACTCGTCCGCGACCTCAAGGAAGGCGTCGAGTTTCTCCGCGTCAGTGAGGTCCTCACGATCGGCGATGTCGAAGTAGCGCCGCATCTCGAGGTCGAGCTTGCCCTTGCGGCCGGTAACCAGGCAGTAGGCCGACCAGCGCACGAGCGCCTTGATGGCCCAGGGGAAGTAGTAGTGCAGCGAGGTCACGGCGACGTCGGGACACGCGTTGGCGTAGTCGATCGGATAGACGTCGTCACCCGAGACGAGCATCTCGCACGAGTTGAACTCCCAGCCGAACAGGGCGTTGACGATCCGGCTGATCGCCACGGTCTGCTTACCGGCCGACGGGGAAAGGAAGTCGTACGACACGGCATACCGCCCGTGCATCGGCTGCTCGGGACGGAAGTCCATCACCATCGTCTCGGGCCCGATCGACAGGGCCCGCGCGAACTTCTCGTAGTCGACGGTCGTCTGCAGGTGCATCAGCATCTCGCCGGACTCGTCGTAAGCCTTGATCAGGTCGGTCTCGTCGTTGATCCGGGACACGCCGCGCCAGCCGCCGCCGTCGAACGGCTTCATGTAGAGCGGGTAGCCGAGCGTGTTGGCGATCGCCTTGAGGTCGAAGGCGCGGTTGTACTTCGCGGACGTATAGGCCCAGCGCACGTTGTCGACGGGGTTCTTGTAGGGCACGAGCCACGTGTCGGGGACCTTGAGCCCGAGGCGCATCAGCGCGCAGTAGGCGCTGTGCTTCTCCATGGCCTGGAAGGTGAACGGGCTGTTGAGCAGGTAGGTGTCGTCCATCAGCGCGGCCTTCTTGAGCCACTCCCGCGGGTGGTAGTACCAGTAGGCGAGGCGGTCGATGACGAGGTCGGTGCGGACCGGCTGTCGCAGGTCGAAGGGCTCGATCGTGAGCCGTTCGCACGTCAGCTCGTGGACGGTGCCGTCCTCGGTGGTGATCGGACCCACCAGCGACAGGAGCGCCTCGAAGGCCTGGGGCCAGTCCTCCTCGGCCCCGAGCAACAGCCCGACCAGGTGCGTCTTCGTCTCGGTCATCTCCGCGGTCTCCCGTCACGTGCGTCTCATCTGTCTGTCGACGGTGCCGATCCTTGCAGTTGTCGCCCCGTCTGTCGCCGTGTCACGCCAATCGTCCGCACACTGGCCGGTGGCACGCGAGCTCAGCGGGCTCAGCGGGCTCAGCGGGCGAGCACCTGGAGCAGGTGGGGGTCGAAGCCCGACCGCCACGAGCGCCAGTCGTGCCCGCCCCGTAGCTGCGCGAAGTGCGTCTTGTGCCCGAGCCGGTCGAGGGTCTGGGCCATCTGCCGGTTGTTGGTGAGGTTGCCCTCCGCGTCGCCGCAGGTGATCACGATCCGGGCGTCGGTGCGGGCCCGCCTCGCCCGCCGCACGCTGCTGACGAAGCCGGTGACGCGGTCCCAGTGCTCGAACGACTCCTCGTCGTCGACCCGCTTGCGGAAGTAGGACCCCGACTGGAGGAACAGCCCGCCGAAGGTTCCCGGGTGCAGCCACTCCGCCTGGAGCGACGCGAGCCCGCCGAGGCTCGCTCCCATGACGGTGGGCTTCCCCTCCGTCTCGTATGCCGCTCGCACCGTCGGGAGGACCTGCTGGGTCAGCGCCTCCGCCCACCGCGGGTTCGCGGCATACCGCTCGTTGCGCGGACCGGGCTCGAGCAGGGCGACCCGGTGGGGACGCATCCGGCCGTCGGCCGTCCACTCGAGCAGCGACCGGAAGAGGTGCGCGCGCCGGGAGTACTCCGGGCCGTCGTGGACGACGAGCAGCGGCAACGGCTCGGTGCGCGGGGTGTGCGTGGGAGACACGACGGCGAGGTCGACCGCCCCGACCTGCGGAGTGTCGATCTGCATCTTGGAGCGGCCCACCCGCCCAGCCTAGGACGGCGAGCGAGCTCAGCGGGTCTCGGGCGCCACGATGCGCATGGCGTCGGGCTCGAGGCCGTGCCGCACGCCCCAGAGGACGGCCTGGCTCCGGCTCGTCACCCCCATCTTCTGGTACGCGGAGCGGATGTAGGACTTCACCGAGTTGATCGACAGGAAGGCCCGGTCGGCGACCTGCTGGTTGGACAGGCCCTGGGTGATGAGGGCGACGACCTCGGCCTCGCGCGGGGTGAGACCCTCCGCGCGGCCGGGCCAGTCCCCGGCCATCACCTCCGGCTCGCCGGGCGACATCGCGGCCGTTACCGGCTCGCCGCGGTGCACCTGCTCGAGCGACTCGACGAGCGCGGCGGCGGGCATGCCCTTGCTGAGGTAGGCGGCGGCGCCCCGGTCCCGGGCGGCGCGCACGAGCTCGGGTTGGACGTTCCAGCTGTAGACGACGAGCTTGGCCGCCTTGCCACCGGAGAGCAGCTCGGTGAAGTCGGCCCGGTCGGCCTGGTCCTGGGCGAAGGTGTCGTAGAGCGCGATGTCGACCGGCTGCGAGATCGGGACGTGCGCGTCGAGCTCCACGAGGTCGATCCGGTCGGTGTAGGAGTCGAACATCCGCGCGAGGCCCCGCACGACGATCTCGTAGTCGTCGACGAGGGCGACCCGCACGGGGCGGTCGGGTCCGGACTCCGTGCTCGGCATGCGCCCAACCTAGCGCCCGGTGCGCGTCCGGTCCGGGCCCGCGCAGACGTCACCCCTAAGGGGGTGCGCACGGCGAGCGCCGGACACCTACGCTCCAGACATGCCTGTGCCCCGACCCGTGCTCCTCGAGCAGCCGCCCGTGGGCGCGCCGGTCGCCGACCTCCAGCCCCTCGCCGACGCCGCGAGCAGCGCCCGGGGCGACCTCACCGCCGCCCTCGCCCTCGCCCGCGACCACGCCTTCCCACTGCCCGGATCCGGTGACACCCGGCGCCTGTGGGAGTCGCTCGCCACCGTGGCCTCCGTCGACCTCACCGTCGCCCGGACCCTCGAGCCGCACCTCGACGCCGAGGCCGTGCTCACCCAGGCCGGCCTCGCGGACCTCTGGTCATCCGGCACGTGGGGCGTCTATGCAGCCGAGGGACCCGGCCCCCGGCTCGAGGCGCGCGAGGACAGCGGCCGCACTCGCCTCGACGGACGCAAGCCCTGGTGCTCGCTCGCCGGCTCGCTCAGCCACGCCCTCGTCACCGCGTGGCGCGGTCCGACGACGCGGGGCCTGTATGCCGTCGAGCTGGGCGACCCGGGCGTCGTGGTCTGGGACGCCCCCTGGGTCGCCCGCGGCCTCACCGACGTGCCGAGCGGCCCGCTCTCCCTCACCGACGTCGAGGCCACCCCCGTGGGCGGACCCGGCTGGTACCTCGACCGACCCGGCTTCGCCTGGGGCGGCATCGGCGTCGCCGCGATCTGGTTCGGGGGGACCGTCGGCGTGGCCCGCCGCCTGCTCAGGCAGGCCGGTGAGCGCGAGCTCGACCAGATCGGCCAGATGCACCTCGGGGCCGTCGACGCCGCTCTCGTGGCCGCCCGCGCGGTCCTGCGTGACGCCGCGGTCCAGGTCGACGCCGGGCACGCCGAGGGCTCGGCCGGGGCCGTCCTCGCGCTGCGCTGCCGCCAGGTGGTGGCAACGGCCGCCGAGCGCGTCCTCGAGCGGGTCGACCACGCCCTGGGGCCGGCGCCCCTCGCCCTCGAACGCGACCACGCGACCCGGGTCGCCGACCTGCGCCTCTACCTGCGCCAGGAGCACGCCGAGCGCGACCAGGCCGTCCTCGGTCGGACCCTGCTCGCCCCCGGCTCGGCGACGCCGCCGTGGTGACGCTGCCATGACCGGGCCCGCACCGATCTTCACCCACCACGACCGCGGCACGGCCGAGTCCCGGTGGGCCGGGGCCGGGCAGTGGTCCGGTGTCGAGCCGCTCTCCGACCTGACGGCGCCGGCGTTGTCCCGGGTCGTCGTCGTGGCGGCCCACCCCGACGACGAGACCCTCGGTGCCGGCGGCCTGATCCGGGTCGCCGCCGACCGTGGGCTCGACGTCCACCTCGTGCTGCTCACCGCCGGGGAGGCCTCCCACCCCGACTCCCCCACCCACAACCCCGACCGGCTTGCCGCCCTGCGCATCGACGAGAGCCGGGCCGCGCTCGCCGCCCTCGCCCCCGTGGCCCGTCTCACGGTCGTCGGCATCGCCGACGGCGGAGTCGAGCAGGCCCACGCCACGGCCCTCGAGGCCGTCGTCGACGCAGTCGGTGAGCACGGCGCCTCGACCCTGCTCGTCGCCCCGTGGCGGCACGACGGGCACACCGACCACGACGCGGCCGGCCGCGTCGCGGCCCTCGCCGCAGTCCGGACCGACGCGACCCTCGTCGAGTACCCGATCTGGCTGTGGCACTGGGGTACCGAGGACGACGCCCCCTGGGGGCGCATGCGCCGCCTCGAGCTCACGCCGGACGTCGCCCATGCCAAACGGGCGGCGCTCGACCTGCACACGACCCAGGTCCGGCCCCTGTCCGACCGACCGGGCGACGAGGTTCTGCTCGACACGGGTGTGGTCGACCACTTCCGGCGCGACTGGGAGGTCTTCCTCACGGCGGAGGACGGGCCCGTCGACGACGCCTTCGAGCGCCTGCACCGGGCGGAGCCGGACCCCTGGGGCGTGCGGACCCGCTGGTACGAGCAGCGCAAGCGTGCCGTCACCCTCGCGGCCCTCCCCCGGCCGCGCTTCCGCCGGGTCCTCGAGGTCGGCTGCTCCGTGGGGCAGCTCGCCATCGACCTCGCCGGACGGTGCGACGAGCTCGTCGCCCTCGACCGCAGCGAGGCGGCCGTGGACCGGTGCGCCGACGCGCTGGCACACCTCCCGCACGCCCGTGCCGAGCAGGCCAGGGTGCCGGCGGAGTGGCCGGACGGCGCGTTCGACCTCGTCGTCGTCTCGGAGATCGGCTACTTCCTCAGTCCCCGCGAGCTCGCCGGTCTCGTCGGCCGCGTCCGCGACTGCCTCTCCCCCGACGGGGTGCTGCTGCTCTGCCACTGGCGCCACCCGATCTCGGGCTGGCCGCTCGGGGGCGACCGCGTCCACGAGGTCGTGGGTCGGCAGTTCGACCGCCCCCTTCTCGTCCAGCACGTCGAGGCCGACTTCCGGCTCGACGTGTGGGGGCGCGACCCCGCCGGCGGGGCATGAGAAGACCATGGACCTCAGCCACACCCCGCCGGTGACCGAGCTGGCTGTCGTCGTCCCCGCCCGGGACGAGGCGGCACTGCTGCCGGCCTGCCTCGACGCACTCGAGGTCGCGCTCGGCCGCCTCCGGCAGGAGCGGCCGGAGGTGCGGGCCACGACGACCATCGTGCTCGACCGGTGCGCCGACGGCTCGGCCCGGGTCGTCGCCGAGCGGCCGTGGGTCGACGCCGTCGAGATCGAGGCCGGCTGCGTCGGGGTGGCCCGAGCGGTCGGAGTCACCGAGGCGACCCGTCCGCGCGACGGCCAGCCCCCGGCCGACCCCCACCGCGTCTGGGTCGCGAGCACCGACGCAGACAGCGTCGTCCCCGCGCACTGGCTCACCCGGCAGCTGGGCTTCGCGGACGAAGGGGTCGACGCCGTCGTGGGCACCGTCGACCCCGACGAGCACGACCTCGGAGCCGCCCTGCTCGCCCGGTGGCGGTCCCAGCACCCACCGATGGAGGACCACCCGCACGTCCACGGCGCCAACCTCGGGGTCCGGTTGTCGGCCTACCTCACCGTCGGCGGTTTCCCCCACGTCCGCGTCCACGAGGACGCCCTCCTCATCGACGCGCTGCGCCGGTCCGGCCACCCGACCCGGGCGACCCACCACCTGCCGGTACTCACGTCCGGACGGCTGCGCGGCCGGGCACCGGCGGGCTTCGCGGCATACCTGCTCGGTCTCGCGGCGGACCTCACACCGAGCGCACCCGCGGCGCGGGCCCTGCCCGACGCCTGACCCGAGGCCGTCGGCGACCACCCCTACGGGTGGTGGGCCCGGCCCCGCCTTTCGGGTATGTCATCGGGGTTGCGGCCCCGGTCGCCCAGGAACCACCAGACGGAAGGAGCGCGGGTTGAGCCAGACCCCACGCCGCACGGAGTCGAGCGACGCCCTGCGCATCGCCCTCGTCGGGCCCTACCGCTTCCCCATCTCCGAGCCGTATGCCGGTGGGCTCGAGTCCCACGTCAGCCAGCTCGCCGCACGCCTGCGCGCCGAGGGACACCGGGTCACCCTCTTTGCCCGATCCGGTAGCGACGGGGTCGAGCCCGGCGACGAGCTCGGCGGCACGCTGGCGCACTGGGAGCCGACCGACGCCGCCCGCGCCGACGTGTCGATGCCCCCCGCGGCCGCCATGCTCGAGCACCACGCCTACCAGCAGCTGATGCTTCGGCTCATCCACGGCGAGGCGCGGCGGCGCTTCGACCTCGTGCACCTCCACGCGGTGCACCACCTGCCCGTCGCCCTCGCGCCGTCGGTGCCCGTCCCCGTGCTCGCCACGCTGCACATCCCCCCGACGGCCTGGCTCGAGTCGACCCTGGCCGTGACCCGGGGTGAGGGCGCGAGCTTCACCGCCGTCAGCGACCACGTCGCCCGCGCGTGGACGGTGCTGCCCCACCGTCCCGATGTCGTGCTCAACGGTGTCGACACCGATGTCTGGCGACCCGGCCCCGGCGGCGACACCCTCGTCTGGTCGGGCCGGCTCGTGCCCGAGAAGGCGCCGCACCTCGCGATCCGCGCCGCCCGCCGCGCCGGACGGTCCATCGTGCTCGCCGGTCCGCTGCTCGACCGCGACTACGTCGCCCGCGAGGTGACCCCCCTGCTCGGCGACGGCGTGACGTATGCCGGTCACCTGGGTCAGCGCGAGCTGGCCGACCTCGTCGGGCGGTCGGGGGCCGCGCTCGTGACGCCCGTGTGGGAGGAGCCCTTCGGCCTCACCGTCGCCGAGGCGATGGCCTGCGGCACCCCCGTCGTCGCCTTCGACCGCGGCGGGGTCTCCGAGGTGATCGGTGCGGGCGGGTCCGGGGTGCTCGTGCCGGCCGACGACGTCGAGGCGATGGCCGCCGCGATCCCCGTCGCCCTCGGACTCGACCGGGTCGCCGTGCGCCACGACGCCGTCACCCGCCTGTCGCACGACCGGATGGTCCGCGAGTACGTCGGGCACTACCGCCGGCTGGTCGGCGAGCGGGACGTGCTCGCCCCCGTCGGCGAGGTGGTCCGTCCGCGTGAGCTGCGCGAGGAGACCGCGGTCGCGCCCGAGCTACGGCCCCGGCCCTGGTCCCGGCGGCGGACCTTTCCCAGCCGGCGCGACGTCGTCGGCCTCAGCGAGGAGTGACGGAGTGGCGGGGGGGGCGGGCCCGGGGGGCGGCGCCCGCCCCGGCCCGCGCGGGGGGGGGGGCGGGGGGGAAAGGGAGAGGGGACCAAGAGGGCCGCCCGGC
>JBBRGO010000068.1:0-12976 GCA_038224055.1 Actinomycetales bacterium
GCCCTGTCCGCCACGGTCTGGGCCCACCACATGTACGTCACCGGCCAGGTGCTGCTCCCGTTCTTCGCGGTGATGACGATGCTCATCGCGGTGCCGACCGGGGTGAAGTTCTTCAACTGGATCGGCACGATGTGGGGCGGCAAGGTGTCGATGGACACCCCGATGCTCTGGGCCATGGGCTTCCTGGTGACCTTCCTCTTCGGTGGTCTCACCGGCATCGTGCTGTCGAGCCCCGCGCTCGACTTCCACCTCTCCGACAGCTACTTCATCGTCGCCCACTTCCACTACACCGTCTTCGGCACCGTCGTGTTCGCGATGTTCGCCGGCTACTACTTCTGGTGGCCCAAGCTCACCGGGCGGATGCTCGACGAGCGGCTCGGCAAGATCCACTTCTGGATGCTCTTCGTCGGCTTCCACACGACCTTCCTCATCCAGCACTGGCTCGGGGTCGACGGCATGTCCCGCCGGTACGCGGACTACCTGCCCGAAGAGGGCTTCCAGGCCGCCAACATCGTCTCCACCGCCGGCTCGTTCCTCCTCGGCGCCTCGATGATCCCGTTCGTCTACAACGTGTGGAAGACGTGGCACAAGGCGCCGCTGGTCAAGTCCGACGACCCGTGGGGCTACGGCGCTTCCCTCGAGTGGGCGACCTCCTGCCCGCCGCCACGGCACAACTTCACGTCGCTGCCCCGGATCCGCTCCGAGCGGCCGGCCTTCGACCTGCACCACCCGGAGGTCATGGCCGGAGCGGGCGGACCCCTTCCCGACCAGAGCACGCTGACGCAGGTGATGGGCCCGGCCGACGTGGCCCGGGAGCGTTCGCCACAGCACGAGACCAAGGACTGACCCGATGCGCCTCGAGACCAAGCTCTTCACCTACCTGTTCTGCTTCTTCGTCCCCGTCGCCCTGCTCTACGGCTTCTGGTCGAACTGGTCCGAGCCCATCGGTGTGACGGTGCTGACGCTCTCCGCGGGCCTGTTCGCGCTCGTCGCGTTCTTCTTCTGGATGACCGGTCGCAGCCTGCCGCTGCGGCCGGAGGACAACCTCGACGGGGAGATCTCCGAGGCCGAGGGCGACTACGGCTACTTCGTCGCGAGCTCGTGGACGCCGCTGTGGCTCGCCCTCGCGGCCGCGGTGATGTTCACCGGGCTCGCCGTGGGGTGGTGGCTGTTCATCATCGGCGCCTTCTTCGGCGTCGTCGCCCTCGTGCTCTGGGTCTTCGAGTCGTTCTCGGGCGAGTACGCCATCTGACGGACACCCGACAGCCTCCGGACGGGGCCGGTCACCGCAAGGGTGGCCGGGCCCGTCCATGCACCCGGGGCCGGCGCGACGGTCAAGCGGCAGGATCAGTGGGCGTCCGGTGCTGCCCTGACGACCCCGGGTGCAGACTGATCCGCGGATTGACGCCCTGGGTCGGCCGGGCAGCCGGTACAGGCCGCTGGGGTGCCGCGCTGCCGGCCCTCCGATCGGGAACTGCCCTCTCAGGCAGGGGCACGCTCTCGGGACGGCGTCAGCCCCAGCCGAGCGCGTGCAGCCGGTCGTCGCCGATGCCGAAGTGGTGCGCGATCTCGTGGACCACGGTGATGGCGATCTCCTCGCGCAGCTGCTCCGGCGAGTCGCACATCGCCTCGAGAGGTGCGCGGAAGATGGTGATCCGGTCGGGGAGGGCGCCGGCGTCCCACCAGCCGTCCCGTTCCGTCAGGGGAGTGCCCTCGTAGACGCCGAGCAGGTCCGGGTCGCCCTCGGGCGCCTCGTGCTCGACGAGGACCACGACGTTGTCCATCGCCGCCGCCAGTCCGGGCGGGATCGTGTCGAGGGCATCGGACACGGCCTGGTCGAACGCGTCGTCCGTGAGGTGGTGCACGCCCCCAGTCTCTCAGGTGCGGTCACCTGCGGGACCGGGCGTCCTGACCGGGACCGGACGGACGTGAGGCCGGTCCCCCGCAACGGGGGACCGGCCTCAGCAAGGGCGGGGGCTCAGCGCCGCTTGTCCGCCTTGATCGTCTCGCGGCCGGCCGCACCGGCGTCGGATCCCTCGCCCGTCGGGGGCGCCTCGATGGCCTCGTGCTCGCCGGTGAGGGCAGGGCCGTGGTCGTCGTGCTCGTGGTGCGCGGCCTCCAGCTCGGCCGGCGTCGGGGGAGCAACACGGTCGCCGAAGTAGAAGTGCGACACCTTCGCGCGCAGCCGGTCCTTGCGGGCGACCGGGCTGTCGACGCCGTTCGCGTCCTTCTCGGTCGTGATCGCCAGCGGCTGCGGGGACTCGTGCTGGACCAGGGGCCAACGCTCGTACTCCGACAGTGGTGCGTGGACCTCCTCGAAGCCGCCGTCGGCCGAGCGCCAGATGGTGCCCGTCTCGCGGCCGTGCAGCACCTTCTGACGGTCCGCCCGCTGGAGGCTGAGGCAGACGCGCTTGGTGATCCAGAAGGCGATCGGGGGCCCGATGAACACGAGGATCTGGAACAGTCGCGTCAGGTCGTTGATCGACAGGTGCAGCTTGATCGCCATGAGGTCGTTGCCGGAGGCGAAGAAGAGCACGATGTAGAACGTCATGGCCGCCACGCCGATGCCGGTGCGCGTGGGACGGTCGCGGGGACGGTCGAGCAGGTGGTGCTCCCGCTTGTCGCCGGTCACCCAGGCCTCGACGAACGGGTAGACGCCGATCATCGTGTACATCACCGGGATGAGCAGGATGGCCCCGATGAAGACGTTGAAGCTCCACGTGAACCCGAAGGTCGTGAACTCGAGGAACCCGGGCAGTAGACGCAGCGCACCGTCGGCAAAGCCCATGTACCAGTCAGGTTGGGCGCCAGCGGTGATGGGGGACGGGTCATACGGCCCGTAGCCCCAGATCGGGTTGATCGTGACGACCGCCGAGATGAGGGTGATGACGCCGAAGACGATGAAGAAGAAGCCACCGGCCTTGGCGATGTAGACCGGCATCATCGGGAAGCCGACGACGTTGTTGTTCGTCTTGCCGGGTCCGGGGTACTGGGTGTGCTTGTGCACCGCGACGAGCACGATGTGGGCCGTGAAGAGACCGACGAGGATCGCGGGCAGCAGCAGGACGTGGACGGCATACAGCCGGGGGATGATCGCCTCGCCGGGGAACGCACCGCCGAAGACGAAGTAGGAGACGTAGGACCCGACGATCGGGATGGAGCGCATGAAGCCCTCGGCGGCGCGAAGGCCGGTGCCGGAGAGCAGGTCGTCGGGGAGCGAGTAGCCCGCGAAGCCCTCGACGATCGTGAGCATCGACAGGATCGTGCCGATGACCCAGTTGATCTCACGGGGCTTGCGGAATGCGCCGGTGAAGAAGACGCGGGCCATGTGGACGAGGACGGCCATCGCGAAGACGAGCGCTGCCCAGTGGTGGATCTGCCGGATGAGCAGGCCGCCACGGATGTCGAAGGAGATGTCGACCGACGAGCGGTAGGCGTCCGAGACGATGACGCCCTGGAGCGGCACGTACGAGCCGTCGTAGACGACGGGCGTCGCGCTCGGGACGTACCAGAAGGTGAGGAACACGCCGGTGAGCAGGCAGATGATCATCGAGTACATGGCGATCTCGCCGAGCATGAACGACCAGTGGTCGGGGAAGACCTTCTTCAGCAGGAAGGAGACGCCCTTCGCGCCCCCCGTGCGGTCATCGACCCAGCCGGCGATGCCGCCGAGGGGCTTGGTCTCGGCGCGCTCCTGCTCGACCTGGCGGTCTCCCTCGCGCAGGCCATCGGCGGGACGGGTGTCTTCACTCGTGCTCATCGTGAACGCTCCCAGAAGCTCGGTCCGACGGGCTCCTCGAAGCCCTGCGGGGCGACGAGGTAGCCCGCGTCGTCAACGGTGATCTTGAGTTGGGGCAGGGCCCGCTTGGCCGGTCCGAAGATGACGGTGCAGTCCTCGGTCAGGTCGAAGGTCGACTGGTGGCACGGACAGAGCAGGTGGTGGGTCTGCTGCTCGTAGAGTCCGACGGCGCAGCCGACGTGGGTGCAGATCTTGGAGTAGGCAACGACGCCCTCGACGCCCCAGTCCTTCTGCTTCTGGACCTGGATGAGTGCGGGGTCGAGGCGGATGAGGATCACGGCCGCCTTGGCCTTCGCCTCGAGCACCCCGTGGCCGTCGTCGAGGTACTTCTGGAGCGTCTCGGGCATGACGTGGAAGACCGACCCGTTCGTGACGTCCTCGAACTTGATCGGAGTCATCTCCGGGTCCCGCATGAGGCGGACGGGCTTGCCGCCGTTGTTCTCCTCGGGGTCCCAGATCGTGGTCTTGAGCTCCTCGATGTTCGTCGGGCCGAGCGAGCCCGCGACCTGCAGGACGAAGGGGAGCGCGAACAGGCCCAGGGCTCCACCCATGGAGTACTTGAGCAGCGGCCTGCGGCCGAGCTGGGCGTTCTCACCGCCGTCGGTGACGACGGTGACGGCCTTCGCCCGTGCGGTGCCGTCGGACGCGAGCGTGTGCCGCTCCTCGGTGACCTCCTCGTCGGACATCAGGGTCTTGGCCCAGTGGACCGCACCGATGCCGATGAGGAAGAGGCCGACGCCCATCGAGAGGCCGAGCACGACGTTGAGGGTCTTGGCCTCGCCGAGACTGGGGAAGAAGAAGGTCGAGTCGTCAGGGATGGCGAAGTAGCCCACGAGGAAGATGAGGGTGGCGAGCATGGACAGGCCGAACATCGTCGCCACCTGGCGCTCGGCGCGCTTGGCCGCCCCGGGGTCCTCGTCCGCGGCGCGGTGGATGTGCGGCGGCAGGCCCGGATTGTCGAACCGGTCCGGAACGACGTCCGCGCGGGTTGCGACGGTGCCCTGGCCCGGGGCCGGCGTCAGCGCGCTGCCGGGAGTCGTGGTCTCGTTCTCGTTCATCGGATCGAGGTCCTGTCGTCGGTCGGGTCCGTGGGCCGTTGCTCGTGGGGGCTCATGCGGCCTTCTTCCCGAGCCAGACGGAGATTCCGATGAGGATGCTGAGAGCGAAGACCCAGACGAACATGCCTTCGGACACCGGGCCGAGGTTGCCGAGCGTCATCCCGCCGACGTTCGTCTGCTTGTTGATGGCTTCGAGGTAGGAGATGACCTCCTGCTTCGACTCCGGGGAGATGTTCTGGTCGTTGAAGACCGGCATCGACTGCGGCCCACTCACCATCGCCTCGTAGATGTGGGTGCCGCTCACCCCCGTGAGGGAGGGGGCGTACTTGCCGCGGGTGAGAGCGCCGCCGGCGCCGGCGAAGTTGTGGCACATGGCGCAGTTGACCCGGAAGATCTCGCCTCCGCGAGCGATCCGCTGGCTGTTGGACAGGGTCTGTCCCGCCTCGACCTGGCTCCCCGGGGCGATCGGCGTCGTGAACTCCTCCCCCGGGATGGCGGGGCCCGCCCCGAGGGATGCCACGTATGCCGCGAGCGCCGAGATCTCGGTCTCGTCGAACTTGAGCTTGGCCATGTCGTTGCGCGGCGCCTGGACGTTGGGTCCGGCGAGCGGCATCCGGCCCGTTCCGACCTGGAAGTCCACCGCGGCGGCGCCGACTCCGACGATCGACGGCCCTGCTGGGCCGCCCTGGGCGTTCGTGCCGTGGCAGCTCGCGCAGTTGGCGAGGAAGAGGTTCTTGCCGTCGGCGACCGCGTCCGCGCTGACCGACGCCGCGGCGTTGGCGTCCTTGGGGGCGAGGAAGGCATAGGCGCCACCGGTGACGAGCAGGCCCACGAGGATCAGCAGCGCGATCGCGGCGGGGTGTCGTCGACGTGCGGCCAAGGCGTTCACGATGAGGTCCTGTCGTCCAAGGTGGTGAGGGGCGTGGTGGTGAGGGGCGTGGTGGTGAGGGCGGGCGTCCGCACGGGGTTGCGCGTGTTGGTGGTCATCGCAGGATGTAGATCGTGGCGAAGAGGGCGATCCACACGACGTCGACGAAGTGCCAGTAGTAGGAGGTGACGACCGCACCGGCGGCGTTGGCGTGCGTGTAGCGCCGGGTCGTGAAGGTGCGGGCGATGATCAGCAGGAAGGCGATCAGGCCACCGGTGACGTGAAGGCCGTGGAAACCGGTCGCCATGTAAAAGACCGAGCCGTAGGCGTCGGAGCTGAGCGACACCCCCTCGCTGAAGAGCTCGGCGTACTCGAACACCTGGCCGGCGATGAAGAAGGCACCGAAGAGGTAGGTGAGGACGTACCACTCGCGCATGCCCCAGTGCTTGACGTCGAGCAGGGAGCCGGTGCGGGCCTTCTGGCCGCGCTCGGCCTTCCAGACGCCGAGCTGGCACCACACGGACGAGGTCACGAGCACGAGCGCGTTGATGCTCGCGAAGGTGATGTTGAGCTTCGCCGTCTGTTCGGCCCAGAGGTCCGTCCGGACCGACCGCAGCTGGAAGTACACCGCGAAGAGTCCCGCGAAGAACATGAGCTCGCTGGAGAGCCAGACGATGGTGCCGACGGCAACCATGTTGGGTCGAGTCGCCAGGGGTGCTCGGCTGACGGGACTCGTTGCTGTGCTGGAAGGAACTGCCGATGCTGTCGCCACGATGGCCATTATTCCCACAATCCATCCGCGGTGTGCCAGCGACCCCCCGTTTGGCGGCGGGCTGTCGAGGGTTTCGTGATGATTCCGACACGCGAAGGGCCCCCGGGAGCCCGTTTCCGGTCGGCTCCGGGCCTCGACGGGGCTGTCTCGCGGGCCGCTCGGGGCGCCCCGTGTGGGCGGAGCCCACGACCGGAGAGGTCACTGTGGGGTGGGAGGCGTCGACCGGTAGCATCGCCGCATGACCGCCTCGAACGACAGCGCCACCCCCGGGACGTCCACCGAGCTCGGGACGGGCCCGGTGGGCGCAGGACGTTCCGCCCCCCACCGGGTGAGCATCCTGCTCTACAGCGACGACTTCACGACTCGGGACGCGGTACGAGCCGCGGTGGGTCGCCGACCCGCCAGGGACGTCGAGGTCGTGCGCTGGCACGAGTGCGCCACGGCGGACGCCGTCGTCTCTTCGGTCGACTCCGACCGCTTCGACATCCTCGTCCTCGACGGTGAGGCCGCGAAGGTCGGGGGACTGGGCCTGGCGAAGCAGCTGAAGAACGAGATCTTCGAGTGCCCGCCCATCATCGTGCTCACCGGCCGGCCGCAGGACAGCTGGCTGGCGGCCTGGTCGCAGGCCGACCTCGCCGTGCCGCACCCGCTCGACCCGATCGCGCTGACGTCGGCCGTGGCGACGCTGGCGCGCGCGGCCGCCCCCAGCGCCTGAGCATGGCGACCGACCGGGTCCTCACCTGGCCGCTCCTGCTCACCGACCTCATCGCGGGTCGTGACCTCGACCGCGCCGCGACGGAGTGGGCGATGGGGCAGATCATGGCGGGGGAGGCCTCCCCGGCACAGGTGTCGGGGATGCTCATCGGCCTGCGGGCCAAGGGCGAGAGCGTCGCGGAGATGCAGGGCCTCGCCGAGCAGATGCTCGCGCATGCGAACCGCATCGAGGTGCCCGGGCCGAGCCTGGACATCGTCGGGACCGGCGGCGACCGGGCCCACACGGTCAACATCTCCACGATGGCCTCCATGGTCGCTGCCGCGGCGGGGGTCCGCATCGTCAAGCACGGCAACCGTGCCGCGTCGTCCTCGTCGGGCTCGGCGGACGTGCTCGAGGCGCTGGGGATCGACCTCGCGCTCCCGCCGGACCGGGTCGCCGCGGTCGCCCTCGAGGCCGGCATTACCTTCTGTTTCGCCCAGACCTTCCACCCCTCGATGCGCCACGCCGCCGTCGCCCGCCGCGACCTCGGTGTCGGGACCGCCTTCAACTTCCTCGGTCCGCTGACCAACCCCGCACAGCCGACGTATGCCGCCGTCGGCTGTGCCGACGCGCGGATGGCTCCGCTGCTGGCCGGGGTCTTCGCCTCCCGAGGGAAGGACGCTGCCGTCTTCCGCGGCGACGACGGCCTCGACGAGGTGACGGTGTCGACGACGACCCGGGTGTGGTGGGTCCGGTCCGGACGGGTGACCGAGCGCTCGCTGGACCCGACGCGGCTCGGCGTCGAACTGCAGCCGGTCGAGGCCCTGCGCGGCGGGGACGCAAGGCACAACGCAGGCGTCGTGACGAGTGTGTTCGCGGGCGCGACAGGGGCGGTCCGGGACGCGGTCGTGCTCAACGCCGGCATCGCGCTGGCGTTGACGGAGCCGGACTCGCCCGACGGCCACAGCACCTCGGGTGACGACGCGGGCTTCCACGCCGACGTGCGGGCCGGGATGGACCGGGCCGAGCAGGCGATCGACTCGGGTGCGGCCACCGCGCTGGTCGACCGCTGGGTCGCAGCGACTCGAGAGCACTGACCGCCGGGTCGGCGACGCCGGTGTGGCTACTCGCCGTCGAGTCCGAGGCTGAACGCCGCCTCGAGGTCGTGGGCGGAGTAGGTGCGGAAGGCGATGTGGGTCGAGGTGCCGACGACGCCCTCGACCTTGTTGAGCCGGTCGGCGATGACGTCTGCGAACTCGTCGTGGGCATGGACGCGGACCATGGCGATGAGGTCGGAGTCACCCGTGACCGAGTAGACCTCCGAGACCGCGGGGATGTTCGCGATGGCCTCGGCCACCTCGGGGATCCGGTCGACCTCGCAGCTGATCATGACGATGGCGGTGATCACGTCCGCAGCCTATCGGGCGCTATCCGACGTGGCGCAGTCCCCGGTCGCCGGCGGTGCCCGGCGCGGCGCTGCGACCCCTTTTCGGGCCCCGGTCGTGGCGGCCGGGCCGTCCCGCATGCCCTCCCGTCGGGGAGCCGACCGTGAGCACGTCACGGTCGAAACCGATCGCCTCGTGGGCCGAGGCGACGGCGGGCTCGAGCTGGTGGCGGACCGATCCGGCACCGCCGACGGGGCAGGTCCAGGACCCGTCGAGCTCGACGATGCGCACCCCCGGTCCCTCGAGCCAGCGCAGCAGGATCTCGGTCTCCTCCGTCAGGGCCGCGACGGTCCCCGGATCGGGGGTGGGCACGACCTCGGCAGTGGCCTGCATGGTCCGGACGTGGACCATCGGGTCGGCACCGCGCGGGCTCACGATCGTGCCGGCGAGACGCCCGTGCCGGATGGACACGAGCTCCCAACCACCCGCCTCGTGGGCCCGGGCCCCGATGACCTCGGGGGAGCCGGTGAGCGGGGCCAGGCGCTGGGCGCGGGCCGCACCCCGCACGAGCTGGAGGAAGCGGTCGCGGACCCGAGCGGCGTCCTCGAAGCGCTCCTGCTCGGCCAGCTGCTGCAGCCGGGTGTGGAGCAGCCCGGCCTCGGAGCGGGCGTCCCCCCCGAAGAGCGCCGCACACCGGCCGGCGACGAGGGCGTAGTCGTGCTCGGACTGGGCCCCGGTGCAGGGCGCCCCGCAGCGCCCCAGGTCGGCGAGGGCACAGGCCTGCTGACGACCGGTGAGGCGCTGGGTGCACTGGCGCAGCGGCACGACCTCGTGGACCGCGTCGACGGCGGCCTGCGCGGAGGTCCGGGAGCGGAACGGGCCGATGTAGTGGGCCCCGTCGTCGCGAACCTGTCGGACGATGGACAGTCGCGGGAAGCGCTCGTTGGTCAGCTTGACCCAGCTCTGCTTGCGCCCGTCCTTGGACCGCCGGTTGAACCGGGGCTGGTGCTCGTCGATGAGGCGCAGCTCACGGACCTGGGCCTCGAGAGGGGTCTGGCAGACGACGGGGTGCACCGCCTGGGAGAGCCGGACCATGTCGGCCATCCGGCTGCGCTGCTCGGACGCCGTGAAGTAGGTCCGCACTCGGGTGCGGATGTCGCGGCTCGTGCCCACGTAGAGCACCCGGCCGTTGCCGTCCTTGAAGAGGTAGACGCCGGGCAGGTTGGGCAGCGGGTCGGCGAGAAAACGCTTGCGGCGCTGGCTCGGGGTGACGCGCGAGGTGTAGCTCGAGAGCTCCTCGAGGGTGTGCACGCCCAGACTGCCGACGCGCTCGATGAGGCCGTGCAGGACGTCGACGGTCGCCTGTGCGTCGTGGAGGGCGCGGTGGTCGGGCGTGGTCTGCGCGCCGAACACCCGGGCGAGGGACCCGAGCTTGTGGTTGGGCGTCTCGTCGCGGCTGACGAGCTGCCGGGCCAGGGTCAGGGTGTCGAGGACGTCGAAGCCGGGCCACGGCGTGCCCGTGCGCCTCGCCGCCGCCTTGAGGAAGCTGATGTCGAAGCCGGCGTTGTGCGCCACGAGCACGCTGCCCGCGGCGAACTCGAGGAAGGCCGGCAGCGCGCTCTCGATGCGCGGGGAGTCCGCGACCATCACGTTCGTGATCCCGGTGAGGACCGAGATGAAGGGCGGGATCGGCTCGGCGGGGTTGACGAGGGTCTGGAACTCACCGAGCACCTCGCCGCCGCGGACCTTGACCGCGCCGATCTCGGTGATGCCGCACTGGGCCGGGCTGCCACCGGTCGACTCGAGGTCGACGACGACGAACGTGACGTCGGCGAGGGGGGTGCCGAGGTCGTCGAACGTGGTTTGGATGGCCTGCATGTGCCGACCGTATGCCGCAGGGCCGACAACGCCGGGAAGGCGCGGCGACGGCCGCCCGGCTGGGCGGGCCCCGCGTCATCGGGACGAGTGCAGGGGAGTGTCGGTGGTGGCTCCTAGCGTCAGCGGGGACAGCTCAAGGACGAAGAATCGTGACGAGACGAGAAGGGTGGACCACGATGATGCTCGTCGATTGCCAGACCTGCCCGGTCCGGGACCTGCACTGCGCGGACTGCATGGTGACGGCCCTCGCGCCGGTGGCGGTCCCGGCCCCACGCCTGCGCTCCGCCGGCAGGGAGCGGGACGCCGACACCCACACCACCGGTCTGTCCCTCGACCGGGCGGAGCGGCGTGCCGTGTCGGCTCTCCTCGGCGCCGGCCTGGTCACGGCGCAGACGGCGCACACCGTCCGGGCCACGGTCGAGCACGACCGGGGCCCGGCCCAGCGCCGGGAGCCGCAGGGGACCGGACGAAGGGCTGCCGGCTGATCCGGGCGTGTCACCATGGCGAGGTGCGACGTCCGCGGAAGGTCCCCGACCGGGACGCGATCCGGCCCGGCCGCCGAGGGTCCGCCGCGGTTGCGGCCTGCCTGACCCTGGGGATCCTGCCGCTGGTCACCGGGTGCGCGGGCCCGCCGCGGTCGATCGACGAGGGCACCGTGACTGCGACCGCCCGTGAGGTCCTCCCGGCCCCCTCCGATGCCGACGCCCAGAGGCGCGGGCTGGCCGAGACCGTCCTCGGTGCCCACCTCCGGGCGGCCCAGGATGCCGATCTCGCCGCGTGGCTGGCGCCGGTGCGCGGCGCCGGGCTGCGTCAGCGCCAGCGCGAGGTCTTCGCCCGGATTCAGCTCATCGGGGTCACGGACCTCCGCCTCGCCGCCGTGACTCTGACGAAGCAGGCCGGCGCCGGGTGGACGGTCCACGCCCGGGCGGACTACCGGATCAGCGGGCACGATCGCACGCCGAGAACCTTCGAGCTCGACGTGAACCTGACACCTCCGGAGGGTCCGACAGCGCCGGGCACGAAGAGCCAGGACGCCCACGCCGTGCAGATCACGTCGTGGCAGCCCGCTCCCCGTCCCGAGCCGTGGGACCTCGATGGCCTCGTCGTGCGGCGGACCGGCGATGCACTGGTCCTCGCGGGTAGTGCGGAGCGGGCCGACCAGATCGCCCGGCTCGCAACCCTGGCTCGTCGTGATGTCGCCGCCGTCTGGGGCACGTCCTCGGCGGCCGTCTGGGTCGCGCCGGTCGATGACGTGACAGCCGGGCGCCTGCTCGGTGACGACGCGGCAGCCCTCGAGGGCGTGGCTTCCGTCACCGACGGGCCCCTCGAGGTGGGCTCCCCGGCCGGGGCCGACCGGGTCGTGGTCCTGCCCGGGGCCTGGGACTCCTTGACCGAGCAGGGGCGGTTGATCGTGATGACCCATGAGCTCACCCACGTCTCCGTGCGGGCCAGCACCACCCGGCCGGTTCCGCTCTGGTTGTCCGAGGGTTTCGCCGAGCTCGTCGCCTACCGGCGCGTGAACCTCCCCGAGACGGTCGTCGCGGCCTCGGCCCTGCGCCGGTTCGGCACCGGGGCCCTGCCGACCGGGCTGCCCGAGGCCGCCGACTTCGCGACCGGAGGTGGCCGCCTCGCCGCGGCCTACGGATCCTCGCTCCTCGCGGTCCGGACCCTCGCCGACGAGGACGGGGAGGCGGCGCTCGTCCGGGTCTACACCGACGTGGCGCGTGCCGGCGACGGGCGCAGTGCCGACGCCCTCGCGGATGCCGACTCCCGGCTCGACGAGGCTCTCGCAGCGGTCCTGGGCACGACCCGTGCAGCCCTCGTGCAGCGGTGGCGGGCACGGATCTCGGCGTTGCTGCGCTGAGCCCCTCGTGGGAGCCGTGGACGGGGTCCGAGGCGGCCGTTCATGCGTGCCGGGTCAGGCGTAGAGCGCCTCGACGTCCTGCGTGAAGTCCTTCATCACGACGTTCCGCTTGAGCTTCAGCGAGGGTGTGAGATAACCGTTCGCCTCGGTGAAGTCGACCGGCAGCAGTGCGAACTTGCGGACCGACTCGGCCTTGGAGACCGCCTCGTTGGCCCGGTCGACGGCGCTCTGGATCGCGTCGAGAACCCGGGGGTGGGTGCGGGCCTCGTCGAACGAGACACCCTCCAGTCCGTGGTTCGCCGCCCAGCTGGGCCACATTTCCTCATCGAGCGTGACGAGGGCCGCGATGAACGGCTTGAGGTCACCGACGACGATGCACTGGGACACGAGCGGGTGGGCCCGGAGTCGGTCCTCGAGCACGGCGGGGGCGACGTTCTTGCCACCCGCCGTCACGAGGATCTCCTTCTTGCGGCCGGTGATCTTGAGGTAGCCGTCCTCGTCGAGCGAGCCGATGTCGCCGGTGTGGAACCAGCCGTCGACGATGCACTCGCGCGTCGCGGCGTCGTTGTCGTGGTAGCAGTCGAAGACCCCGACGCCCTGGATGAGGATCTCCCCGTCGTCGGCGATCCGGACGCTCGTGCCGGGCAGCGGCGGCCCG
>JBBRGO010000069.1:0-12928 GCA_038224055.1 Actinomycetales bacterium
CACGAGGCCGCCACGGTCGCCGGTCTCGAGCTCGAGGGGTCGCTGCCGCTACTGTCCCCCGATGCCTACGACGACCGCGTCGGGGCGGCCCGCGCGGCGCGCGCCGCCCTCACCGTCCACCCGGCCGACGGCACCGACAGCACGGACGCCGCGCTGCACCTCGTGCTCGCCGAGCGACTCGACGCCGAGATCGACCTCGCCGAGTCCGGCTTCACCGAGCGGCTGCTCGCGCCGCTCGCGACCCCCGTCGACGCCATCCGGTCGACCTTCGACCATCTCCCCCGCGAGAGCCACGACGACTGGCTGGCCGTCCTCGACGCCCTCGAGCGGGTCGGCGACGCGCACGGCGACTACCTCGCCACGCTGGGCCGGGCCGCCGACCGGGGGCACGTCGTCGCGGCCCGGCAGGTGCGCGGGATCGCCGCGCGCTGCCGGGGCTGGGTCGACGCCGACTTCTACGGGCGGCTGGTCGCCGACGCCCCCGCCACCCTCGGTGAGCGGGCCCGGTCCGCCGCGACGGCGGCGTCGCGGGCCACGACGGGCTTTGCGGACGACGTCGAAGGCCGACTGCTGGCCGTCGCCCCCGTCGAGGACGCCGTCGGGGTCCGCCTCTACACGAGCACGGCACGCGCCTTCCTCGGCAGGGACGTCGACCTGCACGAGACCTACGCGTGGGGCTGGAGCGAGCTCGACCGGATCGCGGCCGAGGCCGAGGCGCTGGCGCTGGAGGTGCACCCCGACGGCTTCGACGCGGCGGTGCGCATGCTCGACGCCGAGACGGCCGGGCACCTCGCCACCGGGGACATCGAGAGGTGGCTCACCGAACGGGTGGCCCGGGTCGCCGACCACGTCGACGGTCGCCACCTCGACCTCCCGAGCGCGCCGCACCGCATACCCGAGTGCCGGATGTCGACCGCGGCCTCGGGTGTCATGTACTACGACCCTCCCGGCGCCGACCTCGCCCGACCGGGAAGGGTGTGGTGGACCGTCGACCCCGCCGTCGGCGCCCGCACCTGGCGGGAGGCGACGACCCTGCACCACGAGGGCGTGCCGGGGCACCACACCCAGATCGTCACGGCCATGACCACCCACGGCCTGCACCCGTGGCAGCGCCACCTGTGCGAGGTCCACGGTCACGCCGAGGGCTGGGCGCACTGGGCAGAGGCCTGGGCCGCGGAGATCGGCCTGCTCGACGACACCGCCGAGCGCCTCGGGATGCTCATCGGCCAGGCGTGGCGGGCCGCCCGGATCGTCATCGACATGGGCCTGCACCTCGACCTGCCGATCCCGGCCGGACGGTCTCGTCTCGGCGGTCTGGCGGGCGGGGCCGCGCTGGCCGGTGAGACCCGGTGGTCCGTGGAGCTCGCCGTCTCCTTCCTCCGCGCCGTGACCGGTCTCGGACCGTCCATGGCGCGCTTCGAGGTCGACCGCTACCTCGGCTGGCCGGCGCAGGCCCTCGCCTTCCGGGTGGGCGCCCGGGAGTTCGAGTCGATCCGGACGCAGGCGCGGTCCGCGGCCGGCGCCGGGTGGGACGAACGCGCTTTCCTCACCGACCTGCTCCGCCTCGGACCGATGGGCCTGGGGCCGTTGCGGACCCTCGGTGGCCGGCTCGGCCGACCCGCAGACCGCGGCTGAGCGGCATACCCCTCGGCGGGAGGGATCACGCGGCGGATCGGTCTGCACCCGGTGCTGGCCTGACGACACCGCGTGCCGACTGATCCGCAGACTGATCGCCGTGGGTCTGCGGTATGCCGCTCGCCGGGCTCAGGCGCCCGGGAGCCTCCGCACGGGCGCGCTGCGGCCGGGCCCGGTCAGCATCTCCTCGTGGTGGTGCACGACCCGCCAGGTGCCCCCGGCGTCGCGGCGCAGGACGGAGGTGCAGCGCAGCTGCTCGTCGAGGGACCCGTCCTCGAAGCGGGCCGCCAGCAGGTGGGTCTCCCACGCCGCGTCGTCGCTGAGCAGCCCGACGACGGGGTCGGTCGCCTCCAGCCCGACCGGGGAGGGGTAGTCGGGGTCGGAGTCACCGGCGCCGCGACCGCTCTGCAGGTCCTCCTTGGTGCGCAGCCCCGGGATCGTCGAGTCCCACATCGTGCAGCCGACGTCGAGGTGGTCCTCGAGCCGGGCCCGGTCGCCCTCGAGGTAAGCCGCGTAGAGGTCGGTGAGCACGTGCCAGACGCGGGCGTGCTCGCTCTCGGGTCCGGCGTCGGTCACGGTCGTCATGGTCGTCCTCCTGGGGTCGGTGCCTCGAGCAGGCCGAGGTCGTCGCGCACGACCCGGCCCCTCGAGACGACGGCGCGGATCGTCCGGAGCGCGAGGACGTCGAGGGTCGGGTCGGCGTCGAGCACGAGCAGGTCGGCGCTGCGGCCCACGGCCACCCGGGCCGTCTCGGCGTCGATGCCGCACATCCGCGCGGGCGTCGTCGACGACGCGGCCAGCGCCTCGCGCGGGGTCAGCCCGACCTCGACGAGCAGCTCGGCCTCGCGGACGACGGCGGAGGTCCCCTCGGTGCGGTCGCCCGGGGGGATGTCGGTGCCGTTGGTGATCGCCACCCCTGCCTCGACGAGCCGGCGGGCGCTGTCGAGGTGGTCGACGGAGGCCCGGCGGGCGTTGTCCCGCGAGTGCTGCTCGAAGCCGTGCTGCTCCATCCAGTCCTGCGACCGGGTGACCGCGAGCGTCGGCGAGACGAAGATCCCTGGCTGGGCCAGCAGCTTCGCGGTGGGCTCGTCGACGACGTAGGCGTGCTCGAAGCTGCGCACGCCCGAGTCGACCGCCCGGCGGATCGCCGCGTGGTGGCCGGCGTGGGCGACGACGTAGGTGCCGTGGTCGGTGGCGGCCCGGACGACGGCGCGCACCTCGGCGTCGGTCATCTCGGGGTCCTGCGGCCGCTCGCCGGCGTGGGCGAGGCCTCCGGTGATGAAGATCTTGACGTGGTCGGCCCCGGCTTCGAGCTCCGCGCGGGCGGCGGCCTCGAACGCCTCCGGCCCCTCGCAGTAGACCGATCCGGATCCCTGGCCGTGCCCGCCCGGAACGGACAGGGCGCGACCCCCGGCGAGGATGCGCGGGGCGACGAACCAGCCCCGCCGGTCCGCCTCGCGAAGGGTGACGTCGACGGCGTGCTGCTCGTGGACGCACCGGACGGTCGTGGCGCCCGCCTCGAGGGCGTCGGTGGCCCGGGCCGCGGAGCGGAAGGCGGTGAGGGCCGGATCCTCGGCCTCGTCGGTGTCACTGAACGGGAAGACGATCGACAGGTGGGTGTGCACCGTCACGAGTCCCGGCGCGACGAAGCGCCCACCGAGGTCGATGGCCGCCACCCCGTCGGGGGCCTCGGGCGCGACGTCGACGATGCGGCCCCGCTCGAGCAGCAGCGCCCGAGGATCCGTCGTCGCGCGCTCCGGGTCGACGATGCGCACGTTGCCGAGCCAGAGGCGGTCCAGGATGTCGGTCACGGTGCCATCCCAGCAGATCGGCGCGGGTCCGCCGACGGGTGGTCCGCCGTGTGGAGGTGGCAGGCCGCGACGTGGTCGGCCGCGACCGGGAGCAGCTCGGGCACCTCGTCGGCGCAGGGAGCGAACGCGCGCGGACACCTGGGGTGGAAGCGGCAGCCCGGCGGCGGCGACGCCGGGTCCGGCACGTCACCGGGCAGGTCCTCGGGCAGGCCGCCCCCGGTGATCGACGGGATCGCGCCGATGAGGGCCCGACCGTAGGGGTGCGCGGAGCGGCTCCACACCGCATCGGCGGGCCCGGACTCGACGATCTCGCCGAGGTACATCACGGCGATCCGGTCGCTGAGCTGGCGGACGATGCCGAGGTCGTGGGAGATGAAGAGCAGACCCATGCCGAGGTCGGCGACGAGCGAGGCCAGGAGGTTCGCGATCGAGGCCTGGGCCGAGACGTCGAGGGCCGAGATCGCCTCGTCGGCCACGATGAGCCGCGGCTTGGCCGCAAGCGCCCGGGCGATGGCGATGCGTTGCCGCTGGCCCCCGGAGAACTCGTGGGGGTAGCGGCGGGCGAACTCCGTCGGCAGCCCGACCCGGTCGAGCAGCTCGGCCACGAGCGCACGCTGCTCGGCCCCCCGCACCTTCTCGCCCGCCCCCAGCTCGATGCCGTCGGCGATCTGGTCGCCGACCCGGCGTCGGGGGTTGAGGGAGGAGTACGGGTCCTGGAAGATCATCTGCATCCCGCGCAGCGCTCGCGGTCGGGCCGCTCGCCCGAGTGCCACGACCGGCTGCCCCTCGAACTCCACGGAGCCGGCCGAGAGGGGCACGAGCCCGAGGATCGCGCGGGCCAGCGTCGACTTGCCGCACCCGGACTCCCCGACGAGCCCCACCACCTCGCCGCGCTCCACGGTCAGGCTCGCGCCCGCCACGGCCCGGACCGACTGACCACGCCGGTGGTAGACGACCTCGGCGTCACGCACCGACACCACCGTCATGTCGCCTCCGTCGCCGGGCCCGGGGTGGGGGCGTAGGGGTCGACGGGACAGGCGAGCAGCCGCCCGCCCGCAGTCGCGCCGAAACGCCCCAAGACTGGTTCGAGGACGGGCTCGAGGATGGGTCGGTCGGTCCGGCAGGAGGGCTCGGCGTGGGCGCAGCGGGGGTGGAACGGGCAGCCCGGGGGCACCATCGTCAGCTGCGGCGCCGACCCCGGGATGGCGCGCAGCGGCGCGCTGCGGCGAGCCTCGGGTGGGGACCCGGGTGGGGACCCGGCGAGAAGGTCGGGTGAGGAGTCGGACCGGTCCGCCGCGTGGTCGGTGCTCGGCAGTGAGTCGAGCAGGCCACGGGTGTAGGGGTGGCGGGGGGCCGAGAGCAGCGCGCGCGTCGACCCGGTCTCGACGATGCGACCGGCATACATCACCGCGAGGCGGTCGGTGAGGGCGCCCATGACACCGAGGTCGTGGGTGATGAGCAGGATGCTGAGTCCTTCCTCGCGGCGCAGCCGGTCGAGCAGACGCAGGATGCCAGCCTGCACCGTCACGTCGAGCGCGGTCGTCGGCTCGTCGGCGACGAGCAGCGACGGCGAGCAGGCGAGCGCGATGGCGATGGCGGCCCGCTGGCGCATCCCTCCGGAGAGCTGGTGGGGGTAGGCGCCGAGGGCGCGGTCGGGGTCGGGGATGCGCACCTGGCCGAGCAGGTCGACCGCCCGGGCACGCGCCGCCCTGCGGCTCGTGCCGTGGTGGTGGCGCAGGTGCTCGGTGACCTGGCGGCCGATCGTCAGCATCGGGTGCAGCGAGGTCATCGGGTCCTGGAACACCATCGAGACCTCGTCACCACGCAGGGACCGCAGCGCCTTCGGTGACATCGACAGCACGTCCCGACCACCCACCTCGAGGCGGCCCTCGGTGTGCGACCCGTGCGGGAGGAGGCCGAAGAGCGAGAGCGCGGTGAGGGTCTTGCCGCTGCCCGACTCCCCCGCGAGGCCGACGACCTCGCCGGGGGCGACGACGAGGTCGATGCCGTCCACCGGGGTGAGCCCTCCTGGCAGGACGACGCGCAGGCCCTCGGCGCGCAGGACGACGCCGGACGGGTCGACCGGCCGCTGCGAGGTGTGGGCCGTCACGGGGTCCCCTTGAGCGCTCGGGCGGTCCGCGGGTCGAGCGCGTCGCGGAGGGTGTCCCCGAGGAAGTTGAAGGCGAGCACGACGCTGAGGATGGCCAGGCCCGGGAAGACGCCGATCCACCAGGCGTCGAAGTTGCGGGCCCCCTCCGAGACCATCGCGCCCCACTCGGGGTCCGGTGGCTGCGCGCCGAGGCCGAGGAAGGACAGCCCCGACAGGAGCAGGACGGCGTTGCCGACCTCGAGCGCGGCGAGCACGAGCACGGGCCCGGCGATGTTCGGTCGGAGGTCGACCGCGAGGGTCCGTCGGGCCGAGGCGCCGAGGAGTCTCGTCGCGGAGACGAACTCGGCCTCCCGCAAGCCGAGGAGCATCGAGCGCACGACCCGCGCGTAGGACGGCCACATGACGATGACGAGGGCGAGGACGGCGTTGCGCAGACCGGGCCCGAGGGCGGCGGCGGCCGCCATGGCCAGGATGATGCCGGGGAAGGCGAAGACGAGGTCGGCCAGGCGCATGACGACCGTGTCCGCGAAACCCGCGAAGTAGCCGGCGATCGAGCCGAGCACGGTCCCGACCGCCGTCGACAGCGCGACGAGCAGGACCGCGAGGGGCAGCGTGATCCGCGTGCCGTAGATGATCCGGCTGAGGATGTCGCGACCGAGTCCGTCGGTGCCGAGCAGCGTGCTGCCTCCCGGTGGCAGCAGTCGGGGGAAGTCCTGGGCGTTCGGGTCGTGCGGGGCGATGACCGGGGCGAGCAGGGCCACGAGGACCCAGGCGACGATGACGACGCTTCCGATGACGGCCAGCGGGCGGCTCCACGGCGACCGCCCCGACCCGGGCGACGAGCGCGTCCGCCACCGGGTGCGGAGCCCGGTCCCCCTCCCCGTGGCCGGCACGTCCTGGGCATCACTCTGGGTGCTCACGAGATCCGGATCCTGGGGTCGATGACGCCGTAGAGGACGTCGATGAGCAGGTTGATGACGACGTAGACGACGGCCACCGTCACGGACACGCCCATCACGGCCGGGAGGTCGAGGGCGAGCGACGACTTGTAGGCGTACTGGCCCAGACCCGGCCAGGAGAAGATCGACTCGACGAGCACCGTCCCCGAGAGCAGCGAGCCGAAGGCGAGGCCCGACACGGTGATGATCGGGACCATCGCCGGCCGCAGGACGTGGCGCAGCACGACCGTCCGCCTCGGCAGGCCCTTCGCGTTCGCCGCCCGGACGTAGTCGTTGCCCAGCACCTCGAGGACGCTCGCGCGCGTGAACCGGGTGATCAGCCCGACGGTGTAGGCGGACAGGACGAGGGCCGGCAGCAGGATGTGGTGCAGCGCCATCTGGAAGGTGAAGGGGTCGTTGTCGATGAGCGAGTCGACGAGGATCAGCCCGGTGACGGTCGGCGGCGCGGGATAGCCGGGGTCGAGCTGACCGGTGGAGCTGAACCAGCCGAGCTTGACCGAGAAGACCAGCGATGCCGTGAGGGCCAGCCAGAAGGTCGGCACCGACACCCCGGTGAGGCTGACGACCCGGATGAGCTGGTCCGGCCAGCGGTCCCGGTTGAGCGCCGCGACCGTGCCCATCGCGACGCCGACGACGAGGGATATGACGATCGCCACGAGTGCCAGCTCGATCGTCGGGGGCAGGTACTCGAGCAGGTCGGTGAGGACCGGCCGGCGGGTCTGCTGCGAGATGCCGAGGTCCCCGTGGAAGAGGTTGCCGAGATAGGCGAGGTACTGCTGCCAGAGCGGCAGGTCGAGCCCGTACTTGGCCCGGAAGGCGGCGACGGTCGCCGGGTCCTCGATGGCCCGCTGGCCCAGGGCTGCCGCGGCGGGGTCGCCCGGCACGACGTGGGTCAGCAGGAACGCGACGAGGGTGATCCCGACGACGAGGAAGGCGCCGGCGAGGGCCCGGCGGGCGAGGAAGCCACCGAGACCGGAGCCCCGGCGGGCCGACTCGCGTCGGCCCGCCGGACCGGCCACGGGGGCGGTCGCGGGTGCGGTCATCCGATGGGACTCAGCCGAGCTCGGCGACGTTGACCGACCAGACGAGGTTGTAGGTGAGGTTCTTCAGGTCCGCCGAGGCGAGGAAGACCTGCGCGGGCTGGATCAGACCCATCACCGGGCCGGCGTTGAGGCCCTCCTGGAACTGCTCCATCAGGGCGGCCCGCTTCGCGTCGTCCTTCTCCGTGGCGGCCTGCTTCATGACCGCCTCGAGGGCAGGGTCCGAGCCGGCCTTCCAGTTGACGCGCTTGCCGCCGACGATGCCGCCGGGGCCGAAGGCGAGGTAGTTGCTCGCGTCGGGGAAGTCCGGCCCCCACAGCCAGACGCCGAGCTGCTGCTTGCCGCCGCGGGCGAGCTCGAGCACCGTGGCGACGGGCGCACCCTTGAGATCGGTCTTGATGCCGATCTTGTTGAGGTCCGAGGCGATCCGGGTCGACATGTCGGTGAACGAGACGCCGTTCTGGGTGAGGTCGGACGGGAAGGAGATCTCGAGCGGCGTGCCGTCGTAACCCGACTTCGTCAGCGCTGCCTTGGCCGCGGCCGCATCGAAGGTCGGCGCCTTGTCGTCCGGCAGGGAGCCGGCGAACTGGATCGGCACCATGCCGGCGGCCCTCCGTGAGCCCTTCCCCGCGAGCTCGAGCAGGCCGGAGTAGTCGATCCCGCGTCGGATCGCCTCCTGGAAGTCGGGGTTCGCCGTCCACTTGTTGATCGCCGGGTTGGCGTTGGTGAACAGGTAGAAGGTGTACTGCGAGGGCACCGAGGTGGACACGACGCCACTGCCGACCGAGGCCACCTGGTCCGGGGAGAGGTCGAGCGCGAGCGCGCTCTCGCCCTTCTCGACGTTGTTCTTCTGCTGGGCCGCGTCGACGTTGCGGATCACGACCCGCTGGTAGTGCGGCTTGCTCGCGCCCCAGTAGTTGTCGTTGGCCTTGAGCACGACCTCCGTCGAGAGGCCGAACGACTCGAGCACGTAGGGGCCGGAGCCCATCGAGGACTTCGCGAAGGCGTTCTCCGACGTGTCGGCCGTCGCCGCGTCCGCCGCGTCAGAGGCGCCGGCCGCCTTCGCCGCCTTGGAGTTGACGATGCCGAGGGACGGGCTGGCGAGCTTGCCGAGCAGGGCTGGGTCGTACGCCGCCGTCTTCACCACGACGGTGTCGGGGTCGGTCGCCGTCACGGTGAGCCCGTCGGCGAGGAACGAGGGGTTGCCCTTGACGTTCTCGACGCGGGTCAGCGAGAAGACGACGTCGTCGGCGGTCACGTCGCTGCCGTCGGAGAACTTCGCACCGGGGTCGAGGGTGAAGGTCCAGCTGAGCCCGTCGGCCGACTGCTCCCACTTCGACGCGATGGAGGGCACGGGAGTCTTGAGGTCGGCCCCCTTGAACGTGACGAGCGTGTCGTAGAGCGCCCGCGCGACGATGTTCCCGGTCGGCTCGTAGTTGCGCGCCGGGTCCGCGCTCTTGAGCACGAACACGGTGTCGATCACGAGGGGTTTGGCCGGTGCGGCCGCGCCGGCGGTGCCGGTCGGTGAGTTCTTCGGGGCCGGGTTGCAGGCCCCGAGGGTCAGGGCGAGGCCGACGGCCAGGGGTCCGACGAGCATCTTCTTGTTCACGTGGCACGTCCTTCGCGATGAGCGGTGGGCGGGGCTCCGTAGCCCGGGGTCGAGGGGGCCCGGTGGGGCCACGGGATCGGTCTACCACAGCGGCTCCCCCGCCGTCGGCCACGCGATCGCCCGAGCCGGGATTTCGTCGCGGGACCACCCGGCGGTCTCAGTCCTCGGACCCGGACCGGCTCGCCGCGCCAGGGGCCGGCGTGGCGTTCCAGCCGTCGGGATCCGCTCGACGCGCCCTGATCAGGAGCGGATCATCGAGGTCATGCCCGCCCTCGACCACCTGCACAAGCCGGAGTACCCCCGCTCAGCGGCATACGACGCCCGCTGGCTCGTCGACCTCGACATGGGCCCGCACCCGCTCTGGCTGCTCGAGGACCTCGCCGGCGACCTCGACCTGCGACCCGGGATGCGGGTCCTCGACCTCGGGTCCGGTCTCGGCGCGACGTCGGTGTTCCTCGCCCGGGAGTACGGCGTCGACGTCGTCGCCGCCGATCTGTGGGTCGACCCGAGCGCCGCCGGCGCCGTCTTCCGGAAGGAGGGCGTCGCCGACCGCGTGCTGCCGCTGCGGGTCGACGCGCACGCCCTCCCCTTCGGCCGGGGCAGCTTCGACGCGATCGTCAGCGTCGACGCGTGGGAGTACTTCGGGACCGGCGCGCACTACCCGCCCTACCTCGCGGGATTCCTGCGCCCCGGTGGCCAGCTCGGCGTCGCCACCCCCGCCCTCACCACCGAGGTGCGCGAGCTGGGTGAGATCCCCGAGCACATCGACCGCGTCGTCGGCACGGAGTCGGCGGCTTGGCACACCGCGGAGTGGCTGCGGCGCCAGTGGGAGCTGAGCCGGGCCTTCGCCACCGTCTCGGCCCGCTCGCAGCCGCAGGGGTGCGCGAACTGGCTGCTCTGGGAGCGCGCCGTGCTCGAGCTGAAGGGCGAGACCTCCTCCCCCGTCCAGGGCATGCTCGAGACGGACGACGGCGCCTTCGTCACCTTCGCCCTGGTCACCGCGCGCGTCGCCTGAGGTCCCCAGCCCACCCGGCGGCATACTCGGGGCGCCGGCGGCGTTGAGCAGGATGTGCCGTCTGCGGCAGACCCGGCTCTGTCCGCTCATGGCGAACACGAGCACGAACCTGAGTCCATCCCGCTCAGGATGGGAACACCCGCGCGGTCCGTGTCGTTGGTCGGGGTATGTCGCCTCCGGTGGGGCGCAGATAGCATCGAGTCGTCTCGATCAGTCAGGAGAAGAGCATGTTCGAACGGTTCACCGACAGGGCCCGACGGGTGGTCGTCCTCGCGCAGGAGGAGGCGCGCCTGCTCAACCACAACTACATCGGGACCGAACACATCCTCCTGGGCCTGATCCACGAGGGCGAAGGCGTCGCCGCCAAGGCCCTGGAGTCCCTCGACATCTCGCTCGAGGCCGTGCGCGACCAGGTCCAGCAGATCATCGGCCAGGGCCAGCAGGCTCCGACCGGCCACATCCCCTTCACGCCCCGCGCGAAGAAGGTCCTCGAGTACTCGCTGCGCGAGGCGCTCCAGCTCGGGCACAGCTACATCGGCACCGAGCACATCCTGCTCGGCCTCATCCGCGAGGGCGAGGGCGTCGCCGCGCAGGTGCTCGTCAAGCTCGGGGCGGAGCTCAACAAGGTCCGCCAGCAGGTCATCCAGCTGCTCTCGGGCTACCAGGGCACCGGGCAGGGCGCCGAGAAGGCCGGAGCCGGCGTCGGCTCCGCCCAGGGCGAGGGCACCCCCGCGGGGTCGCTCGTGCTCGACCAGTTCGGCCGCAACCTCACGCAGGCCGCCCGCGAGGGCAAGCTCGACCCGGTCATCGGGCGTGAGAAGGAGATCGAACGGGTCATGCAGGTGCTTTCGCGCCGCACGAAGAACAACCCCGTCCTCATCGGCGAGCCCGGCGTCGGCAAGACCGCCGTCGTCGAGGGCCTCGCCCAGGACATCGTCAAGGGCGAGGTGCCCGAGACGCTCAAGGACAAGCAGCTCTACACCCTCGACCTCGGCTCGCTCGTGGCCGGCAGCCGCTACCGCGGTGACTTCGAGGAGCGCCTCAAGAAGGTGCTCAAGGAGATCCGCACCCGCGGCGACATCATCATCTTCATCGACGAGATCCACACGCTCGTCGGTGCGGGCGCCGCCGAGGGCGCGATCGACGCCGCGAGCATCCTCAAGCCGATGCTCGCCCGTGGCGAGCTCCAGACGATCGGCGCGACGACGCTCGACGAGTACCGCAAGCACATCGAGAAGGACTCGGCCCTCGAGCGGCGCTTCCAGCCGATCCAGGTGCAGGAGCCGACGCTGCCGCACACCATCGAGATCCTCAAGGGCCTGCGTGACCGCTACGAGGCGCACCACCGCGTGACGATCACCGACGCGGCGCTCGTCGCGGCCGCCAACATGGCCGACCGCTACGTCAACGACCGCTTCCTGCCGGACAAGGCGATCGACCTCATCGACGAGGCGGGCGCGCGCCTGCGCATCCGCCGGATGACGGCGCCGCCGGACCTGCGTGAGTTCGACGAGAAGATCGCCGCGCTCGTCCGCGAGAAGGAGTCGGCCATCGACGGGCAGGACTTCGAGCGTGCTGCTCGGGTCCGGGACGACGAGAAGCGGCTGCGTGGTGAGCGGGCCGAGCGCGAGGCGCAGTGGAAGTCCGGTGACATGGACGTCGTCGCCGAGGTCGACGAGGAGCTCATCGCCGAGGTGCTCGCGGCGAGCACCGGCATCCCGGTCTTCAAGCTGACCGAAGAGGAGAGCAGCCGGCTGCTGCACATGGAGGACGAGCTGCACAAGCGGATCGTCGGCATGAACGACGCCGTCAAGGCCCTCTCGCAGGCGATCCGTCGCACGCGCGCCGGCCTCAAGGACCCCCGTCGTCCGGGTGGCTCGTTCATCTTCGCCGGCCCCACCGGGGTCGGTAAGACCGAGCTCGCCAAGACGCTCGCCGAGTTCCTCTTCGGCAGCGAGGACGCCCTCATCCAGCTCGACATGTCGGAGTACTCCGAGAAGCACACGGTCAGCCGCCTCTTCGGCTCGCCTCCCGGCTACGTCGGCTACGAGGAGGGCGGCCAGCTCACCGAGAAGGTGCGCCGCAAGCCCTTCTCCGTCGTGCTCTTCGACGAGGTCGAGAAGGCCCACCCGGAGATCTTCAACTCGCTGCTGCAGGTCCTCGAGGACGGCCGCCTCACCGACTCCCAGGGTCGGATGGTCGACTTCAAGAACACCGTCATCATCATGACGACCAACCTCGGCACGCGGGACATCTCCAAGACGTCGCTCGGCTTCTCGGCGGGACCCGACACCCTCTCGGACTACGAGAGGATGAAGAACAAGGTCATCGACGAGCTCAAGCAGCACTTCCGCCCGGAGTTCCTCAACCGCGTCGACGACACCATCGTGTTCCCCCACCTCAACAAGGAGGAGATCACGCAGATCGTCGACCTGGAGATCGCCAAGCTCGACAAGCGGCTCAAGGACAAGGACATGGGCATCGAGCTCACGCCCGAGGCCAAGGGCCTGCTCGCCAAGAAGGGCTACGACCCCGTGCTCGGCGCGCGTCCGCTGCGACGCACGATCCAGCGCGAGATCGAGGACGCCCTGTCCGAGAAGATCCTCTACGCCGAGTTCCTCGCGGGCCAGTACATCAGGATCAGCACCGAGGGCGAGGGCAAGGAGGAGAAGTTCACCTTCTCCGACATGGCCCACCCGGACCCGTCGCGGCGACCCGCCGAAGACCTGTCCGAGCTCACGGACGGCCC
>JBBRGO010000070.1:0-12885 GCA_038224055.1 Actinomycetales bacterium
TCGGCGGCCTTGCGCGCCATCTGCTGCAGGGCCGGGTCGCCGGCGTCGGTGAGCTGACCGAGCAGGTCGATCACCTGCTTGCACCGGCGGACGAAGTCGCCCGCGGCGAGGTCGGTGCCACGCAGGACCTCCTCCAGTCGCTGCCCGCTCGCCCACCGGTGCATCGACCACGCGAGGCCACCGTCCGGCATACCGGTCCGGGGTAGGGCGAGCGCCCCCTCGGCGTCCTCGAGGTCGCTCCAGAGTCGCACCATCGCCTCGTAGGCCTCGCGCACGTCCTCGGTGGGCCAGCGCGGGGTGAGCCCCTCCTCGCGGCGGGGCTCGTGGATGAGCGTCGAGACGATCGCGGCCAGCGACGGGGCGTCGAGGCGGCGCCACAGACCCGCCCGGAGGCACTCGGCCGCGAGCAGGTCCTTCTCCGTGTAGAGCTGACGGAGCCGGTCGCCGTCCGGCGTCGCCGTCTCTCCCCCGTCCGCGAGGTAGCCCATCTCGACGAGCAGGTCGCAGATCCGGTCGAAGGTCTTGGCGACGGAGTTGGTGCGGCCGTCGATCTTGCGCTGGAGGCCGTCGGTCTCGCGACGCAGCCGCCACCAGCGCTCCGCCCACCGGGCGTGGGTCTCACGGTCGGGACAGCGGTGGCACGGATGGGCTCGCAGCTGACGCCGCAGGGCCTCCACGCGCTCGTTCGAGACGTCATCCGGGTCGTCGTGAGCCTCCGGCGGCGGGTCGAACGGCATCGCCGCGCGGAGGCTGGCCGCGAGGTCCCGACGGGCCTTCGGGTGCTTGGCGTTGAACGCCTTCGGCACGCGGAGGGTGCCCAGCGGCGTCACCGGTGTCGGCACGTCGTGCAGCGTGAGCCGACGCAGCTGGTGGTCCTCCGTGATGACCGAGGGCGAGGCGGCCTCCCCCTTGCCGCCGCGGTTGGGCATGACGACGACGGCGAGCCCGGTATGCCGTCCGTGGGGGATCCGGACGATGTCGCCGATCTTGAGGCCCTCCAGGGAGATGGCCGCCTCGGCGCGCACCGACGCGGTGCGCGCCTTCGCGCCGTCCTTCTCGGTGCGCGCGAGCTCGTTGCGCAGCGCCGCGTACTCCCGGAAGTCACCGAGGTGACAGGCCATCGACTCCTCGTAGCCGGCCAGTGCTTCCTCGTTGCGCCGCACCGTGCGCACGAAGCCGACGACGGCCCGGTCCGCCTGAAACTGCGCGAAGGACGTCTCGAGGATCTCCCGCGCGGTGGAGCGGCCGAACTGGCGCACGAGGTTGACGGCCATGTTGTAGGTCGGCCGGAAGCTGGACCGGAGGGGGTAGGTGCGGGTCGAGGCCAGTCCGGCCACGGCGGCCGGGTCCAGGCCCCGGTTCCACAGGACCACCGCGTGGCCCTCGATGTCGATTCCGCGGCGGCCGGCGCGCCCGGTCAGCTGGGTGTACTCCGCCGGCGAGATGTCGACGTGGCTCTCGCCGTTGAACTTCACCAGCTTCTCCAGCACGACCGTCCGCGCCGGCATGTTGATGCCGAGCGCGAGGGTCTCCGTCGCGAAGATCGCCCGGATCCGCCCGGCGGTGAACAGCTCCTCGACGATCTCGCGGAAGGTCGGCAGCATGCCCGCGTGGTGGGCGGCGAAACCACGGGCGATGCCGTCGGCGAACTCCCAGTAGCCCAGGACCGACAGGTCCTCGTCGGCGAGGCCCTGGATCCGCTCCTCGACGAGGCGACGGTTGCGCTCCCCCTCGGACTCGGGGATGAGCCGCATCCCGCTCGCGAGCAGCTGGGCGACCGCCCCGTCACAGCCGGCGCGGCTGAAGATGAACGTGATGGCCGGCAGCAGCCCCTCCCGCTCGAGCCGCTGGATCACCTCGGCCCGGGTGGCCCCGCCGCCCGGTCGGCCGCCCCGGGTGAAGGCCGCCGCGCCGGACGCCGGAGTGCCGGTGTCGGCGCCCCCCGCGCGGGCGGGCGAGGAGGAGCCGCGCCGTCCGCGACCCGACCAGTCGTCGGAGCCGCGACCCCGCCCCTGCTGGCCCTGCCTGCCCGGTCGGCCGCGACCGTGCCCGCCCCGGCCGCTGCCGCCGCGCCCGTTGCTGGTCGACCAGTGCGTGTCCCAGGACCCGCGGCCCTCCTGACCGCGGATGGCGTGCACGAGGTCCGGGCTCACACTCACCTCGTTGCCGAGTCCCCCGGGGCCGCCGCTCTCCTCGACGAAGAGGTCGAAGAGGGTCTGCCCGACCATCATGTGCTGCCAGAGCGGGACCGGGCGGTGTTCGGAGACGATGACCTCCGTGTCACCACGGACCTCCCCCAGCCACGCGCCGAACTCCTCGGCGTTCGAGACGGTCGCGGAGAGGGAGACCACGCTGACGTCCTGGGCGAGGTGGATGATGACCTCCTCCCACACCGCGCCGCGGAACCGGTCGGCGAGGTAGTGCACCTCGTCCATGACGACCCAGCCGAGGCCCCGCAGGGTCGAGGAGCCGGAGTACATCATGTTGCGCAGTACCTCGGTGGTCATGACGACGATCGGTGCCTCACCGTTGATCGATGCGTCCCCGGTGAGCAGTCCGACGTTGCCGGCGCCGTGGCGCCGCACGAGGTCGGCGTACTTCTGGTTGGACAGGGCCTGGATCGGCGTCGTGTAGAAGGCCTTGCGTCCCGTCGCGAGCGCGAGATGGACGGCGAACTCCCCCACCACGGTCTTGCCGGCGCCCGTCGGGGCCGCGACGAGGACACCGCGTCCCTCCTCGACCGCTCGACAGGCCTCCACCTGGAAGTCGTCGAGCGGGAAGTCGAAGGTTGCCGCGAAGTCCGAGAGCTGCGGCCAGGTGGCGATCATGCGTCCATCCTCTCCCGAGCGGGTGCGACGGTGCGCAGTGCCCCGGGGACGACCTCAAGGTCGAGCGGCAGCACCGAGAACGGCTCCCCGTCGGCCTGGGCCGTGATCCCGGTCGCCTCGAGACGGACCCGCCGGGCGCGACGGATCTCAACCGCCGGGTGGTTCACGTGGGCCCCGCGGTAGACCGAGGGGAAGACGCGCAGGAAGGTGGCGATCGAGACCTCGTGCAGGACCAGCACGTCGAACAGTCCGTCGCCCACGTCCGCGTCGGGACACACCCGCATCCCCCCACCGAACGACGAGGTGTTGGCGACGGCCACGAGCATGGCGCGGGTCTCGAGGCGGGCGCCGTCGAGCTCCACGGCATACGGGATGGGGGTGAAGACGGGCAGCTCGCGCAGCACGGCGAGGGCGTAGCGCGCCTGACCGCGCGGCCATCGCATCCTCGCCGCGCGGGCGTTGACGACCGCGTCGAAGCCGGCGCCGAGCACCCCGCCGAACCACCGCCCCGCGTCGGGGCCCGAGCTCACCCGACCGGCATCGATGGTGCGGGTGCGGCCGGTCGACACGAGCGCGGCGGCGGCAGCGGCGTCGGCGAGGGGCAGGCCGAGGTTCCGGGCGAAGTCGTTGCCCGTGCCGGCCGCGACGACCGCGAGCCGGGTGCCGGTGCCCGAGCAGAGGTTGACCCCGAGGTGGGCCAGTCCGTCGCCACCCACGACGACGACGGTGTCGACCCCGTCCGCGACGGCACGGCTCCCTCGTGCGAAGGCGTCCGCGTAGTCGCGCCCCGAGGCGTCGACGACGTCGTGACCGTCAGCGACGAGTCGGTCGTATGCCGCTCGCCCCCGCGTCGCGCCCCGTCCCCCACCCGAGGTCGGGTTGACGATGAGAGCCACGCGGTGGGACACACCCGAACGCTACAGCGGCGACGCTTCGTCGTCGGGGACGCTCATCCAGTCGGGCTCGTTGTCCTTCTTGCGCCGGTCGAAGAGGAAGGCGATGCCCACCGACGCGAAGTAGAGGGCGATCATCGGGGAGGCGAGGAAGAGCATCGTGTAGGCGTCGGGGGTCGGGGTCATGATCGCCGCGAAGACGAAGATGATCATCACCGCCGGTCGCCAGCCCTTGAGCATCACCTGGGCGGGGAGGACCCCGACGAGGTTGAGGGCGATGAGGAAGACCGGCAGCAGGAACGCGACGCCGAAGGCGATGATGAACTTCAGCACGAAGTTGAGGTACTGCGACCCGTCCTGCAGGTTGTAGGCCCCGTCCGGGGTGAACCCGAGCAGGACCGTCACGGCCTTGGGCACCATGATGAACGCGAAGTAGCAGCCGGAGACGAAGAGCGGGACCGCGGCCACGGTGAACAGGCGCGCGACCATCTTCTCCTTCTTCGTCAGGCCGGGGACGATGAAGCCCCAGACCTGGAGCAGCCAGACCGGCGAGGAGATGATCAGGCCGACGAAGAGCGACACGGTCAGCTGGAGGGCGAACGCGTCCGTCATCCCCGAGAAGTTGATGTTGACGACACCGTCCCGGCCCACGTTGAGCGCGGTGAGGGGCTTGGTCAGCTGCTCGATGACCCAGTCGTAGTAGATCCACCCGACGATGCCGGCAGCGACGATCGCGACCGCACTGATCGTGAGCCGGTTGCGCAGCTCACGCAGGTGATCGCCGAGCGCCATCCGTCCGTCGGTGTCGCGCTTGCGCAGCAGTGCCATTAAGGTGGGTCGTCTGTCAGTCGAGGGAGCGGGGCCGGTCAGAGCGTCGAGTCGCCACGCATGCGGTTGGCCTCGGCGCGGGCCGCGGCCGCCTTGGACTCGGCCTCGGCCGCACGGGCCTCGGCGGCGAGGCGCTCGTTGTCGGTGCTCACGACGTCGCCGCGGACGGTGGACCCACCGGCCTCCGTGCTGGGCTCCTTGCCGTCCTTCTTCATCTCGTCCACCTCGGACTTGAAGACGCGGGCTGAGCGACCGAGGCTGCGGGCCATGTCGGGGAGCTTCTTCCAGCCGAAGAGGGCGATGACGACGATCGCGATGATGATCAGCTCGGGGGCACCCAGGTTGGGCATGGTGTTCTCTCCTCGTCGAAAGCCGTCCGGTGGCCGGACCTCGTCGTGCGGCAGGCACGCCGTACGACCACAGCATACGTCCGCTCGTCGCCCTGCCACCCCTGACCCGCCAGGGCGGTCACGCTTCGTGACCTGCGTAGGCGCCGAGGGCGGCGCGGGCCTCCTCCGTCACCGCGGCAGCGAGCCAGCCCGGCTCCACGACGCGCGCCTCTCCCCCGAGCCGCAGCATGAGACGGCGCACGAGGGCGGGGTCGGCGACCTTGAGGGTGACCCGGACCGCGCCGTCGGCGGCGCGCTCGACACCCTCGCTGGGGTAGTAGTCGGCGATCCACGCCGCGCCGCTCGACGCCTCGATGACGACCGTGAGGTCGGTGGCGCTCGCGACGAAGACGTCGTCGAGGTCACGGTGACGCGCGTGGTCCGGCGGGGTGCCGTCGGCGTCGAGGACCGACACGGCCTCGACCCGGTCCAGTCGGAAGAGGCGCACGTCCTCGGCCCGGTGGCACCAGCCCTCGACGTACCACTGGCCGTCGAGGTTGAGGATGCGCATGATGTCGACGTCGCGCTCGGTGCTCTCGTCGCGGGTCGCGACGTAGTAGGTCAGGTGCACCCGGCGGCCGGCGGTGAACGCGGCCTTGAGCGGCTCCATCGCCTCGTGCTGGCTGCCGTCGTCGAGGTCGAGGGCGATCCGGCGGGCGGGGTCCTGGCTCGCGTCCGCGGCCGGCGCCGTCGCCGCGGTGGCCACCCGGATCTTGGCCAGGGTGCGCTCGACGATCTCCGGGTTGAGCAGGCTGGCGCCGAGGGCCTGCAGACCTGCGGTCAGGGTCACCGCCTCGTCGCGGGTCAGGCGCATGGGGCTCGCGATGTCCTCGGCGTTGTCGAGGTAGATGTGGCCGGTGTCCCACTGCGCGTCGATGAGCTCGGCGTGACCGTAGCCGGGAGTGCCGCAGACGAAGAGCAGCTCGAGATCCTCGACGATCTGCGCCTCGCTCACGTCGAACTCCGCTGCGGCCTCCCCGATCGGCACCCCGCGGTGCTGGAGCAGCCACGGGACCATGTCGAGCAGCCGGCCGAGGCGCTGGGTCGCCGTCTCCACCGGGGCCTTCGCGGACCGGGTCGCCCGGGTGGGTCTCACCGTCCGGTCACGCTCGGCGCTCATGCCGTCACCCCCTCGGTGTTGCCCTCGGTGTTGCCCTCGGTGTTGCCCTCGGTGGTGTCGTTGGCCCGCGCCGCGGCCGTCAGGGCGGCGCGGACTCCCGCCACGAGGTCGGCGGGTGCCACCGCGACGGCGTGGGTGCCGAGGGCGACGACGTCCCGCTCGGTCGTGCCGCGACGGTAGGGCACCTCCACCTCCGCCCAGCGGTTGTCGAGCTCGCGCACGGCCGAGGTGTGCGCCCGGAGGGTGTGACCCCGCCCGTGCCGCAGCCGGATCACGGCCGTGCCGGACGGCTCGCCCTCCTGGGCCCGCAGGGCGACCTCCGGGACGTGGTCGTCCGGCACCGCGTAGGTCGCCGCCCGCCCCTTCTTGCGCACGGCTCCCTCGAAACGGCTGAGCCGGAAGGCCCGCTCGTCCTGCCGATCGACGTCCCAGCCGGTGAGGTACCAGCGCCCGCGCCAGTTCTTCAGCGCCCAGGGCTGGACGTGGCGCCCGGCGAGCACGCCGTCGTTGCGGCGGTAGTCGAACGTGATGGGCTGCAGGGCGGTCACCGCCGCGTGCACCGCCGCGAAGGCGGGCTCCTTCGTGCGGATCCGCGGCTCCACACCGGCTGCCATCGACTCGTCGATCTCGACCCCGGAGAGGCGCAGCTTGCGCAGACCGGCGGACGCCGTGCCCGAGATGCTCGCGGTCGACCAGGCGCGTGCGGCCAGGGCCAGGGCGGCGACCTCCTCGGGCTCGAAGGAGATGGCAGGCAGAGCGGCCTCGCTCGAGTCGATGCGGTAGCCGACCTCGTCGTCGAAGAGCGGGTCGATGACGGTGGTGAGGATCGGGATCCCCATCTCGCGCAGCTCGTCCTTGTCGCGCTCGAACATCCGGTCGAAGGCCTCGACGGTGGGCGCGGACGCGTAGCTCGGCAGCGCCTCGCGGATCTTCTGCTTCGCCACCGGTCGGCGCGCCGACTTCAGGGCCAGGATGAGGTTGAGCAGCCGCTCGGTCTTCTCGGCCGAGGGAGACGCAGGACTCATCGGTGACCTTCCTCGGTGCGACGGCGGGTGGGCAGTCCGACGCTACCCGAACGGGCCGTCGACGCGTGGATGACGTCCCGGGCCTCGATAGGGTCGGGCCCATGATCCAGTGGCGCTCCGCGGTCGTCGTCGAGGTGCGGTCCCGGTGGGCGGGCGCCGTGGAGTATGCCGCCCAGCTCGCCTCCGGTGAGCGCGTCCGGGCCCTCGGCTACCTCGACGCCGTCGGAGAGCTCCCTCCCGGCGCCACGGTCCTGCTCAACACGACGGCTCTCGAACGCGGCCTCGGGACCGGGGGGCTCGCGATCGTCGTCGCCTCCCCCGACCACGTCCCCGACCCGGTCGCGGACGTGCGCGACGTCCCCGGCCACGTCGTCAAGGCGCGCTACACCGGCAGCCAGACGATGGTGCTCGGGGTCGACGAGCAGGACAGCGAGCACCACGAGAGGTTGCGCGACGCGGACGACCTCGGTGGGCTACCGGTCGTCGTCGCCGATCTGCACTCGGCCCTGCCGGCCGTCCTCGCCGGGCTGCGCGACGCGCGGCCGGGGCTGCGCGTCGCCTACGTCATGACCGACGGCGGCGCCCTGCCGATCGCCTTCTCGCGCACCGTCGCCGGGCTGCGGCAAGCCGGCTGGCTGGCGGCGTCGATCACCGTGGGCCAGGCACACGGTGGCGACCTCGAGGCCGTCAACGTGCACACCGGCCTGCTCGCGGCGCATCACGTCGTCGGTGCCGACGTCGTCGTCGTCAGCCAGGGACCGGGCAACCTCGGCACCGGCACCCGGTGGGGATTCTCGGGCACCTCCGCCGGTGAGGCGGTCAACGCCGCGGGCACCCTGCGCGGGCGGCCGGTGTGCTCGCTCCGCCTCTCCGAGGCGGACCCGCGCGAGCGGCACCGCGGCGTGTCGCACCACAGCCTCACGGCATACGGTCGCGTCGCGCTCGTGGCCGCAGACGTCGTCGCCCCGGTGCTGCCCGGCGAGGTGGGCGCGCAGGTGCGAGCGCAGGCGCAGGCACTCTGCGACGGGTCAGCGGGGCGGCTCCGCCTGCACGAGGTGGGCTGCGAAGGGCTCGACGACGCGCTCCGGGACACCCCGGTGCCGCTGTCCACGATGGGCCGGGGATACGACGACGACCGCGCGAGCTTCCTCGGCGCGGCCGTCGCGGGGCGTCATGCCGCCCGGCTCGTCTCCTGAACGCGGGTGGAGCGCCTCAGCGCACGTCGTCGAGGTCGACGACGAAGATGAGCGTCTCACCGGGAGCGATCGCGGCGCCGGCGCCGCGGTCGCCGTAGCCGAGGTGGGCGGGGATGGTCAGCTTGCGCCGGCCGCCGACCTTCATCCCCTCGATACCGCGGTCCCAGCCCTGGATGACCCGGCCGGCACCGAGCGGGAACTCCAGCGGGGCGCCGCGTCCCCACGAGGAGTCGAACTCCTCGCCGGTGGAGTGGGCGACCCCGACGTAGTGGGCGCTGACGGTGTGGCCGGCCCTGGCCTCCGGGCCGTCGCCCTCGATGAGGTCCTCGATGACGAGGTCGGCGGGCGTGTCCCCCTCGGGGAAGTCGATCTCGGGCTTGGTGCGGTTGGCGTCGAGTGCCATCGGTGCGGGGTCCTTTCAGGACGGCGGTGTGGAAGTCAGTCAGTCTGTCAGGCCGCGGATTCGAGCGACCGGGCTACCAGACGTGCGGTCTCAGTACGCGTCGAGGATGTCGACGACGAAGACGAGCGTGTCGGTGCCGCTGATCTTGGGCGCGCTGCCCGCGGTGCCGTAACCCTCGGCCGGCGGGATGACGAGCAGCACCCGGCTGCCGACCTTCTTGCCGACGAGGGCCTTGTCCCAGCCGGGGATGACCTGGCCGACCCCGATCGGGAAGTCCGCGGCGGCGCCACGCTCCCACGAGGAGTCGAAGACGCTGCCGTCCTTCCAGAGCAGGCCGTGGTACTGCGCGACGAGCGTCTGGCCGGACTTCACGGCCGCGCCCTTGCCCTCGACGAGGATGGCCTCCTTGAGGGAGGACGGGGCCGTGGTCTTGGGGACGGTCACGGTCGGGGCCTTCGTCGGACCGTCGGGGAAGGTCACGGTGGGCAGCCCGGCCGGGCTCGGGGTCTGGGCGCCGTCGATCTGGGTGAGGCCGGTGCGCACGTCGGCGACGTCCGCGACGACGACGATGGTGTCGGTGGGAGCGACGCCGAGCTGCTCGTTGCCGGCGGCGCCGAAGCCCTTCTCCGGCGGGATGCTGAAGACGACTCGGGAGTCCTTCTTGACCCCGACGAGGCCCGCGGTGAAGCCGGGCAGCAGGTCCGGACGGGCCAGCCGGTAGCTCTCGGTCGCACGGCCGTCCGCGAAGCCGTCGTCGAGCAGCTTGCCCGACGTGCCGTTGAAGATCTGCACCTTGACCCCGACCGTGTCAGCCTTCGTCGAGGCGTCACCGGAGCCGGGGGTGAGGACCTTCTTCTCGACCGTCGTGGTGCTGACCGGCTTCGACGTGAACGTCACCTTGGGGGCCGTCTTGAGGTCGACGGCGCCGGTCGCGGTCACCCCGGACAGCGCGGCGGAGACCGTCGCGGACGTCGTGGCGCCGGCTCCGGATCCCGAGGAGGAGCCGCACGCGGTGAGCAGCGACAGGGCGAGCGCGGCGGCGGCGGCACTCAGGACAGGGCGATTGGGACGCACAGGCAAGAACTTTCGGTCGGTTCGGGCGACGCGCCCGGTGATCAGAGCCCCGTCACTGTAACCCGCTGACCTAGGAGGGTCCTTGCCGTCGGCTGTGAGAAGCGACCCCACCCCGGGGTGGCCGGTGACGGCCCGACTCAGAGCGGACGGTGCCCGACCCCGGACCGCTCGATCGACTCCATCAACCGGTCCACCCGCTCGTCGACGGCGGCGAACGGGTCCTTGCAGAGCACGGTGCGCTGGGCCTGGTCGTTGAGCTTGAGGTGGACCCAGTCGACGGTGAAGTCGCGGCCGTTGGCCTGCGCGGCGCGGATGAAGTCCCCGCGAAGCTTGGCCCGGGTCGTCTGGGGTGGGCGCACCTTCGCCTCGAAGACCTCGAGGTCCGTGGCGACCCGCGCTGCCCGACCGTGGCGTTGGAGCAGGTAGAACAGCCCACGGCGGCGGTTGATGTCGTGGTAGGCGAGGTCGAGCTGGAGGACGCGCGAGTCCGACAGCTCGAGACCGTGCCGCTCCCGGTAGCGCTCGATCATCCGGTGCTTGATGACCCAGTCGATCTCGGTGTCGATCTCCCCGAGGTCCCCCCGACCGATCGCGTCGAGGGCCCGTCCCCAGAGGTCGATGACCTGCTTGGTGTCCGGGCTGTCCATCCCCTCGCGGTCGACCATCTCGACCACCTTGTCGAGGAACTCGCGCTGCATGTCGAGCGCAGACAGCTCCCGCCCGTTGGCGAGCCGGACCGTCGCGTGACCCGTGGTGTCGTGGCTCATCGTCCGGATCGCCCGGATCGGGTTCTCCAGGGTGAGGTCGCGCATGACGACGCCGGACTCGATCAGCCGAAGCACGAGGTCGGCGCTGCCGACCTTGAGCAGGCTGGTGGTCTCCGACATGTTCGAGTCCCCGACGATGACGTGGAGGCGCCGGTACTTCTCGGCGTCCGCGTGGGGCTCGTCGCGGGTGTTGATGATCGGGCGCGAGCGGGTCGTCGCCGACGAGACCCCTTCCCATATGTGGTCGGCCCGCTGGCTCACCGTGAAGTGCGCCCCATGGGCCGTCGTCGCGACCTTGCCCGCGCCGCAGATGATCTGGCGGCTGATGAGGAACGGGATGAACATGTCGGAGACGCGCTGGAAGTCCCCCCCTCGGCCGAAGAGGTAGTTCTCGTGGCAGCCGTAGGAGTTGCCGGCGGAGTCGGTGTTGTTCTTGAAGACGTAGATCTCACCCTCGACACCGTCCTCGCGCAGCCGCGTCTGGGCGTCCTCGACGAGGCCTTCGAGGATCCGCTCCCCCGCCTTGTCCTGGATCACGAGCTCGCGCACCGAGTCGCACTCGGCGGTGGCGTACTCGGGGTGCGAGCCGACGTCGAGGTAGAGGCGGGCACCGTTGCCGAGGAAGACGTTGCTCGAGCGCCCCCAGGCGACGACGCGACGGAACAGGTAGCGGGCGACCTCGTCCGGCGTCAGCCGTCGCTGGCCCTGCGTCGTGCAGGTGACGCCGTACTCGTTCTCGATCCCGAAGATCCGCCGCTCCATGCCGCAACTGTAGGCGGCAACTCGCGAACGGGCCGGGAACGACCTGGGCCCGAGCCGGACATCCGAGGGGTCACCCCTCTTCCGCCCGACCCGGCTCCCGAGGATCAGCTGTTGTCGTCGCTGATGTGCACCGGCCCGTTGACACCGTTGGGGAAGAAGCCTCCGCGGTCGACCGAGGCCGGGTTGAGATAGGTGATGTTGAGCACCTGTCCGGGGGTGCGGCTGAACGCGATGCCGTTGGAGTCGGTGGGCACCAGGTTGGGGTGGCCCTTCACCTTGATGCCCTGGTCGAGGTCAGTCCGCCCGTCGAGGCTGTCACGGGCGTTGGAGATCTTGCCGGCCTCCTTTGCCAGCCCGCGCTCGTAGAGGGCGTTGCGGATGATGCCGGCGTGGTAGGCCTCGACGGCGAGGATCCCCGCCGCGGCTTCCAGGTAGGTGGCGTTGGTGATGAGTGGCGCCGCGCCCTTGTAGGCCGTGACTCCCACGTCCTCGAAGATGAAGGCCCCGAGCAGGAAGTTGTCGTCGTTGGCGAACGGGTCGAATCTCTGCCCGGGTCGGATCAGTCCCGCCGCCACGGCGGCGCTCGTGAAGCTGTTCTGGAGGTCGATCGCCGGCTGTGACACCTTGGCCGACCCGAGCGCGGCGCGCAGGAAGGCCACGTGTGCCGTCTCGTCACCTGCGATCTCCTCCGCGTAGCGGCGGACGGAGGCGCTGCGGAAGGGCACCCGGTGGCCACCGGTGACGCCGCCCATCGGGCCCTTGCCGTGGGTCTGGGAGGCGGGGAGTCCGCAGCCGTGGACGGCGTAGGAGTAGAACTGCGCCTCGAGGTACTCGAGGTTGAGGGCGAAGTTGAGCACCGCGGCGTCGCTCACCCCGTCGGCCCGCGCCGACGACGGAGCGGCAGCCACCAAGGCGGCCGATCCGGCCAGTGCCATTCCTCCCAACCCTGCGGCCCTGAGGAAGTTTCGGCGGTCGCGGTCGTTCTCGGCACTGCGTTCGATGAGGTCGGCCACCATCTTTTTTCCGAACACGGTCACTCCTTGTGAGATGTGGTGCTCCGCTGTGGCGCAAGCCGGGAGTCGTCGTGCGGAGCCCGCGACGTGATCCCCCCGAAAGGCGTGCTTGAGGTGTTCGTAGCCCGCGGCCTCCCGGATTGGCGGCCCGCTCGCACCCCCGGGCGGACGCTGGTCCGCGTACATGCACCCCCTCGCGGACGCATCGCTCAGAACGCATGGCCGCTGCTGCACAATGAAGAACCTCCCCGCGCTGTGCGGGCCGTCGGGAACTACCTCGTATTGGACGGAAATGATCGACAGACCCCACTTCAAGTTCTCCCGGCGCGGCTACGAGACCGAGGAGGTCGACTCCTTCATCGAGTCCCAGAACCGCACCCTGCAGGCAGCCAAGAAGGACGCCGCGGAGCGGAGCGTGGAGCTGACCCGGCTCAACGCGGCCCTCACCGACCTGCGCGGACAGCTCGGGCAGCAGTCCCGCGTCATGGCGGACCTGAAGCAGCAGAGCACGCCCGCGCCGAGACAGACCTTCGCCGACGTCGGCGAGCGCGTGGGCCAGATCCTCACCCTCGCCGACGCGGAGGCCA
>JBBRGO010000071.1:0-12651 GCA_038224055.1 Actinomycetales bacterium
GGCTCTCCCGGTCCGCGGTCGGCGTTGGCCGACGCCGGCCTGAGCCCCACCGCGACGCGCTCGGCCCAGGACAACGCGGGTTGGGGGAGCGTCTCGACGCCGGCACCGGCGTGGGCGACGGCTCCGGCGGGCGGCGGCTCCTCCCCGACGGCGAGCGGCCAGGCGAGCAGTGAGGCGAGCAGTGAGGCGAGCCCTGACGCGAGCAGGGAGGTGAGCGGTGAGGTGAGCGGTGGGCAGAGCGGTGCGCTCAAGGGTGCCAGTGCCGTCCGGGCCTCGTTCGCCCAGGCACGCACCGGGTCGCCACGCCGAGCTGGGGGAGAGGCCGCCCCCCAGGGGCCGACCACCGACGACTCGGCTGCCCGGCACGACGACGAGGACATCGAGCAGTCCGGCGACGTCGGCCGCTCCGTCATCGAGAAGGTCCTGGGTGGGCGCGTCGTCTCCGAGGACTCCTAGCACGGCCGAAGGCCCGCCGACGGGGACGGCGAGCGAGCCCGGACCGTCACGGAAAGCCCCAGGGCGTGTCCGGCATCGGAGGTATGACCGAATCGTCAGACGAGAGAAGCTGATTCCCTCATCCGAAGGGCCCCCCGGAGGTACCTTCTGATCGTGAGCTTCGAGGTCAGCGCCGAGGCCTATGACGCATTCATGGGCCGCTACTCCCAACCCCTCGCGGCACGCTTCCTCGAGTGGTCGGACGTCCGGGCCGGCATGCGCGCCCTCGACGTCGGCGCGGGGACCGGGGCGGCCACCACCCGACTGGTGGCGCTGCTCGGAGCGGCCGAGGTGTCGGCCGTCGAGCCGTCCGCATCCTTCGCGGTGGCTCTGCGCGGCCGCTTCCCCGACGTCGACGTCCAGGTGGCGGACGCCGAGCGGCTGCCCTACCCCGACGCCATCTTCGATGCTGCCGTGGCCCAGCTCGTCGTGAGCTTCATGAGGGACCCGGTCGGCGGTCTGCGAGAGATGGCCCGCGTCACCCGGCCGGGCGGCACCGTCTCCGTCTGCGTCTGGGACCTCGCGGGCGACTCGGGTCCGCTCAGCATCTTCTGGCAGGCCGCCCACGACCTCGACACCGGAACCGTCGGCGAGCGCGACCTCGTCGGGGGCCGGGAGGGTGACCTCACCGACCTCTGCCACCGGGCCGGCCTGGCCCACGTCGAGGGCGGGTCGCTCACCGTCACCGTCACCCACGCGGGCTTCGAGGAGTGGTGGACCCCCTTCACCCTCGGTGTCGGTCCCGCCGGAGCCCACGTGGCCGGGCTCGACGCCGACACCCGCGAGGTCCTGCGCCGGCACTGCAGCGGGCTGTTGCCCGACGGTCCCTTCGAGGTGACGGCCACCGCCTGGTGCGCTCGAGGCCAGGCCTGACCCGACCGAGGTCCCGGAGGGACCGACGATCTCAGTCCGTGGTCGCGGTCCGCCGGCTCGGGCGGTCCGGTTCGCCGCCACGCGGGGCGGCCCTACGCTTGGCCCCATGATGTATAGCGTCGGGCGCACCGTTCTCGTCCCGCTGACTCATGCGCTCTACCGGCCGACCATCGAGGGGAAGCACAACGTCCCGCGAGACGGCGGGGCCATCCTCGCCAGCAACCACCGGTCCTTCATCGACTCCTTCGCCATCCCGCTGGCGGCCCCCCGACGGGTGCGCTTCCTCGCCAAGGAGGAGTACTGGACGGGGAAGGGGCTCGGCGGCGCCCTCCGCAAGGGGTTCTTCTCCTCGGTCGGCATGGTCCCGGTCAACCGACACTCCGCGTCGGCCGCGCAGGAGAGCCTCGACACCGCCCTCGACGTGCTGCGCGACGGTGACGCCTTCGGCATCTACCCCGAGGGCACCCGCTCCCGTGACGGTCGGCTCTACCGGGGACGCACCGGGGTCGCCTGGCTCGCGCTCACCGCGGGCGTGCCGGTCGTCCCCGTCGGCCTCCTGGGCACCGAGCACATCCAACCCGTCGGGGCGAGCTTCCCGAAGCTGGCCAAGGTGACGGTCCGTTTCGGCGCCCCCATCGGGATCGAGCGCTACGCGGGCATGCCCGCTGGTCGCGCCCGCCGGCTGCTCACCGACGAGGTGATGGACGCCATCGCCGGCCTCAGCGGGCAGGAGCAGGTGGCCACCTACAACGACGTCCCGGGCGCCCACCCCGGGATCTGAGCGGCCTGCCTCGCCCGGGTTGCAGATGCGACTGAGTCGCATCTAGCCTCGCAGGGTGTCCATCCCCGACCTCACCCGCACGGCAGCGGGCCGCCTGCGGTGGCGCGACCGGCTCAGCGCCACGGAGCGGCGCAGCCTGCTCGGGATGGCCGCCTTCGTCGCCGCGCTGCACGTCATCGGCTGGGGCCTGCTGCTCGGGATCGTGGCGCCGCAGGAGTACCGCGTGGCCGGCCAGCTCTTCGGCGTCGGGCTCGGCGTGACGGCATACACGCTCGGCATGCGCCACGCCTTCGACGCGGACCACATCGCCGCGATCGACAACACGACCCGCAAGCTGATCGGCACCGGCGACCGGCCGCTCAGCGTCGGCTTCTGGTTCAGCCTCGGACACTCCTCGGTCGTCTTCGTCATGGTCATGCTCGTCTCGCTCGGCATGCGCGCCCTCGCCGGTGCGATCGAGGACGACGGCGGGGCGCTCCAGCGCGTGACCGGCCTGTGGGGCACGTCGGTCTCCGGGGCCTTCCTGCTGCTCATCGGGCTGGTGAACCTCGCCGCCCTCGTCGGGATCGTCAAGGTCTTCCACCGGATGCGGTCCGGGCACCTCGACGAGCTCGAGCTGGAGCGCCAGCTCGACAAGCGCGGCTTCCTCACCCGGCTGCTCGGCCGGGTGACCCGCACGGTGAGCCGGCCCTGGCACATGTATCCGGTCGGGCTGCTCTTCGGACTGGGCTTCGACACCGTCACCGAGGTCGGCCTGCTCGTCATCGCGGGCGGAGCCGCCGCGGCCAACCTGCCCTGGTATGCCGTCCTCGTCCTGCCCGTGCTGTTCGCCGCCGGCATGTCCCTGCTCGACACGATCGACGGGTCCTTCATGAACTTCGCGTACGGCTGGGCACTGTCCAAGCCGGTCCGCAAGATCTACTACAACATCGCCATCACCGCTCTCTCCGTGGCCGTCGCGCTCGGGGTCGGGGGCATCGAGATCGCGTCGGTCGTCAGCGAACGGCTCGCCGTCACCACCGGGCCCCTCGCCGCGATCGGCGGGGTCGACCTCGGCAACGTCGGCTACTGGATCGTCGGCCTCTTCGTCACCACCTGGGTGCTCGCCCTCGCGATCTGGCGGTTCGGCCGCATCGAGGAGCGCTGGTCGGCGGCCCTCGTCGACTGACGATGCGCCGGATGGTTCCGGGTGCGGCGTCCGGGAGCCGGCGCTGCCGGGGCTTAGGGTGCTGGTGTGTATGAAGGCGCGGTGCAGGACCTGATCGACGAGCTCGGACGACTTCCCGGCGTCGGTCCCAAGAGCGCGCAACGGATCGCGTTCCACCTGCTGCAGGCCGACTCCGAGGACGTCACCCGCCTCGTCTCGGCCCTCAGCGAGGTGAAGCTGCGGGTCCGCTTCTGCGAGCAGTGCGGCAACGTCGCCGAGGCCGAGCGTTGCCGGATCTGCGCCGACCCGCGTCGTGACCAGACCTCGATCTGCGTCGTCGAGGAGCCGAAGGACGTCGTCGCGATCGAGCGCACCCGGGAGTTCCGGGGTACCTACCACGTGCTCGGTGGCGCGATCAGCCCGATCGACGGCGTCGGTCCGGACGACCTGCGGGTCCGCGAGCTGCTGCCCCGCCTCGCCTCGGGTGAGGTCCGCGAGGTCATCATCGCGACCGACCCCAACCTCGAGGGAGAAGCGACCGCCACCTACCTCTCGCGGCTGCTGCGCGACATGGACCTCACGGTGAGCCGGCTCGCCTCGGGCCTCCCCGTCGGCGGCGACCTCGAGTACGCCGACGAGGTCACGCTCGGCCGGGCCTTCGAGGGTCGACGCCGCGTCGAAGCCTGAGGTCGACGCCCACCACCCCGACCGGCAGACTGAGGGCGTGGCCCCGACCCGGCCGAGCGGCATACGTCACGACGAAGGGGTGGACGACATGGGGACGGACGAGACCGAGGCGACCGACGAGACCGCGGTGGACGGCGAGGCGGTCGACGAGCTCGCCGCGCTCGCGGACCTGACCGCGCTGGAGGCCAGCGCCTACCTCACCGCCGTCACGGAGGTGGCGAGCGGTGCCTCACCGGCCACGGCCCTGCCGCTGCTCACCCTCGCCCTCTCGCAGGTGCTCGTGGCGGGGGCCCGGCTCGGCGCGATCCAGGACGTGCTGCCCGACGAGCGCTACGAGGCCGACCCCGGGCCCGACGACGACGCGGACCCGCTCCGCGACGGCCTGAAGAACGTCCTCTCGGGCCTCGACGACTACGTCCACGTCCTCGACCCGGTCACCTCGACGGAGCGGGCCCACGGCTCGATCTCCGATGACCTGTCCGACGTCGCGACGGCCCTGACCCACGGCCTCAAGCACTATGCGGCCGGTCGACGCTCCGAGGCGCTGTGGTGGTGGCAGTTCAGCTACCTGTCCGACTGGGGGGCCAGTGCCCTCTCCGGCCTGAGCGCGCTCCACTCGATCCTGTCGCATCTGCGACTCGACGCCGACGACGAGGCCGTGGGTGAGGCGGAGTTCGACGCGCTGCACCCCTGAGCGCGAGTCTCAGCATTCCGACGACACCGTGGGCGCTCGTCCGCGAGTCCTAGACTGCGGTCTCCGCCTGAACAGACCCAGGGAGCACGTGTGAGCATCGTCGTCCAGAAGTACGGCGGATCGTCCGTGGCCGACGCCGAGGCGATCAAGCGAGTGGCGCGGCGCATCGTCGAGACCCAGCGTGACGGTCACTCGGTGTGCGTCGTGGTGTCGGCGATGGGCGACACGACCGACGAGCTGCTGGACCTCGCCGAGCAGGTCACCCCGGCGCCTCCCGCGCGCGAGCTCGACATGCTGCTGACGTCCGGTGAGCGGATCTCGATGGCCCTCGTCGCGATGGCGATCGCCCAGCTCGGTGCCGAGGCCCGGTCGTTCACCGGCTCGCAGGCCGGCGTGATCACCGACGACGCCCACGGCGCGGCCCGCATCATCGACGTGACCCCCGGCCGGATCAAGAGCGCACTCGACGCCGGGCACATCGCGATCGTCGCGGGCTTCCAGGGCGTGAGCCAGACGACGAAGGACATCACGACCCTCGGCCGCGGTGGCTCGGACACGACCGCCGTGGCGCTCGCCGCCGCGCTCGGGGCCGAGGTCTGCGAGATCTACACCGACGTCGACGGCGTCTTCACCGCCGACCCCCGGCTGCTGCCCAACGCTCGCAAGCTCGACGTGCTCTCGATGGAGGAGATGCTCGACCTCGCCGCCAACGGCAGCAAGATCCTGCACCTGCGCTGCGTGGAGTACGCGCGCCGCTACGGCATCCCCATCCACGTCCGTTCGTCCTGGTCCCGCAAGCCCGGCACCATGGTCAAGCTGAAACCCTATGAAGGAGAAGGCGCTGTGGAAGCACCGATCATCGCCGGCATCGCCCACGACCGCAGCGAGGCCAAGATCACCATCGTCGGGGTGCCCGACCGCGTCGGTATTGCGGCCAAGATCTTCGGTGCCATCGCCGAGGCCGGTCTCAACATCGACATGATCGTGCAGAACGTGTCCGCGGCCGAGACGGTCAAGACCGACATCTCCTTCACCCTGCCCAAGGGCGATGGGCCCAAGGCGATCTCGACGCTCCAGTCGATCAAGCACGAGGTGGACTACGCCGACCTCCGCTTCGACGACGCCATCGGCAAGATCGCCCTCGTCGGTGCCGGCATGAAGAGTCACCCGGGTGTCTCGGCGAAGTTCTTCGGGGCCCTGGCCGAGGCCGGCATCAACATCGAGATGATCTCGACCTCCGAGATCCGCGTCTCGGCGGTGACCCGGGCCGACGACCTCGACGACGCGGTTCGTGCGGTGCACACCGCCTTCGGCCTCGACGCGACGGAGGACGCGATCGTCTACGGCGGCACCGGCCGCTGACCTGACTCGAGTGCGCGCGCTCAGCCTCGATCGGGTGCGCGCTCAGCCTCACTCGACGCGAGCGGGCGGACGCGGACCCGGCGGGTGTCGTCCGGCAGGCGAGCGGTGCGCCCGGTCGCGTCGAGGTGGCCCAGGAGCGGGAGGACCACCCGGCGGCTGGTCTCGAGGGCCTGTCGGGCCTGACTCGTCGTGAACGGCTGGGGCAGTCCCGAGAGCACGTCGACCGCTGCCTCGTCGGCGCCGGGGAGCAGCACGACGCCCTCGGCGACGCGCAGCACGTGCCCCGAGCGGTGCAGGCCGGCGACGGTCCGGGGGTCGAGGCCGAGCTCGGCGAGCCGGGCCGCCGGGGGCGCCGCGAACGGGGCATCCGCGAGGTCTGACGCCAGACCGTCAAGGGCCGAGAGCAGTGCCGGCGGCAGGGTGCGCTGCTCGCCGAGCAGGACCAGCCCGCGCTCGGCTCGCAGCGGCGGGCCGGCGAGGGCCGGGACGATGCCGGCATCGGGGAGGCCGAGGGCGTGCGCGGCCGCGGCGAACGAGACCCCCTGCGACAGTGGAGTGGCGGCGGCCTTGACGACCTCGACGAGCCTGGCCCGGAGAGTGGCTGCGCGGTCGGGTGCCACGAGCCAGTCGCCGGCCGTGGTCGTGCCCGGAGGCAACGGCTCCACGCGGACCCCGGCTCGGACGAGGACGGACCGACGGACGACGCCACGCAGCGCGAGCTCGGCCGCCAGGGAGCCGTCGCTCGCGGCCAGCTCGCTCGCTCGCGTGGCAGCCGAGCCCCGGCGACGAAGCGGCGGGGGGAAGGGGTCGAGCACTCGCACGCCCCAGAGCGAGCGCCGACCGGGGTCGCGCAGGATCGCGCGGTCGCCGATGCGCAGCGGCAGCGGTCGGTCCAGGGTCAGCCGGTGCAGGCCGTCGCCGAGCCGCCGCGCGTGGACGCCGACGAGGGCGGACCCGAGGTGGAGGATCGGCCGCTCCGGCACGTCGTCGGTCTGGCCCTCCCCGCCCGACAGGGCGACGTCGACCACCGTCGTGGGTGAGAAGGCTCCCGGGGTGACGAGCACGTCGCCGCGCGACAGCGCCGCGGGGGCGTGGCCACCGAGGTCCAGCGCGACCCGCGCCACCCCGCTCACCTCCTCCCGCGGCGTGCCGAGGGCCTCGAGCCCCCGCACGCGGACCCGCTCGTCCCCGAACGCGAGCTGGTCCCCGACGCTGACGGTGCCGGCGGACAGCGTCCCCGTGACCACCGTGCCGGAGCCCTTGACGTGGAACCGGCGGTCGACCCAGAGGCGGACGTCCTCCCGAGGGTCGGGCAGGCCGACGTGGGCGAGCACCTCGGCGAGCACGCGCCCCAGCCGGTCGAGACCCATTCCGGTCCGGCCACTCACGACGACCTCCGACAGGCCCTTCAGCGTGGTGCCCGACAGCTCGTGCCGGGCCCGCGCCAGGGCCGGCCCGGGCTCGGCCAGGTCGGCACGGGTCACGACGAGCAGCCCACGCTCGACGCCCAGCGCGTCGAGGGCAGCGAGGTGCTCGGCGGCCTGCGGCATCCACGGGTCGTCGGCAGCGACGACGAACATCACGACCGGGACGGGCCCGACCCCGGCGAGGGCGGTGGCGATGAAGCGCTCGTGCCCCGGGACGTCGACGAAGGCGACCTCACCCACCCCGGTCAGGGTCGTCCAGGCGTAGCCGAGCTCGATCGTCAGCCCTCGGCGTCGCTCCTCGGCGAGCCGGTCGGGGTCACTGCCGGTGAGCGCCCTGACGAGGGTGGACTTGCCGTGGTCGACGTGGCCGGCCGTCGCGATGACGTGCACCTCAGAGCGCCCCGACCTCATCGAGGGCCCGACGAACCGCGTCTCCCACGACGTCGTCGAGCTCATCCGGGACGGTCAGCAGGTCGAGCAGCAACCGTCCGTCGTGGACGTGACCGATGACCGGGGGCTCCCCGAGGCGCAGCGTCTCGGCCAGCTCGGGTGGCAGCGACAACGCCGCACTCTCGAGCGGGACACCCGGGGCGCCGCCTCCGCCGACGTGCCCCACGGACGTCACGACACGGCATACCGCGGAGTCGACGTTCGTCGCGAGCCGGCGGGCGCGGTCGAGCAGCTCCTCCCGAGACCGGGCGAGGGCCACCGCGACGGGGGGCTGCGGGCCGATGAGGGTCGCCTCGAGAGCGGCCAGGGTGAGCTTGTCCACGCGAAGAGCACGCGCGAACGGGTGCCTGCGGAGCCGGTGCACCAGCGACGCCTCGCCGAGCACCAGGCCGCACTGCGGCCCTCCGAGCAGCTTGTCGCCGGAGGCCGTCACCAGCGTCGCCCCGTGCGTGAGCGTGGTCTGGGCGTCCGGCTCGTCGGGAAGTCTCGGGTGCGGCGCGAGCAGGCCGGAGCCGATGTCGACGACGACCGGGACCTCCAGGCGCGCCAGCTCGGCCACCGGCACCGACGCCGTGAAGCCCTCGACCCGGAAGTTGGACGGGTGCACCTTGAGGACGAAGCCGGTGCGCTCGGTGATCGCCCCGGCGTAGTCGTCCAGCCGCACCCGGTTGGTCGTGCCGACCTCGCGGATCCTCGCGCCCAGCGACTCGAGCAGCTCCGGGATGCGGAAGCCGTCACCGATCTCGACCATCTCGCCGCGGGCGACGACGATCTCGAGGTCGGCGGCGAGCGCCCGGGTCACGAGCGCGAGCGCCGCGGCGCCGTTGTTCACCACGTGGGCGTCCCCGGCCGCCGGCACGGCCGCACGGAGCGCCGCCATCGCGGCCGCTCCGCGGGGACCCCGGCGACCGGTGCGCAGGTCGAGCTCGACGTCCGTCGCTCCCGACGCGATGCCGACCGCGTCGCGCGCGGCGGCCGAGAGTGGCGCTCGTCCGAGATTGGTGTGGACCACGATGCCGGTCGCGTTGATGACGCGACGCAGTGACGCACTCGAGGCCGGCAGCCGCGTGACGACGGCGGCGACGACGTCCTCGGGGTCGAGGCGTCCCTCGCGGCATCGCTCGAGGACGTCCGTGACGGTGGCCTTCACGCGGCTGCGTCCGAGGCGCTCGATCGCCACGGAGAGCTCAGGGTCCCCGAGCACCGCATCGGTGCGGGGCACCCGGCGACGGGGGTCATCCACGCGCGTCATCCCTCTCGAACGGAAGATACGGATGGGCAGCTCTGGCGGAGGCGGACGGGAATCGAACCCGCCTGGCCGGGATACCCGACCACAGCGATTTTGAGGACCGCGCCCGTCACCAGACGAGGAACGCCTCCATCGCGAACAGTAGCCGCTGGGTGGGCTCCGCGACGTCGCGGGTGGTCGGGTGCGGGCCCGGGAGGGCGCCGGTGCGGCCCGCGCTGCACAATGACGGAATGACCCAGAATGCCGCCGACGGCCGTCCCGGTGCGACGACCACTCCCCGTGTGCGACTGACCCAGGAGGCATCCGGCGGGGGATGCGCCTGCAAGGTGCCGCCGGGCGAGCTCGAGCGGGTCCTCGGCAGCCTCGTCCCAGCGGCGGGTGACGACCTGCTCGTCGGGGTGGACACCGGGGACGACGCCGCTGTCGTGCGCATCGACGGTGGACGCGCGATCGTGCTGACCACCGACTTCTTCACTCCCGTCGTGGACGACCCCTACGACTGGGGTCGGATCGCCGCCGCGAACGCCCTGTCTGATGTCTACGCGATGGGGGGCGAGCCGCTCGTGGCCGTCAACCTGCTCGGCTGGCCGCGCGACCGGATCCCGTTCGAGATCGCAGCCGACGTCCTGCGCGGCGGGGCGGACGTCGCGCTCCAGGCTGCCTGCCATCTCGCCGGAGGCCACACCATCGATGACCCCGAGCCGAAGTACGGCCTCGCCGTGACGGGACTCGCCGACCCGGATCGCCTGATGCGCAACGACGCCGGGGTCGCGGGCCTGCCCGTGACGCTCACCAAGCCGCTCGGCCTCGGGGTGCTCAACAACCGCCACAAGGCCACCGGCGAGGTGTTCGCCCAAGCGATCGAGGTGATGACGACGCTCAACCGCGACGCCTCCCGCGCCGCGCTGGCGGCTGGCGTCGTCTGCGCCACGGACGTGACGGGCTTCGGTCTGCTCGGCCACCTCTTCAAGCTGTGCCGGGCGAGCGGCGTGTCCGCCGTCGTCGACGCGGCGGCGGTCCCCTACGTCGAGGGCGCCCGGGCCTCCTATGCCGCTGGCTACGTCCCCGGGGGCAGCCGGCGCAACCTCGACTGGGTTCGACCCCACCTCGCGTCCGGTCTCGGCGAGGACGAGCTGGTGCTGCTGGCCGACGCCCAGACCTCCGGCGGACTGCTCGTCGTCGGTGAGCTGCCCGGGCACCCGGTGATCGGCCGGCTCGTGCCGGCGGGGGACGCGGTCATCACGGTCCGCTGACCCACGCACCAGCCCTCCGGCACCCCCCGGGGCCGGGCGCTCACTCGAGGGAGACCGGGCGGCGGAGCGGGGCGGTCGCGAACTCGGCCACCCCGTCCTCGAAGCCGACGGACGCACGCCAGCCCAGCTCCCGGGCCGCGCGGGCCGAGCTCGCGGTGATGTGACGCACGTCGCCGAGGCGGTACTCGCCCGTCACGACCGGAGCCGGTCCGGCGGCGGCGGTGCTGAGGGCCGCGGCGAGGTCGCCGATCGTGTGGACGACACCGCTGCCGACGTTGAACGCCCGCGCGGTCCCCGCGTCCTGGGCGTCGGTCCAACCGAGCGCCGCCACGACTGCCGCGGCGACGTCGCGGACGTGCACGAGGTCCCGTCGCTGCCCGCCGTCCTCGAAGACCCTCGGCGCCTCGCCGCGCTCGAGGGCGGAGCGGAAGATCGAGGCGACCCCCGCATACGGGGTGTTCATCGGCATGTGCGGGCCGTAGACGTTGTGCAAGCGCATCATCGCCGCGCGCCCGCCGGTCGAGCGTGCCCAGATCGCGCTGAGGTGCTCCTGGTGAAGCTTGGTCGCCGCGTAGACGTTGCGCGGGTCGAGGAGCGAGCCCTCGTCCACGAGGGTGGGGCGCAGCGGGCCGCCGTCGGCGGCGGTCGGGTCAAACCGGCCGGCGTCGAGGTCGCGGCTCGTGCGTGGCTCCGGCCGGGTCAGCGCCCCCGACGCGTCGAGGTAGTCCCCCTCGCCGTAGACGACCATCGAGGAGGCGACGACGACCCGGGCCAGGCCGAGCCGAGCCACCGACCGCAGCACCACCGCCGTGCCCGTGCAGTTGCTGTGGACGTAGTCGTCCGTGTCGTCGAAGTCCACGCCGAGGCCGACCTTGGCCGCGAGGTGGACGACCGTCTCGCAGCCCTCGAGCGCCGCGTCGACGTCCTCGGTGCGGGTGACGTCCCCGACCCGCACGTCCACGGGACCGCCCGGCCCGTCAGCCCAGGTGTCGGCGAGTCCCTCGACGTCGGGGTGTGCACCGTGGACGTCGGCCCGGAAGGAGTCGAGGACGCGGACCGGGTGGCCCGCGGAGAGGAGCGCCTCGACGACGTGGCGGCCGATGAAGCCGCCCCCGCCGGTGACGAGGACGCGTCCCCGACCCTGCTCGGGAGCGGCCGCAGTGACGCCGTGGGGGATGGGGGCGGGGGCAGGGGTGGTCACGCGGTGTGTCCTTCCGACAGCTGGGGGTCACGCCGTGGGCCGGCGCCGCCGTCCCCATCATCACGTCCTTCGGGCGAGAGGAGTGCCGGACGGCCGTCCCCACGCGCGGCATACCGCCTCAGGAGCCAGCCCGTGAGCACGACCCCGGCCGCCACGAGCGTCATGGTCCGCGAGACGAACACGGCCGGCACGAGCAGGTGGGCCGTCATCGTCAGTGGCACGACGAGCCACTCCCACCGCCGGGCGAGGACCACGAAGGGGACGAGCACGAGGGCGTACCACGCGTAGGGAGGACTGACGACGAGCAGGATGGCCCCCGTGCCGACGAGCTGCGCCAGCCAGGGCCGATCCGGATCGGCTCGCCAGAAGGAGAGTGCGGCGATGGCGACGACGGCCGCGAGCGAGACGAGCGTGGCGAGCGACCCCGGGAGGACCCACGAGGCGAGGGTGAAGCCGGAGCCCTCCTCGTAGCCCTGCTCCACGAGGTAGCCCGGAAGGTAGCCGATGACCGTCCAGCCGGTCGTGACCACGTAGGGCACGTAGACGGCGGCGAAGGTCACGGCTGCCGCAACGGCCACGGTGACCGGCCGGCGGCGGGCGAGGGGTGGTGCGGCGATCACGGGCACGAACTTGACTGCGGCGGAGAGCCCCACGAGAGCGCCGACGGCCGCGGCGCGACCCCGTCCACCAGTGGAGCTGGCCGATCCCGCGGCGGACGCGAGCGCAGGGGTCGCGACGGCCGTCGCGAGCACGATCAGCAGGACCCCGAGAGCGTCGATGTGCGAGTTGGTGACCGCTTCGGTCGTCACGAACGGTGACCACGCCCAGATCGCGGCCCAGCGCACGTCGAGGCGCCGCCGCCGCAGGACGACCACGAGGGCGAGGGTGACGAGCAGGCTGACGACGGCGCCGCCGACCTGCATCGGCCAGTACTGCGCCGTGGTCGGGACCGCGGCGCGGACCGCGGCGAACCAGCCCTGGGCCACGGGTGGGTAGATCGTCGGAACGGTGCTGCGGTTGAGCGCCGAGCAC
>JBBRGO010000072.1:0-12637 GCA_038224055.1 Actinomycetales bacterium
CGCGACGCCGATGAACGCGGTGGGCGCCATGAAGCCCACCATGCCGACCATCACACCCCAGGGCGAGAACGGCAGCCCCATGGTCGCCAGAAGGAAGAGCCCGACGCCTCCGGCGACCCAGGCCCCGGCGCCCGCTCCCGCGCCGAGGCGCCGGCTGCGGACCCCCAGCCAGAGGCCGATGACGAGCAGACCCGCGGCGCCCACGAGGCCCCAGTAGGTGTCGGCGAGCCGGCCGAACTGCAGCTCCGCGTCGGTGGCGGCCCTCGACTGGCCGGGACCGAGGTCTGAGAAGAGGACGTTGAGCTCGACGTACGACACGACGGCGTACCCGAGGGTGAGGATGCCGAGCACGAGCAGCGGCACGGCCAGTCCCCGAGTGTCGCGCCGGGCGGCCCGACGCAGCTGTTCGGTACGGGCGAGCACGGCCTCGGCGGCGGTGACCTCGACGGGCTGGTTGTCGTTCATGAGCGGCCCTTCTCCTGGCGAGCGCCCCTGCGCGCTCGATAACGTGCACTCTGCAACGCAGAGTATTCGCGTGTCAAGAGTCATCGACGAGTCCAAGCGTCTGGCGACGTCCGTTGGTGGCCTTCACCCCGGCCCCCAGGCGCAGCGTGGCCGCGAGGTGCCGGCGCTCGGCCTCGTTCGTCGCGCCCGCGGTCGGCGGCTGTGAGCACTGGGCGCGGCATGAGCGAGCGACGGGATCGGGACACGCCTGAGCGCCGACTCCGCCCGGACCGCCCTTTCGCTCAGACCCGTTCGACGCGGTCGGCCTGTGGTCCTCGATCGCTCTGTCGCACCTGGTACCGAACCCGATCGCCCTGGTGCAGCGCCTCGGCGCCCCTAAGAACAGACACGTGCACGAACAGGTCAGCGCCTCCCGCGTCCGGGGCGATGAAGCCGAACCCCCGCTCCGCGTCGTAGCGCGCGACCACTCCCTCGCCTCCGCGCGCCGGGACGTCGGATGCCTCCCGGTGTCCCGACCGCGCGCGGGTCGCCGACCTCACGGGTGCGCCCCGCGGTGTCGAGCCGCGCGCGAGGCGCACGTCGCGAGCCTGCGGGCCCTTCTCGCTCACGACGGTGTTGTACGTCACCCGGTCCCCCTCGCCCAGCTCGGGGAGCCCGTCGGCCAGCTCCCGGACGTGGACGAAGACATCGGGGCCGCCCGACTCGGGGGTGATGAACCCGAAGCCCTTGTCCCCGTCGTACCAGGACACGGTGCCGTCCGCCCCGTCGGATGCCACGGCCTGCTGGGCGGCCTGGGCTCCCAAGGGGATCAGATGGTCAGCCTGCGGTCCCTTCTCCCCGTCGACGACGAGGAACGCCACCCGCTGCCCCTCCGAGACCACGCCGCCCCCCACGATGGCCGAACTGTGCACGAAGATCTCGGCACCACCGCCAGCGGGCGTGATGAAGCCGTACCCTTTGGCAGGCTCGTACCAGGAGACGGTGCCGAGCAGGCCCAGCGGTGTCTCGGCGGCCTGGTCGGCCGTGACCCGGACGCGGCGTGCCTGCGGGCCGCGGTCCCCCTCGCCGATCTCGAACTCGACCACCTGCCCCTCCCGGAGCAGCCTCATCGCGTCGTCGCTGACGATCTCGGACGCATGCACGTACAGGTCCTCTGCCTCCTGACCGAGGGCGATGAAGCCAAACCCCCGGTCGGCATCGAACCAGCGGACGGTTCCCTCGGTCACGGCTGACTCCTTGTCGAAGCTACGGTCGGTATCCCCCCAGTGTCCCCGACGGGACTGGGACAAGCGCCCGGCGCCCGGCGCCCGGCGCCCGGCAGTGCTCGCACCGTCGTCGCAAGTGCCCGACTGCGACATCCACGGCACCCGGCGCTGCGCCGACGAGCGTCAGCGTCAGCGTACGCACATGCGCGTCCGAAGCACTTACCCCCGCTCACGGCCACGAAGGATGTATGCCCGCACCGCTACGGTGACGGCCGGCCGTGCCTCAAAGCACGTGTTCGCCAAGCGATCCAAGCAAAGACTGGGACCGGGACGAAAAGGAGGATCGCAAAAGCGACGTACGCACTTTCATGCTGCATAGCTGCCTCGTAGATTGCCCAGACCGTTGCGGCGGCGAGGGCCAACGCCGTGAGCACGCTCAACGCCCAGCGGGCGCGGGGATAGCCAACGGCGCCTAAACGCTCCTCCATCGGGACCCGCTTACCGGTGGGGTTGCGACGAATCTCCTCGTCTTGAGATCGACGAGCGCGATGCCACCACGGGCCAACCACGAGGACCACTCCGGCGGCTGCGCACACCAGGCCCAGAACCGAAAGCGCAAGAAAGCCGGGGCCCGTGCCTGGCACGAACCGGATTCCCAACGGCAACAGCAGCAAGCCCCACCCCAACACTTGGTAGGGCCAGCGTCCCCAGCGCTGCCAACGAGATCCGTCTCCCATGTCCCCCCCAACGCTTCGGCATCGAGGCGAGGGTAGCGAGCCGTCGGAGGGAGCTGCCGTTGAAGCGCGAAGATATTCAACGCCCTGTCATCGGCATTATGCGGTAGATCCCGGATCTCGCCGGGCGGCCGCATTCATCGGCATGTGGGCAAAAGCTCCAGTGGCGGCGAAGGATTGGCGCACGTTGGTGGGACGGCGGCTGTCCCGGCATCTTGTCGCGTTGCAGGTCTTCGTCGTACGCCTGCGACTGGTCGGCCGGGAACCTACACCCGCGCAGGCGGGGGCCGGGGAGGGCTCAGCCGCCGCCCTGGCCGAGCGCGCCGACGGCGCGGGCGACGACGAGGAGCGCGACGAGCAGGGCACTGGTCGCCTCCAGACCCATGAGCGCCTTGGCGCGCCCCGTGAGCGGCATGGTGTCGGTCGGGCTGAAGGCGCTGGAGTTGGTCAGGGAGACGTAGAGGTAGTCGATGAAGGACGGCCGCCAGTTGCTCACCGTGCTCGACCCGACCGCCACCTCTCGCACGGCGTCGTGGTCCTCGTCCTGGGAGAAGCGCCAGTCCGCCGGCGGCAGCCGGTCACGGCCGAGGGAGTGACGGGCGACCGGGCCACCGCGGTCGATCTCCCAGAAGAGCAGCCCGAACCCGATGACGTTGGTCACCCAGACCTGCATCCCCCCGAGCAGCAGGGGCAGGCCCCCGGCGTCGGGCGAGCCGAGCGTGGCGACGAGCATCCCCAACGAGACGAGGTTGGTGCTGATCACGACGCAGGCCAGCGTGATGGACAAGGCCCGGGACCACCGGGTCTGACGGATCAGGCGCCGAGGGTTCGTGAGGAGCAGGGCGCTGAGCAGGGCGACCTCCAGCGCGGGGATCGCGACTCGCGGCCCGATCCGCAGACCGTCGGGCAGCACGGCGTACGCCACCGCCGCCAGCATCACAGCGGCGGCTGGCGGGATCCGGTTCTCGCCGCCGCCTGCTGGCGGTCGGCGGTTCCACCTCCGCGAGTGCTCCGACATGGCGCCAACCTAGACGTCGGTCGCTCACCGAGCCGGACGAGGTATGCCGCTCCGCTGGCGGCCTCGCCCCGCCGCGGGGCCGCTCGGGCTCAGTGCACGGCCACCGGGGGGAGGTCACCGGAGACCGGCTCGAGCTGCCAGGGACGGACGACGAGGACGTAGATGGCCAGGGTCAGCAGCAGGCCACCCGCGATCAGGCACGCCATCGAGACCGCACTGAGCCCCACGACCCCGTAGACCGGTCCGATGAGCGCCGCCACCCCGAACTGGGCCGCCCCCAGCAGCGCCGCCGCGGTGCCCGCCGTGTCACCGTGCGCCTGGAGCGCGAGGGCGGGGGCGTTGGGCAGGGCCACCCCGACGCAGCCGAGGACCAGCCACAGCGGCACGAGCAGGCCCACGAGCCCTCCCGTGCCGAGCACCGCCGTCACCACCATGGCCCCGCCGGCGACCGCGCCCGCGGCGACTGCCACTCCCAGCACTCGCGCCGAGGACCACCGCGAGACGAGCCTCGGGTTCAGCTGGGTGCCGGTGATGAGGAAGATCGACCCGGCCCCGAACACCAGGCCGAACTGCTGCACGCTCAGGCCGTAGTAGCTCTGCATGACGAACGAGGACCCGCCGACGTAGCCGAACACCGCCGACATGGACAGGCCCGCGACGAGGGCCAGCCCCACGAAGGTCCGGTCCTGCAGGAGGCGCCGGTAGGCCGCGGCGTTGGCCCGCAGGCCACCGGCCAGGCGCCGGGATCTCGGCAGCGTCTCCGGCAGCGAGACCGCCGCGAGGACGAGGAGCAGCGCCCCGATCAGGGCGAGCACGACGAAGACGCCGCGCCACTCGGTCCACCGCAGCACCACGCTGCCGACGGTCGGTGCGAGCACCGGCGCGGCGCCCATCACGAGCAGCATCCTCGACATCAACGTGACGAAGGCATGGCCCTGGGCGACGTCACGGACGATCGCGAGGGCGACGACGGCGGCGGCCGAGGCGGAGAAGCCCTGAAGCACCCGAAAGCCGATGAGGAAGCCGACGCTCGGTGCGACCGCGCAGAGCACCGAGGCCGCGACGTGCAGGCTGGCCCCGACGAGCATCGGCCGCCGTCGCCCCACGGTGTCGGACAGCGGCCCGACGACGAGCTGACCCAGGGCGAAGCCGAACAGCGTGGCGGCCAGGGTGAACCCCACCGTCGCGTCCGTGCTGCCGAGGTCGCTGGTGATGCTCGGCAGGGCGGGCAGGTAGGTGTCGATCGTCAACGGTCCGAGCGCCGTCATGGCACCGAGGATGGCGATGAGCTTGATCCGGGAGCCGGCGCCCAGTCGCTCGACCGGGGACCGCCGCTGGATCGGCGGCGCTGCCGTCGTGGCGCTCATCGGCTCTGGTCGCTCAGGTGTCGCGGCGCATCCATGGTCATCCTCGGGGTCAGGTCGCGGAGCGGGCGTGGCCCGCGTGCTGGCAGCTCCGGGTGTCCCATGAGGGGGACATCCGGCAGACGAGGTCCGTGGACCGGGAGGTCACGTGCGGCACCCGACTGGGGTGGCGCCGGCAGCGGTGGCGGCAGGTCGGCGCAGCCCGGCAGGGCGGCGCCACATTCTCTACCCAACGCTCAGGGGGGCGATTCGCTTCCCGGGGTCATGAGCTCGAGGATCCGTCATCGGTGGAGCGGGCGTCGACCCGGGCCTGCCCCACGGTGCGTACGCGAGGGCGGGCCTCGTCGTCCCCCTCGACGACGCCGGCCCGCCAGGAGAGCAGGAGGCCGGACCCGTCGACGGCGAGCTCGGCCAGGCAGTTGTCGAACCACGGCCCGTGCGTCACCTCCCAGGGATAGGGCGGGTCGGGGACGCGCCTCGAGTGGCTGCGCCAGAAGTCCATCGGGCCGACGAGACCCTTGGCGAAGAGGGACATCATGACGCGCACGCCCCGCGGCATCGGGTTGCGGATCGGCGAGCAGACGGCCTGCACGATCCGGGAGCGGGCCCCGTGCCGCTCCGCCGCAGCGGTCACCTCGGCGACGTAGGAGTTGTGCACGTCACCGGACAGGAACACGACCGTGTCCGGCGCCCGACCCCGGTTGCCGCGGGCCACGTCCATGACCATCTCGAAGACATCGGTGAAACCCTCGTTGAAGGCCGCCCAGTGCTCGAGGTCGATGGACCTTCGAGACTTCTCCGCAAGCGTCGCGATCCGCCTGCCGTAGGCACCCTCGGCCGCCTCCTCGTCGATGGCCTCGAGGTCGTGCAACCCCGGAGGCAGCAGGAAGGGCAGTGACGTCCCGATGAGCAGGTGGTCGACGTCGCCGGTCAGCTGCTCGTCGAGCCACGCCGTCTCCTGCGGGTCGAGCATCGAGCGGCGGTCCGGCTCGAGGACCCGGGCCGCGCGAGAGTCGACGACGACGAGACGGCAGTCGCCGAGGTCGCGCCGGTAGCTCCAGCGATAGGCCTCGGGGTGGCGGTCGACCCGGGCGGAGAGGTCGAAGACGGCCTCGGTGAGGTCGACCTCGTCGGCTCCGTCAGCGGCCGCGACCACGCGGGCGTAGACCGGGTCATCCGCCAGCTCACCCGGCGCGAGGTTCCCGAGGTGCTGGTAGACCCAGTACGAGGACAGCCCACCCATGAGTCGCTCGTGCCACCAGGGGGTGGCGTTGATCTCCTCGTGCCAGGACCACGAGGTGTTCCAGTCGTCCCGGATGTCGTGGTCGTCGAAGATCATGCAGCTCGGCACCGTGGACAGCAACCAGCGGTTGACGGGGTCGGTCCACGCGAGACGGTAGAGGTGCGCGTACTCCACGTAGTCCTTGATCTCCTCCCCCGGCGGCTCCTCGAGACTGCGCCGCGTCGCGATGAACGCCCGCATCGTCGCCGAGGTCTCGTCCGCATAGACCTGGTCGCCGAGGAAGGCAACGAGGTCGGGCCACTCCTCCGAGCCGTCCGCGAGGGCGAGTCCGAGGGCACGCAGCGCGTCCACACCGTTGGAGGCGTTGCCCTCGGCGTCGTGGGCGACGGCGGTCCGGCACGAGCCGAAGAGCAGCCGAGTCGACCGGTCAGGGTCGATCGTCCGCAGCCGGGGCGCCGGGAGGTCACCGTCCGCGGGAGGCCAGAGCACCTCGTCGCCGAGCTGGACGGCATACTCCTGCTCGCTGCCCGGCGCGAGGCCGTCGACGACGACGAGGGCGTAGTGGTGGCCCTTGACCGCGAACGTCGGCGCCGACCACGACCGCCCGCCGCACACCACGGACACGGTCGCGGCGTGGGCCGTCTCGACCCAGACGGTCGCGTCGGTCTGCCCGATGTAGCGCAGCATCGGCCCCACGAGCAGGGGGGACGAGGGCTCGTCGATGGTCATGGACCCCACATCTACCACCACCGCCCTTCCCGTGGCGGCGGTAGGTGCGGAGAATGAGCGAATGGCCGAGCCGATCCTGCGACCTGCCACGCCCGAGGACGCGCCCGCGGTCCGCGACCTGGTGCGGACCGCGTTCACGCCCTACGTCGAGCGGATGGGTCGCGAGCCGATGCCGATGGGCGTCGACCACGCGGACGTGATCGAGCGGGGCGGGGTGTGGGTCGCGGTGTGGGTCGTGGAGGCAGTCGGGCGGGTCGTCGGGGTCCTCGAGGTCGAGGCCCGACCGGGCCACCTCTACGTCGACATCGTCGCCGTGGCGGTTGCATGGTGGGGCCGGGGTGTCGGCCGGGCGCTGCTGCACCACGCGGACGCGGAGGCGCGGCGCCGCGGCCTGCCCGAGCTGCGCCTGCTCACCCACGAGACGATGACCGAGAACGTCTCGCTCTACACCCGCACCGGCTGGACCGACCTGAGCGGGCCCGAGGACCGCGCGCTCGGCCGGCTGCAGTTCCGCAAGCCGACTCCGGGTGCAGACTGATCCGCAGATTGATCCCTGCCGTGGATCAGTCTGCGGATCAGTCGGCGTCTGCTGCTGCTCTGGCGACACCAGGTGCAGACTGATCCGCAGACTGATGCCAGGGGTCGATCAGTCTGCGGATCAGTCTGCGGATCAGTCTGCGGGTGGTGCTGCGGTGCGTATGCCGCTGGGCCGGCGCCGGGCGAAACTGCCCACTCGACGGGGCGGGGGGGCGGGCCGGTCAGTCGGTGAAGACGGTCTGGAGGAAGGCGAGCGTCCGGCTCCAGGCGTCGGCGGCGACCCCGGCGTGGTGCGCCGGGCCGGTCTCGTTGAAGAAGGCGTGGCCGACGCCGTGGTAGACCCGCGCCGAGAAGTCGACCCCGGCCTCGCCCATCCGCGACTCGAGGGCTGGCACCCCGTCGGTGATGCCGTGGTCGTCCTCGCCGTAGAGGGCGAGGACGGGGCAGGCGATCGTCGTCGGGTCGCCCGTCTCCGGGAACGCGCCGTAGAAGACGACGGCCCCCTTGAGCCGGGGCTCGGCGAGGGCGAGCGCGAAGCTGTAGGACCCCCCGAAGCAGAACCCCATGACCGCGACGTCGCCGTCGACCTCGTCCTGCTCGAGAAGCAGGTCGACGACGGCCTGCAGCGCCGGGACGGCCCACGCCGCGAACTCCGGCGACCGGGCCGGGCCCATCAGCTCGCGCAGGCGCGGCTGGGCGTCGAGCCGGGCCTGCTCGTCGCCACCGGTGACGAGGCGGTGCAGCTGCTGCCCGGCCTCGGGGCTGAGCCCGACGTGGCCGAGCAGGTCCGGGGCGATGGCGATGTAGCCCTCGGCGGCGACCCGGTCGGTGACGTCCCTGATGTGGTCGACGAGCCCCCAGATCTCCTGGATCACGATGACCGCCCCCCGCACCTCGCCGGGCGGGTCGGCACGGTAGGCGAGCAGGTCGTGCTGGGGCAGTTCGATCATCGTTCCCATGACCGAAGTCTGGCCCCCCTCACCGCAGGGGGCCATCGGGTCGGGGTCAGGAGCTCGTCGCGGTCCCGGTCAGCCCCCGACGGGCGTCGAGCCGGCCCATCACCGGAGTGACGAGCACGCCGTGGACGAAGACCGAGACGGTGATGGCCAGCGCCACGGTGGACCAGAGGAACCGCTCCTCGACGAAGGCATGCTCCCCGGCGGCGTAGGCGAGGTAGTAGATCGAGCCGATGCCGCGCACCCCGAAGAAGGCCACCGCCACCGCCTCGGCCTTGCTGAGCCCGCCGCGGTGCTCGACGTCGCGGCGACGCGTGCGCAGGCTGACGATCCCCGCGAGGGGACGGACCACGAAGACCAGCCCGCCGACGATGACGAAGCTGCGCCAGTCGAGGTTCGCGAGCAGGCCGTGCGTCATCGCCATCCCGAGGAGCAGCAGGATGATGAGCGTGAGCAGCCGCTCGAGCCGCTCGATCACCGAGTGCATCGCCTCGTGGTAGCGGTGGTTGCTCGCCCCCGCGCGCAGGGCCATGCCGCAGGAGAAGACGGCAAGGAAGCCGTAGCCCCCGACGAGCTCGCTCAGTCCGTAGGTCATCACGAGGGCGGCGATCGCGAGCAGCGGCTCACCCTGCTCGGCAAGTCGCAGCGGCTTGCTCGGGGACCGGAAGGCTATCCGGGCCAGGGCCCAGCCGACCCCGGCCCCGACGGCGACCCCGATGACGACCTTGCCGACCAGCTCCCAGGCGAGCCACCCACCGATCCACCCCGACACGGGCCCGAGGGTCGCGAGGAACACGGCGGCATACACGAACGGGAACGCGAGCCCGTCGTTGAGACCGGCCTCGGACGTGAGGGCGAAGCGCACCTCGTCGTCCTCGTCGATCTCCTCGGGGATCAGCCCCTCGTCGTCCGTCGGGTGCTCGGGGTCGACCCGCGGGCCCTCGACCTGGACGTCGCCCGCGAGGACGGGGTCGGTCGGTGACAGGACGGAGCCGAGCAGCAGCGCGGCTGCCGGCGCGAGACCGAGGCCCCAGCCGAGCAGGAAGACGCCGGCGATCGTGAGCGGCATCGCGATGGCGAGCAGTCGCGCCGTCGGGGACCAGGAGTGCCACGTCGCACGCCGGTGGAAGCGGAAGGGCCGGTCGAGCGCCAGTCCGACGCCCATGAGGGCGACGAGCACCGCCAGCTCGGAGACCCGCTGGATCTGGGGGCGGATGTCGATCGGGTCGAGCTGGAGCCCCTCCGGCAGCGGAAGCAGACCGATGAGCAGTCCCATCGACAGCAGGACCATGGGGGCGGAGATCGCATAGCGCTTGAGGGCAGCGGGCAGCACCGCGGCGAGGAAGAGCGCGAGCCCGGCGATGAGGTAGACGGCGTTGATGGTCATTGAACGTTCATGATGTCATCCGCGCGCGCAGATCTCACCGACGCCACCGGCGTCCCGCGGGCAGGGCGCCGGTGATGTGAGGATGAACGCATGACCCGACACCGCCAGGTCCCGACGCCGCCCCGAGTCCGCCCATGAGCGACACCAGGCGCGCCCGAGGTGAGGTGCCGTCGGTCCCCACCATCAGTCGGTGGCAGCGGGTCTGGCGACCGTTCTGGGCCCTCCCCCTCGCGATCTGCCTCACCGGCATCGCGGGGGGGATCTTGCTGCCCGAGCTCGACCGGCAGGTCTCGCAGCACCTGCCCTATCTCTTCCAGGGCGGTCCCGACGGGGCGCGCGGCATGCTCAGCACCATCGCGACCGCGATGATCTCGGTGACTGGCGTCGTCTTCTCGATCACGCTGGTCGTGCTCCAGCTAGCGAGCAGCCAGTTCACGCCCCGGGTCCTCGCCGACTTCCTCTCCAACCGGATCACCCAGGCCACGCTCGGGGTCTTCATCGCATCCTTCGTCTTCGCGCTGACGGTGCTCCGCTCGGTGCAGGGGGCCTCCGACAGCGGCACCAGCTTCGTCCCGCAGGTCTCGGTGACGACCGCCTTCCTCCTCGTGCTCGCGAGCGTCGGCTGCTTCCTGGCCTTCATCCACCACATCACCACCTCGATCCAGGTGTCCCACATCATCTCGCACGTCGGCGAGCGCACCGTGTCCCTGTGCAACCGCCTCTTCCCGGAGCATGAGCAGGACGCCGGCGGCGGCGCTCCGACGTGGTCACCGACCCCGGGTATGCCGCGGAGCACCGTCACGTCGGCCGGCCGGCACGGGTCGGTGATCCAGCTCGACTACGACAAGCTCGTCGGCGTCGCCCGAGACCTCGAGGCGGTCGTCGTCGTCGACGTGGCCGTCGGGGAGTTCGTTGCCGAGGGGATGCGGCTCGCCACGGTCTGGGGCAGGGACGACCTCGAGGCGCACGACCTCGACCGCGTCGGTCGCTGCATCGCCCTCGAGACGGAGCGGACGCTCGGTCAGGATGCGGCCTTCGGCATCCGCCAGCTCGTCGACATCGCCGAGCGGGCCCTGTCCCCGGGCATCAACGACCCGACGACCGCCGTGCAGGTCATCGACGAGCTGCACCGGATCCTGCGGGTCCTCGTCCAGCGCCGCCCGCCGAGTGCCTACATCCGCGACAACCGGTCCGGGGACGAGGACGCGAGCGGGGACCGTGCGAACGGCACGAGCTCGGGTGCCGACGACACCGACGACCTCGTCCGGGTCGTGCACCACCCGCAGCACGTCGACGCCCTGGTCCGCCTCGCGACGGAGGAGGTCGGGTTCTACGGCCGCGACTCGGTCCAGGTGCCGCGCCGCCTGCTCGCAATGCTCGAGGACCTGCTCACGGTGGCCCACCCGACCCACCGCGCGTCGCTCGCCGAGGCGCAGGACCGGTTGCGGACCCAGGTGACCACCTCACCCGCCTGACCTCTCGCCGCCCGACCCGTAGGGGCCCGACCGGTCAGGTCATGACGGTCGGGTCACGAGGGTCGGGTCACGACGGTCGGGTCACGACGGTCAGGTGCGAAGGACGACGGTCGTCACGACGTCGGTGACCGATGGCGTGCGCGGGGTGGACGAGAAGCCGAACCGGCACGGCGGGTCGACCGGCGCGATCGACCCGAGCGCGGCCCCGTCGAACTCGCCCGCGACCCCGGTCACCCGGCGGGCGTCCATCGCGCCGTAGTACTCACGCCGGCCCTCGAGGGCGGTGCCCCGGGTGCGCACGCCACGGAGCACCACGCGGGCCACGGGGTCGACGAGGGTGGCCCAGACCGGGCTGCTCGCGACGCGACGGGGCACGAGGCGCAGCAGGCGGCCCAGCGCCGTGCGCCCGCCGAGGTCGACGTGCAGGGCGAGTGACGCCGCCTCGAGCGTCCACCGGTCCACCGAGGTGTGGACCGACACCGGCTCGATGCGCACCTCGTCGAACACGTAGGTGTCGCAGATGAACCCCGCCACCTCCGGCGTCGGGGCGAGCAGGACCCGGTGCCCCTGCGCCGTCTCGACCATCGCGTCGGAGAAGGACCCGAGGTGGGTCCGGTCCCAGTGTCCGACGACGACGCGCGTCCCGCTCGTGGTCCCGAGGCCCGCGATCTGCCCGTGGAAGCGCAGCGAGCGGGCAGCCGGGGTGGAGGGCAGGAGAGTCACCAACCGAGCGTAGGCGAACCCGTGCGGCCGTGCGGATGCGGTGCGGCTGCGGTGCGGCGAAGGGGCGGCCCGGGCTGTGCGAGGGTGGTTCCGGATGACCCAGACCCTCGGAGGAGCCGTGAGCGAGACGCGCGCCGACGCCAGCGCCGGTGCCGTGGCCCGGGCCCTCGCGCACGTCCGAGCGCTCGCCACCGGCGACCCGCTCGACCCGGACCTGCGCGTCACCCTCAACTTCCACCCCGACCGGCTCGTGGGCGGACGGCCGATCCTGCGCGCGATGGCCCTCGATGGTGTCTACCGCAGCCAGTTCGAGACCGGGACGAGCAACGGGGGCCTCACGGCGCATCCGGGCGGCGACCGTTGGCGCTGGGAGCAGCGGATCTTCGGCGGCGCCTACGACACCGCCGCGCCGGGGCTGCGGCCGAAGTACGGCGCCCTCGACCACCGGCACCGACCGTGCGGTGGCGCGCCACGCTTCGGCTCGGCGCACCTGCGGCTCGCCCCCCATACGCTCGACCGCACGACCTTCTGCTTCCCCGACAGCGTGTTCGAGCCGTCCCACTTCGGGACCCGTGACCGGTGCGACCTCATCGACCTGGCCGACCTCGCGGGTGGCGACCGGCCCGACGCCGACCGGCCCGACGCCGACCGGCCCGACGCCGACCGGCTCGACGCCGACCGGCTCGACGCCGACCGGCCCGACGCCGACCGGCCCGACGCCGACCGGCCCGACGCCGACCGGCTCGACGCCGACCGGCTCGACGACTACGTCGAGGCCCAGGTGCACGGCGTCGTCGACCT
>JBBRGO010000073.1:0-12548 GCA_038224055.1 Actinomycetales bacterium
GGAGCTCAGCAGCTCCTTGGACGAACGGATACGGGAGAGGTTGAGACCGGCGCCGGAGCCGCCCTGGAAGATCTTCCCCTCCTCCTTGTACCAGTTGAGGATCGAGTCCATCGAGTCCTCGACGGCCAGGATGAAGCAGGCGCTGACCTGCTGCGGGGACGCCGTCCCGACGTTGAACCAGACAGGGGAGTTGAACGAGAACACCTGGTGGAGCAGGGCGTGGGTCAGCTCGTGCTCGAAGACCTCGGCGTCCTCCGGCGAGGAGAAGTAGCCGTTGCTCTTGCCGGCTGCGACGTAGGTCAGCACGACCCGGTCGATGAGCTGCTTGAGGGAGACCTCGCGCTTCTCGGAGCCGAGGGCGCCGCGGAAGTACTTCGTCGTGACGATCGTGCTGGCGTTGATCGACCAGAAGTCGGGGAACTCGACCCCGCGCTGCTCGAAGATCGTCTCGCCCGTCTTCCAGTTCTGCTGGACGACGTCGCGCTTCTCCCAGGTGACCGCGTCGTAGGGGTGGACGCCGGGCGTCGTGTAGATGCGCTCGATCGAGACGCCCTTGCGGGCCCCCGACTTCGCTCGCGAGCTGCGGTTTGCCATCTCCGTCATGGTTCTGCGGCCTCCCTGACCGTTAGTGCCTGCTGGTTCGTGCCTGCTGGTTCGTGACTGCTGTCGGTGATGTCTCTGAGGTCGTTCTGGTCAGTGTCTCGCCGGGGTCTGACAGCCCCTCTTCGGTACGGCTGGGTCGTGCTGATGGTCGTGCTGTTCGTCGTCCGGGGATCAGTCGTACGGGGATCAGGGGGCGCGGATCGCGGACTCCTGCGCGAGGGCGTCCCGTTCGGCGCGCAGCACCGCGATCGCTCCCTCGAAGTCCTCGAGGCTCTCCCACGCCTGGTAGACGCTGGCGAACCTCAGGTAGGCCACCTCGTCGATCTCGCGGAGCGGCTCGAGAACGGCCATGCCGACCTCGTGCGCCTCGATCTCGGCGTTGCCCTGGGCCCGGATGGCCTCCTCGACCCGCTGGGCGAGCAGGGCGAGGTCGTCCTCGCTCACCGGCCGGCCCTGGCAGGCCTTGCGCACGCCGGTGAGCACCTTGGCCCGGCTGAACGGCTCGGAGGCCCCCGACCGCTTGACGACGCTGAGGCTCGAGGTCTCGAGCGTCGTGAAGCGGCGGTTGCACTCCGGGCACTGGCGGCGGCGCCGGATGGCGGTGCCGTCGTCGGTCGTGCGCGAGTCGATGACCCGGGAGTCGGTGTGCCGGCAGAACGGACAGTGCATGTCGGCCTCCTCACCGTTCTCAACGTCTCATGACGTGCTCGTATGCCGCCCAGCTGCCTCGCCAAGGCAGGTCGCCTGGGGATGGGGCTGGGGACAAGATGGGGACGTCCTGTGCGTAACCCCTGCTGGGCTGGGGACTACATGTGGATGTCTTACAGCGATGTAACTACTAGATGTAGGGGTAACTGTAGGCATGGTGTGACCCCCATCGCAACACCTGAGTCACCGTTCGGCGCGTCGCGGCGCTGACCTGCGCAAATGCCGCAGATCACCGACACCGGCTGGGGGCGGTGATCCTCAGGTCGGGGCGTCCCGCGGCCACCGCGGCGAGGTTGTGCTCCGCGGTCGAGCCCGGTCGGTCGTACTCGGAGTGCCCCCGCGAGGCCACGAGGCAGGTGCTGGGCTCCCCCGGCTTGCGCGCCGACGACACCGAGAGCAGCACCGCGCCGGGCACCGTGGTGGGGTTGCCGAACGGGGCGGCCATGGCGATGACATCCCCCTCCCCGGGGAGCAGGATGTTGAACGAGCCGGGCTTGAGACCGGCCTTCGGCAGCTCGTCGATCGGCGTGCCGGCCGAGCCGAAGAAGGCGACGTCGTCGACCCCGGTGTTGCGCTGCAGGGCGTAGCCGCCGACGAGACTGCCGTAGCTGTGGGCCCACAGCGTCTGGTGCGGGGCCACCGGCCGGGAGGCGTCGATCCCGTTGAGGAAAGAGGCCAGCGCGCCCGCATGCTCGCGGGCGACCCGCTGGGTCATGACCGACCGCGGCCCGGTCGAGGTCAGCTCACGCCACTGCGGGGCGGGGTAGCCGAGCCAGGAGATGACGGCGACGTCCGCGGCGGCTCCGGACCCCCGCGTCATCGTCCAGGCCAGCGTCCGCAACGCCCCGAAGCGGTCGTCGAGACGGGCGAGGTCCCCGTCGACCGTCGTCGACACGCCGCCCACGAAGGTCGTGACGTGCCCGGCCGTGTCGACGTCACCGAGGGAGACTGCGGCCCGGACGAACGGGCCCGTGGCATCCACGAGCAGGAGCTGGCGCGGGTGGCCGTCTCGCCGCGACACGACGTCGGCGATGGCGTCGAGCGAGGCCACCCGGTGCGCCGCCACCATCACGCTGTCACCCACCGGCTCGCCCGGCCGGGACGCACGGCGCAGCTCGGCCCGGGCGGCGACCCGGGCCTGCTCGAGCAGGACGAGGTTGGCGGCGTGCCGGTCCGCACCCGGGATGCCGTCCCTGGGCCCGACCCAGGTCGGCCGTTCACGGATGACGCGCTCCCGCTCCCCCGGGCTCAGGGAGCGCCACCACGCGGCCGTGGCGAAGGCCTGGTCGGCGGGCAGCTCGGGGCCGACCCGCAGCTCGGGTGGCGGCACCGGGGGCAGTCCGCCGCCCTGGGACGTGGCCAGGGACCGCCCCGATGCCGCGCCGAGGAGGTGATGGCAGGTCTCCGCGTCCGTGGTCTCGGCGATGCGCCGAGCCTGGGCCAGGTAGTGCGCCACCTCCTGGCGCACCCGTTCGTCGGCCCGGAGCAGATAGCTGTCGGTCACCGGCTCACCGGTGGGGACCCGGGGAGGGAGGATGAGGTGCCCGTGCTCGTCGAGACACCCGCCCCCGTCCAGGGCCACCCGCTCGGCATGCCGCACCAGCTCGAGGCAGGAGCCCATCCGCTCGGCGAGCTGGTCGAGCACCCGGGCGCTGGCCCCGATCCGTCCGGCGACCCCGGTGAGGGCGCCGACGAGCTCGGCGTGGCGGTCGGCCGCCGCGCTCGAGGCCGCGCCCGACCAGGCGAGGCCGGTCGCTCGCCGGAGCAGGAGCAGCTCCATGGCCCGTCCGACCCGACGCCGCTGCCCGTCCAGGCGTCGGGCGATCTCGGCGACGACGACGGGTCGGAACCTCCGGATCTCGCCGACGCCGATCATGCTCATCGGGGCTGTCCCGTCGCCGGCCCGCGGACGGCAGCACCCACCGCGGACTCGACCTCGCCGTAGGCCCGGGCCGCGTCCGCCAGGGCGGCCCCGAGACCCCAGACGCGCATCCGGGTCTCGACGAGCTGGCGCTCCCACTCGCGCACGAGGGCCGGGATGGCCGCGGAGACCCGCCCTCCCGGGAAGGCCTTCGAGAGCGGGAGGAGGTCCTCGGCCAGCGACACGTCGCGCAGGACGGTCCACGCGTCGGCGGCGCCCGTCGCATCGGCGGCCACCGCCGCGACCTCGACCTCGTACCTCATCACCACCCCTTCCCCGACCCGTCACGCGAGCCTAGGAAGGACCCGGACACCGCCACGGCGGTTGTCCACAGGCGAGCGGCGCCGCAGCGGGTTACCTGTCGCAGCTCGTGCCGACGACGAGGTTCGCCACCTCGGTCACGGGAACGATCGTGGGGGTGCTCGCACCCGTCACCGCGATCCGCAACGTCCCGCCGTCAGCGCTCGCCAGGGTGCCGCACGCGGACACTCCCGCCGAGGTCGTCACCGTGACGACGGGGTCCTCCGGGGCCTCGGGCAGCCACCACCACACGACGGTGCCCGTGAGGAAGAGCGCCAGGCTGGCCATGACGAGGGTCCGCGCCGTCCTCAGTCGTGCCGCCGCCGCCAGCGCCGTCGCGACGCTGAACTCCTTCGTCGACCCGTGGTGGTCGAGGACCCACTGGTGGGTGACCTTCTCGGGGATGCCGGCCTCGGCCGAGAGCGCGTTCCAGAGCCCGACGACCGCGCAGGCAAGACCGCCCCCGAGCAGGACCGTCAGGGCGAGGCGAGCCGGCCAGTCGAGGTCGGCTGCGGCTTCGGGTCCCTTGAGGACGAGCGCGCCCGTCGCGAGCGTGATGAGGGCCGCGAGGCCGTTGCGCCACGTGCCGGCCGAGTCGCGGGTGTCGGTGAGCGACGCGTCGACGAGGGCGTCGAAAGCCTCACGATCGGCCACCTCGGCCGGGGTGGGGGCGCCGCGGTAGGGCGGGAGTGGACTCATTCCCCGCCCTCCCCGTCTGCCGCCGCCGGCCCCTCGACCGGCCCGACGACCACGACGAGAGCCGGGACGCGGTAGGTGGCGCCACAGCCCGACACCCCCTTCGGGTGCCCGGCATGGTCGCGCCCACAGCCGCAGGTCACGACGAGCCAGCGGTAGTCCTCGTCCTCGTCCGTCCGTTCGACCGGCTGCACCTGCTGCACCGGCTCGACCCGGCGGACGGCGGAGGCGACCCGTCGCCAGAGGACCTGGTCGGAGCATCTCGGACACGGTCCGCTGACGACCTCGGTCTCCACCATTCCTCGCACCCGGTACTCGGCGATGATGAGGCCGGAATCGACTGCGTGGTAAGCGGTCTCGGTCCACCGCTCAGCGTAGGCCACCGCGTGGTCCGAGGTGAACCCCACCTGCGGCCCGGTGTCGAGCGCGCCCGAGGTGCCCCCCTGGTGCCGAGGACCGCGCTGACCGTCCTGCCGGTCATCATGCTGTTGCCCCTGCCCGCTCCCTGCCATCGAAGACCCCCCTCGCGCGGACTGCTCGTGGGGGCCAGTGTCGCGCGGAAACGCGGGCTCCGCCCGGCAATCGGCGCGGGGCCTCGGAGAAGTCGCGGAGCATGAGTGACGCCGCACCCCATGGGGCTGGGGTGCGGCGTCGTGACGAGTCCGGCGGGGTCGAAGCGCCGGCCCCGTCGAGCCGGCGGTGGTGGTAGCCACGCGGCCGATCAGGGAGCCCGGCGACCCGGTGGGTGGCCGAGCGGCGAACGGAGCAGGGTCAGGGGGTGGGGACCAGGAGGCTCTGGCCCGCGTGGATGTGCGAGGTCGACAGCGCGTTGGCGAGCTGAAGGGCGATGACGCCCTCGCTGATCGGCAGGTCGGGCAGCTGGGTCGCGGCGATCTGCGAGAGCGTCTGGCCGGACTCCACGACGAGGGTGCGCGGCTCCCCCGCGGCCAAGGCGAAGGTGCCGGTCGCCGCGAGCGCGAGCAGCACGACCGCGACGGCGACGAGCAGCGAGACCGCGAGGCGTCCGCGGCGGGTGAGTCGGATCGAGGGGCGGGCGGCGCGGGCCGCAGCGACAGCCTCGCGACCGGTGGGGACGAGGACCAGCTGCGGGCGCAGGGACGGCAGGACGTGGGTGCTGGGCTCCAGGGCGGTGGCGCTCATCAGGATCTCCTCGGTCTCGGTCGTGCGGTCTGGCGAACAGGTGTTCGATCGAACCTCTGTACGATTTCTAGCACGTGTGCCGGACGATGTCGAGACACGCGTCGAACAGGTGTTTGGCAACTGTGTTCGAAACTCATAGGCTGTTCTCACACCACAGACCTCACCAGCCACCACTGACACTGGCTGGGAGGGAGCCTCAGAAGGGGACCATCATGGGCGTCACCGAGCTTCCCGATCGCGACAAGGGCGACGGCCTCACGGTCCGCCAGCGACGCGTCCTCGAGGTCATCCGCAACTCGGTCGACCGCCGCGGCTACCCGCCGAGCATGCGGGAGATCGGTGACGCCGTCGGCCTCGCCAGCCCCTCGAGCGTCTCCCACCAGCTCAACGCCCTCGTGACGAAGGGCTACCTGCGCCGCGACCCCAACCGACCCCGGGCCCTTGAGGTCGTCTCCCCCGACGCCGGCGCAGAGCAGCTCGGCTACCGCGGCGGCTCAGGTGGCGCCGGCCGCTCGCTCCTCCACGACGCCGACGGCATCAACCCCGATCGCCACGACGTCGAGACCGGGGCAGGTGACTCCCGGCCCGAGGCCGCCTACGTCCCGGTCCTCGGCAAGATCGCGGCCGGCGTGCCGATCACGGCCGAGGAGGTCGTCGACGAGGTCTTCCCGCTCCCGAAGCAGATCGTCGGCGAGGGACAGCTGTTCCTGCTCAAGGTCGTCGGGGAGTCGATGATCGACGCCGCCATCTGCGACGGCGACTGGGTCGTCGTGCGCCAGCAGCCCACCGCCGACAACGGCGACATCGTCGCCGCCATGCTCGACAACGAGGCGACGGTCAAGACCTTCAAGCGCACCGACGGCCACGTCTGGCTGCTCCCGCACAACGAGGACTTCTCCCCCATCGACGGCGACCACGCCACGATCCTCGGCAAGGTGACCGCGGTCCTGCGACGGGTCTGACTCCGGCCTGGCTCAGTGCCAGCTCAGTGCCAGCTCAGTGCCAGCTCAGTGCCAGCTCAGTGCCAGCTCAGTGCGAGCCCAGCGCCAGGTCGGGTCGGCGTCACGTCAGGGCCGGTTCCTCGCGCAGCGCGGTCAGCCAGTAGGCGGCCCCGTCGCCGTACTCCGCGAGCTCCGGCCGGGTCATCGACGCGGTGACGCGCAACCACGACTCGACGCGTCCGAGCCTCCCGAGCCGCAGGGCCGCAGGCAGGGCCCGGCGAAGGTCGGGCGCGGGCACTGCGTCCGACCAGACCTCGAGGGCGGCGTCCGCGACCCGCCGCACCCGGGGGTCGTCCGGCGCGGCCCCGAGCCGGTGGCGGACGATGTTGACGGGCACCGACAACGCCGTCAGGGGGTGTGCGACGACCGCGTCCCCGAAGTCGAAGAAGCGCAGTCCGCTCGGCGTGGCGAAGACGTTGCCGGCGTGGAGGTCGTTGTGCACCAGCGTGTCCGGCAGATCGACCGCCGCCAGCTGCTCGGCCCACTCCCGCACCGCGGGCCCGAGCGCCACCACGGACGCCGCGCCGTCGGGCAACAGTCTCCGGGGGTCGTCCTCCGGCAGTGCGGCCAGCGATGCGGCCCTGGCCTCGACGTATGCGGGCGCCTCCCACGCCGGCATGACGGTGAGCACGACAGCGACGACCTCGTCGATCCGGTCGACGAGGAGCCGCTGGAGGTGCATCCCCTGGGCGGCGACCCGACACCACGTTCCGACGTCGTCCGGCTCCCCACCGGCACCCAGGCTCTCGGAGAGCACCGCACCGTGGTCACGGACGAGGTGCAGCCCGCGGTCGGGCTCGACCGCCACGACCGGCACGACGAGCGCCGGCGCGATGTCGCCCAGCAGCGCGAGCAGCCGGGCCTCGAAGCTCTGGTGCGAGCAGTTCTGCTTGGCCCAGAAGACCTCCTCGCCCCGTCGAACCTTCCAGAGGGTCGACCACGGCCGCAGGTGAACGAGCTCGAGGTCGTCCACGCGGCCCAGGGCGCCGGACACCCATTCGCGGAGCTCGGCCTCGAACTCGGGCGTCGCCCAGCGCTCCGACGGGGCCGGCAGCGTCGCGGGTAGAGCGGCATACCACGGGAACCCACGAGGGGTCGGGTCAGGTGCCAAGGTGACCCGCCAGTGCGTCGAGGGTGTCGCCGAGGGGCGCGTGGAGCCGGATCGTCGCCTCGGCGTCACCGCGGGTGGCCGAGCGGGTGACGATGGCGACGGGCACTCCGCACTGGTGGGCCCGGCGCACGAAGCGGTAGCCGCTCATCACGGCGAGCGACGACCCGAGGACGAGCAGCGCGCCCGCCGCCTCGACGCTCTCGAAGCACCGGTCGACGAGGGGTCGCGGCACGGACTCACCGAAGAAGACGACGTCGGGCTTCACGGTGTCGTTGCCGCAGACGAGGCAGCGCGGGGTGAAGAAGGAGTCGACGAGCTCGTCCGCGAGGACGACGTCCCCGTCGGGGCGGACCTGCTCGCCCCACTGCGAGCCCACGGCGGCGGCCTCCGCGGCGAAGCGGTCCATGAACCCCGGGTTGGCCTCCGTCATCCGCTCGTGCAGGCCGAGGCGCGAGGTGAGCTCCCCGCACGTGAGGCAGACGGCGCGGTCGAGCGAGCCGTGCAGCTCGAGCACGTCGGTCGCGCCGGCGGCCTGGTGCAGGCCGTCGACGTTCTGGGTGATGACGGTGCCGACGTAGCCCGCCTGCTGGAGGTCCGTGACGTGGTGGTGGCCGCGATTGGGCGAGGCCGCGTTGAAGCGCTGCCAGCCGATGTAGCTGCGGGCCCAGTAGCGCCGGCGCGCCGCGCTCGACCCGGCGAACTCGCCGTAGGTCATCGGCTCGACCCGCCGCGTCCCGTCGGGCCCGCGGTAATCGGGGATCCCGGACTCCGTCGAGAGGCCCGCACCGCTGAGCACGACGACGCCACCGCCACTGACGAGGTCGACGAGGTCGTCCAAGGTCCCGAGGTCGCTCACCTCGAGCGGCAGGACCCGCGAGGTGGAGAGTCTCGTCGTCGGCTGCTGCACCCGACCAGCCTACGTTTCCCGGACCGGGGGCGACGTCGCGTGCCTGCAGTCGCAGGAATCCCAGCGAACCATAATCTCCGGTTATGATGTAGCCATGATCGACGCTGCCGGCCTGCGGGTCATGAAGGCCATTGCCGACGAGGGAAGCTTCACCAGCGCCGCCACCGCGCTCGGCTTCACCCAGCCGGCCATCTCACAGATGGTCCGCCGGCTCGAGCAGCGCACCGGGACCGTCCTCGTCGAGCGCTACGGGCGCCAGGTCCGGCTCACCGAGGCCGGCCGGGTCCTCGCCCGGCACGCCGTCGGGGTGCTCGCTGCGCTCGACGCCGCCGAGGAGGAGATCACCGCGATCGCCGGCCTGCGCGCCGGCCGGGTGCGGCTGATGGCCTTTCCCAGCTCGTCCGCGACCGTCGTCCCCCGCGCCCTCGCGATCCTCAAGGAGCGCCACCCCGACATCACCGTCACCTTCAGCGAGGCGGAGCCGCCCGAGTCCCTTGCCGCGCTGCGCAACGGCGACTGCGACGTCGCCGTCGCCTTCGCCTACGAGGGGATGGACCTCGGCGAGATCGAGGAGGACCTCTCGATGCTCGTCACCCGCAAGCTGCTCGAGGACGAGGTTCGCCTCGTCATCCCCGGCGGACATCCCCTCGCCGGACAGGACGCGGCGACGATGTCGGACTTCTCGTCCGACGACTGGATCGCGGGCTGTCCCCGCTGCCGGGGCCACCTGCTGTCCCTCGCCACGCACGAGGGCTTCACCCCCAACGTCGCCTTCGAGACCGAGGACTACGTCGCCCAGCTCGGCCTCGTGCGGGCCGGCCTCGGCGTGGCCCTCGTGCCCGACCTCATCCTCAACGCCGCCAAGCACGACGACGTCGTCGCGCTCCCCCTCTCCCCCGCGTCCCGGCGCCAGATCCTGGCCGTGACGACGAACGACCTCCAGCGGGTCCCCGCCGTCGGCGCCGCCCTCGACGCGCTGTGCGAGGCCGCCCGTGGCGCCGGAGCACCCCTGCCCGGGCCGGAGCTCGTCGCGGCCCCCAGCTGAGCGGCATCCGCCTCAGGGGCGCCCGATCTGGTGGTACTCCTCGTTGGCGACGAGACCGAGCGCCGTGCTCACCCGGTTGGTGAGGTTGAACATCCCGACCACCTGGACCAGTTCGACGATCTGGTGGTCGTCCAGGCCGACGTCGCGCAGCGGCTGGAGGTCCGCCTCGGTCACCTCGGCGGGGTAGAGGGTGAGCCGCTCGGCGTAGGCGGCCATCGCGTGCTCCCGCCCGGGCAGGTCGGCCTGGCGCCAGTTGACCCCGACGAGGTCGGCGGTGCGCGCGTCCCCGGTGTAGGTGCGCAGCGCCGCGCCGTGGCTGATCGCGCAGTAGTCACAGCGGTTGACGCTGCTGACGACGACGGCGAGCAGCTCCCGGTCGGCGTTGCTCAGGTGCCCCTCCTTGTTGACGAGGAGGTTGAAGTAGCCCCACCAGGCGAGGAACTGCTCACCGTTGACCGCCTGCCCGCGGAAGACGTTCGGCACGAAGCCGAAGGCCTCCTGCGACTTGTCCCAGAGGCGCGTCACGCCCTCGGGCACGTCTTCGCGGTCGGGGACGGGGAGGTAGGAGATGCGCGTGTTTTCACCCATTCCCGCAGCGTATGCCGCCCAACCGGTGGACGCGCCGCGGCTTCGTCCCGCGCCGAGACGCGGTTGTCGGCAGAATGCAGCCATGACCAGGGTCGCCGTCGCCGCCCCCAGCACCGCCGCACTCGAAGCCGCACTCGAGGTGGCGAGCGAGGGCGGGAACGCCGTCGATGCCGCCATCGCCGCCGCGATCGTCGCGATGAGCACCGAGCCCGGGGTGGTCAGCCTGATGGGCGGCGCCTTCGTCAACGTGTGGCCGGTGGGCGGTGAGCCCACCGTCATCGACGGCAACGTCGAGATGCCGGGGCGAGGGGCCGATCCTCGCGCGTTCGGTGGTGGCGTGCGCCACGTTCACACGGCCTACGGCGGCGGTGTCGACATCGGCGCCGGACACGGGTCGGTAGCCAACTCCGGTGCGCTGCAAGCCCTCTCGCTGGCGCGCGAACAGCATGCCGTCCTGCCGTGGTCGCGCCTCGTCGAGCCCGCCGCACGCATCTGCCGTGGGGGCTACCGCATCGGCTCGTCCGCCGCCCTCTACCTCAGCATCGTCGGAGACGCTCTCTTCGGCGTCGACCCCGAGGCTCACGCACTCATCACCGATGCCGAGGGTCAGACGCTCTCGCCCGGTGAGATCTCGACGAACACCGACCTCGCCGACATCCTCGAGCTGCTGGCAGCTCAGGGCGTCTCGCTCTTCACCGCCGGCGCGGTCGGGCGCGTGCTCGCCGAGGACATGGCCGAACACGGTGGCCTCATCACGGCCGCCGACCTCGCCGCCTACCGCGCGATCGTCCGGAAGCCGACGCTGCGCCGGGTCGGCGCCTGGACGGTCGCGCTCAACCCGCCGCCGTCCGTCGGCGGGCCCATGCTCGCCGTCATGCTCGGCGAGCTCGCCGACCGGACCAACTGGGACTGGGCCGACGCCATCGACGTGCAGCGCCGAGTGCTGGCCTACCGGCGCTCCGTCCACGACCGGTCCAACGACCTCGAGGGCGACGGCCACGCCCTGCTCGAGGCGGTCGAGCGGTACGGCCTGCCGGGGCTCCCGACCTCGGCGTCCACAGCCCACGTCTCCGTCGTCGACCAACAGGGCAGCGCCTGCGCCATCACGATGTCCTCCGGCTACAGCGCCGGAATGGTCATCCCCGGCACCGGCATCCTGCTCAACAACGCCCTCGGCGAGCCCGAGCTCAACCGCCTCGGGCTGCACGCCGTCGCCCCTGGGACGCGCCTCGCGTCCAACATGGCCCCGACGACGGCCCGCGGCGCGGTGGGCTCGGCGCTGGCGGTGGGCTCGCCCGGGGCCGACCGGATCACGACCTCGCTCATGCAGGTCATCGGCCAGTCCCTGCTGCACGGTGCGGATCTCAAGCACGCGATCGACGCGCCCCGCCTGCACGTGCGCTTCGCCGACGACGGGGCGGTGACGGTCGAGCACGAGCCCGACGAGGCGATCGCCGCCGCCGTGGCGGCGAGCGGCCTCGCCGAGCACACCTACCCGGGCCCGCACATGTACTTCGGTGGCGTCGGCGCCGCCCAGCTCTCCGACCGCGGCCTCGTCGCCGCCGGGGACGCACGGCGGGAGGCGGCCGTCGGGCTGAGCGAGTGACCCGGCCCCCTCCCGGGGGTACGCATCGCCCGACCCCATCCGGCGAGCCGGGTGGCAGCGAACGACTCCTGCCACCCGGCCACCCGGCCACCCGAACCCCGACCCCGCAGAAGAGGCAGCGCGAGATGACCCTCATCCACGACCGTCCGCAGGACAGTGACAGCTCCCCCTCCGAGCGGAGTCGCATCATCCGGAGCAGCGGGAGCATCGGGAGCACGCAGATCGCGCCCCGCCTCATCGGCCTGCTCGAGCCGCTCTTCGGCGGCCACCTGCCGGTGCGGGTCCGGGCCTGGGACGGCAGCGCGGCCGGGCCCGAGGACGCCCCGACGATCGTCGTCCATGACGTCGCTGCGCTCCGACGCCTCGTGCGCCACCCTGGTGAGCTCGGCCTCGCCCAGGCCTACGTCACCGGCGAGATCGACATCGAGGGTGACCTGCTCGACGGCTTCCGTCGGGTCTGGGCCCGCGCCCGGGCGGCGGGACGGAGTCGGCCTCCTCTCGGCAGCCTGCTCCCCGTCCTCACCGAGGGCCTGCGCACCGCCAAGGACCTCGGCGCCCTCGGCCGGCCGCCCGAGCCGCCCGCGACCCAGGCGCGCCTGCGCGGACGCCTGCACTCCCTGACCCGCGACCGCAGCGCCATCGAGCACCACTACAACCTGTCCAACGATTTCTACTCGCTCATCCTCGACCCGCACATGGCCTACTCCTGCGCCTACTGGACGAGCCACGCGGACGGGTACACCGTCGAGGACGCCCAGCGCGACAAGCTCGACCTCGTCTGCCGCAAGCTGGAGATCAAGCCGGGTGGCCGCCACCTCGACATCGGCTGCGGGTGGGGCTCGCTGTCGCTGCACGCCGCCGAGCACTTCGGCGCGCGCGTCGTCGGCGTGACGATCAGCTC
>JBBRGO010000074.1:0-12541 GCA_038224055.1 Actinomycetales bacterium
TTCGAGACGGTCGGGCGCTCCCTGGAGCGGCACCGGCAGAAGGCCGCGCTCGCCGAGGTGATGCGGATCGTCGGCGAGGCGAACGCCTACGTGTCCAAGACGGAGCCCTTCAAGCTCAAGGGGGAGGACCAGCAGGAGCGGCTCGCCACCGTGCTGCACACGCTCGTGCAGGCGGTGTCCGACCTCAACACGATGATGTCGCCGTTCCTGCCGCACGCCGCCAACCGGGTGTTCGCCGTGCTCGGTGGCGAGGGCGAGTTCATGCCGATGCCGACCCTCGAGGTGGTGCGCGACCTCGACGACGACACGCGGTCCTACCCGGTCATCGCCGGCGACTACTCCGGCACCCCGAGCTGGCAGTCGCGACCGGTGCGCGTCGGCGCGACGATCACCAAGCCGACCGGTGTCTTCACCAAGCTCGACCCCGAGCAGGTCATCGCCGACGAGCGCGCTCGGTTGTCCGGTCCGGCGGCGGGCGACGCCGCCCTGCCGGGCGACGCATGAGTCCGGCGGCGTCGGGGACCCGCGGGCTGCCGGAGACCCTGCCGGACCCGCTGCCGATCGACGTCGTCGACAACCACGTCCACCTCGACATCACGCGGGAGGGCGACACCCGGTTAGACGTGACCGAGGCGATTGCGCGGGCCCGAGCCGTCGGCGTGTCGCGGCTCGTCCAGGTCGGGTGCGACCTCGACGGGATCCGCTTCACGATGGACGCCATCGCCCTGCACCCTGAGCTGCTCGGCGGAATCGCGCTGCACCCCAACGAGGTCCCACGTCTCGAGGCGACCGGCGTCCTCGTCGAGGCCCGCGACGAGGTCGAACGGCTGGCGTCGCACGACCGGGTCCGGGTGGTGGGCGAGACCGGGCTCGACTACTTCCGCACCGGTCCCGAGGGTGTGGCGGCGCAGCAGGAGGCCTTCCGCTGGCACATCGACCTCGCCAAGCGGCTCGGCCTCGCGCTGCAGATCCACGACCGCGACGCCCACGACGACGTGCTGCGGATCCTCGAGGAGGAGGGTGCCCCCGAGCACACGGTCCTGCACTGCTTCTCCGGAGACCTCGCGATGGCGCGGACGTGCGTCGACCGCGGCTACCTGCTGAGCTTCGCCGGCACGGTGACGTTCAAGAACGCGCGCGGTCTGCGCAACGCCCTCACGGCGGTGCCGCTGGAGCAGCTGCTCGTCGAGACGGACGCGCCCTACCTCACCCCCACGCCCCACCGGGGAGCGACCAACGCCTCCTACCTCATCCCCCACACGGTCCGGGCCATCGCGGGTGTGCTCAACGTCGACGTGCCGGCCGTGTGCCGGGCGGTCTCGACCAACGCGGAGCGCGTCTACGGCTCGTGGGAGTGACACGCATGACAGCGTGGACCGTTACCAAAATTTGACCTAACCGACATCGATGCGTCACCGTGTGACGTGTTGGCCGGTTGCACCCCGCCTCGAACTCGTCCCGATGTCGCGAGGAGAATCCGTCGAGAGCGTGTGGCACCCGGGTCGTTCCACGTTCGGAGTGTTTTGATCTCTCGCAACCTCAAGGTCCTCGCCGCCGGCGGCGCCGCCCTCGTGCTCACCGCCGGCGCGGTCGGCGCAGCCCAGGTCGACAAGGCCGTCAACCTCTCGGTCGACGGCACCGCCAGCCCCGCCCACGTCTTCGGCAGCACCGTCGGGGACCTCCTCGCGAGCAAGGGCATCACGGTCAGGGAGGGCGACGTCGTCGTCCCCGCCGTCGACGCCCCGCTCTCCGACGGAGACACCGTCACCGTCCGATATGGCCGCATGCTCACCATGACCGTCGACGGGAAGACCCGGGAGGTCAGCACGACCGAGACGACCGTCGACGGCGCCCTCATGGCCCTCGGTGTCCGCGGCGAGCAGTCCCGCCTCTCGGTCTCCCGCTCGCAGACGATCGGCCGCGACGGCCTCGCGGTCTCGATCGTCACCCCGAAGCAGGTCTCGGTCGTCGCCGACGGCACGACCACCTCGCGCACCATCACCGCGGAGACCGTCGGCGAGGCCCTGGGCCAGCTGCGGATCAAGCTCGGCAGCACCGACACGCTCACCCCCGCAGCGTCCACGAAGCTCACGAACGACACGAAGATCGTCGTGCGACGCGTGACGACGAAGGACGCGACGTCGACGAGCGCCGTCGCCTACCCCGTCGTACACAAGAAGTCGGCCGCCCTCTACACCGACCAGACGAAGGTCGCGGCCAAGGGCGTCGCGGGCGTCCGCACCGTCACCGTCCGCTCGACCCTCATCGACGGCAAGGTCACCAAGACCGCCCAGCGCTCCTCGGCCGTCACGACCGCCCCGGTCGCCAAGGTCGTCCTCGTCGGCACCAAGAAGCGACCGGCCCCGGTGGTCGCGGCGCCCAAGGCGTCCAGCAGCACGACCGCGACGAGGACGGCGACGTCCGGATCCGGGACCAGCGTGGCCAACGCCGGCATGTGGGACCGCATCGCATCGTGCGAGTCGGGCGGCAACTGGAGCATCAACACCTGCAACGGCTACTACGGCGGCCTGCAGTTCGCGTCCTCGACCTGGCTCGCCAACGGTGGGGGCGCCTTCGCGGCGCGTGCCGACCTCGCCAGCCGCGCCCAGCAGATCACCGTGGCCAACCGGCTCTACGCCAAGGCCGGTCTCGGCCCGTGGGGCTGCAAGCCCTGATCTCCCGCTCGCGACGCACGACGGCCGCATGCCCCCGCTCCCACGTGGACGGGGGCATGCGTCGTCTGCCGGGCCATAGGGTGAGGCACATGAGCCGCGCAGACCGACCTGTCGACGAGACGGCCGCCGGCCCGTCGGAGCCGGTGGCCGACGACGCGCTCCTCGGCCCCGCGCAGATCCGGGCCCTCGCCGAGCGGCTCGAGGTCCGCCCGACCAAGCAGTGGGGGCAGAACTTCGTCGTCGACCCCAACACGGTCCGCAAGATCGTCAGGCTGGCCGGGGTCGGCGGCTCCGACCGGGTCGTCGAGGTCGGTCCCGGCCTGGGCTCGCTCACCCTCGCGCTGCTCCCCGTCGTCGCGCACGTCACGGCCGTCGAGGTCGACCCGCGCCTCGCCGGCGCCCTCGAGGAGACGGTCCGCGAGCTCCAGCCGGGCAACGTCGACAAGCTGCACCTCATGACCGCCGACGCCCTGACCGTCACCCGGCTCAAGGGCGCGCCGCCGACGGCGCTCGTCGCGAACCTGCCCTACAACATCTCGGTCCCCGTCGTCCTCAGCTTCCTCGAGCACTTCCCCTCCCTCGAGCGGGTCCTCGTCATGGTCCAGCTCGAGGTGGCCGAACGGTTGGCGGCCCGCCCCGGGAGCAAGATCTACGGCGTGCCCAGCCTCAAGGCCGCCTGGTACGCCGATGTGGAGCTGGCCGGCAAGGTCGGCCGAAACGTCTTCTGGCCCGCCCCCAACGTCGACTCCGGCCTCGTCTCCCTCGTGCGTCGGCCGGCTCCCGAGACGACCGCGGAGCGCGCGGAGGTCTTCCGCTGCATCGACGCGGCGTTCCTCCAGCGGCGCAAGACCCTGCGCGGGGCCCTCGCGGGGTGGGCCGGTTCGCCCGACCGGGCGGAGACCGCGCTGCGGGCTGCCGGCATCGACCCGCGGGCCCGCGGCGAGCAGCTCGACATCCACGCCTTCGCCCGGATCGCGGAGGCCCGCCCCGAGCAGCCGGACGAGTCCGCGGAGGGCGACGAGCGGGACGGCGGCGGACGTGGCAGGAAATCGCGTGGCCGGAAAACATAGGGTGGCGCCATGACTGTCGCTCCGACCCTCCCCGGGACGGTCACCGTGCGTGCCCCGGCCAAGGTCAACCTCGAGCTGCGGGTCGGCGCACGGCGCGCCGACGGCTACCACGACCTGGCGACGGTCTTCCAGGCCGTCTCCCTCCACGACGAGGTCTCCGTGGTGAGGTGGGATGAGTGGGACGTCGTGCCGGCGGGCACCTACGCGGCCCGGATCCCGACCGACGGCGACAACCTCGCCGTCCGCGCGGCCAGGCTCGTCGCGGAGCGGGCCGGCATCGAGGAGGCCCTGTCGATCCGGATCGACAAGGACATCCCGGTGGCCGGGGGGATGGCGGGTGGCTCGGCTGACGCCGCGGCCGCGCTCGTCGCCGCCGACCACCTGTGGGGCCTGGGCCTTGACCGGGAGGAGCTGTCCGAGCTCGCGGCCCGGCTCGGCAGCGACGTGCCCTTCGCCCTCGTCGGCGGCAACTCGATGGCATCCGGGCGCGGCGAGCAGCTCGCGCCGGTGCTGGCACGCGGGACGTTCAACTGGGTCTTCGCCATCAGCGACACGGGCCTGTCCACGCCCGCGGTCTACGCCGAGTGCGACCGGCTCCGGGAGCAGGACGGGGCCACGGTGGCCGAGCCGCAGATCAGCGACGAGCTGATGGCCGCGCTACGCCAGGGCGACGCCACGGCGCTCGGCCAGGCGCTGCACAACGACCTCGAGCCGGCGGCCTTCTCGCTGCGTCCGGAGCTGCGCGACCTGCGCGACGCCGGGGTCGAGTTCGGGGCGCTCGGGGGCATCGTCTCCGGGTCGGGGCCCACCGTCGCCTTCCTCACCGAGAGCCACGAGGCCTCGCTCGACCTGTCGGTCTCGCTCGCCGCCTCCGACCTGTGCCGCGACCTGCGCCGGGCCCGTGGCCCGGTCCACGGGGCCCAGCTCGTCGTCGGGCCACGCCCGGACTGACCGGCTCCGGCCCATCCGGCCGGGCTACCGGCCCGCCCCACCACCCGCAGCACCGAACCGAAAGCGTCCCTGACACCACGCATGGCCAACCTCATCTCCCTCGAGCGGGTCTCGCTCGTCTTCGGCACCTCCCACGTCCTCGACGAGGTGTCCGTCGGGGTCCTCACCGGCGACCGCATCGGTGTCGTCGGCCTCAACGGTGGCGGCAAGTCCACCCTGCTCCGCGTCATCGGCGGTCTCCAGGAGCCGGACTCCGGGCGGGTCTCCAAGCAGGGCGGCGCCGACGGCATCCGCGTCGGCATGCTCGCCCAGGAGGACGCGCTCGACCCTGCCTGGACCGTCCACGAGGCCGTCCTCGGCGACCTGCCCGAGCACGTGTGGGCGGGCGACCCCCGCATCCGCGACGTCCTGACCGGCCTGCTCGGCGGCATCGGTGCCGAGGCGATGGGTGGGCTCGAGAGCCTGGTCGGCCCCAAGTCGGGCGGGGAGCGGCGCCGGCTCGCCCTCGCTCGCCTCCTCGTGGCCGACCCCGAGGTGCTCCTGCTCGACGAGCCGACCAACCACCTCGACGTCGAGGGTGTTGCCTGGCTGGCCGACCACCTCGCCACGCAGCGCCCCCGGCCCGGCAACGCGACCGTCGCGATCACCCACGACCGCTGGTTCCTCGACGCCTACGCGACCCTCACCTGGGAGGTCGAGTCGGGCGCCGTCGCCTCCTACGAGGGCGGGTATGCCGACTACGTCCTCGCGAAGGCCGAGCGCGACCGTCTCGCCGGGGTCGTCGCCGACCGCCGCGCCAACCTCATGCGCAAGGAGCTGGCCTGGCTCCGTCGCGGCCCGCCCGCCCGGACGAGCAAGCCCAAGTTCCGCATCGACGCGGCGAACGCCCTCATCGCCGACGAGCCCCCGGCCCGCAACTCGGTGGAGCTCGACTCCTTCGCCACCCGCCGGCTCGGCAAGGACGTCCTCGACCTCGAGGACGTGACCGTCGTGCTCGGTGACCGCACGATCCTCGAGCACGTGACGTGGCGGCTCGCGCCGGGGGAACGCGTGGGCATCGTCGGCGTCAACGGGGCCGGCAAGTCGACCCTGCTCGGCGCCCTCACCGGCGACGTGCCGCTCGACGCCGGCCGCCGCAAGATCGGCAAGACGGTCGTCATCGCTCACCTCACCCAGGAGGTGCGTGAGCTCGAACGCTTCGAGTCGTGGCGCGTCATCGAGGCCATCGAGGAGGTCAAGCAGTGGACCACCTTGGGAGGCAAGGAGATCAGTGCAGGCCAGCTCGCCACGCGGCTGGGCTTCACGGGAGGACGGCAGCAGACGAGGGTGGGCGACCTCTCCGGTGGGGAGCGTCGCCGGCTCCAGCTGCTCCGGCTGCTCCTCGCCGAGCCGAACGTGCTCATCCTCGACGAGCCGACCAACGACCTCGACATCGAGACGCTCACCTCGCTCGAGGACGTCCTCGACGGGTGGGCGGGGACGCTCATCGTCGTCTCGCACGACCGCTACCTGCTCGAGCGGGCCTGTGACAAGCAGCTGGCCCTGCTCGGCGACGGCCACGTGCGTGAGCTCCCCGGCGGCGTGGAGGAGTACCTCGGGCTCCGCGCGGCGGCGGCGCGACGGGCGAGCGCGACGAGCCGGCCCGGGGGTGCCGCGGCCGGGGGTACCCAGCCGGAGGCGGCTCCGAGTGCGAGCCCGGCGCAGCTGCGGGAGGCCCGTAAGGCGATGGCGAGGATCGAGAAGCAGCTGACGCGCCTGGCGACGCGGGAGGAGCGGGTGCACCATCAGATGGCCGAGAAGGCGACCGACGTCGCGGCGTTGGCCGAGCTGGGCGCGGACCTGACGGCGATCGTCGGCGAGCGGGAGGACCTCGAGCTGGAGTGGTTGGAGGCGGCGGAGATCGTCGGCTGACCTTGAAAGTATCTTGATATCAAGATACTTTTGGCGCATGGAAATGCGACTGCACCACGTCCAGGTGTCCGGACCGCCCGGGTGTGAACCGGCCATGCGCGAGTTCTACGCCGGGGTCCTCGGCCTCACCGAGGTGGCGAAACCCCAGGCCCTCCGCGCCCGCGGCGGCGCCTGGTTCCGCGCCGACGGTCCCGGGGCCTTGGAGATCCACGTCGGCATCGAGCAGGACTTCAGGCCGGCCCTCAGGGCGCATCCCGGGATCGCGGTCATGGACGTCACCGGGCTCGCGGCGCGGGTCGCGGCCGCCGGGGCCCCCGTCCGCTGGGACGAGCAGATCCCGGGCCTGCGCCGCTTCCACACCAGTGACCCGGTCGGCAACCGGCTGGAGCTCCAGCAGGCGGACGGTGGCTGACGGTGTGCTCAGCCCTCGCGGGACTCGAGGGGCGCGAGCATGCTGCGGAGCAGGCCCGCGAGGCGGGTCTGGTCGTCCGCCGACAGCTCGGACAGCAGCGACTTCTCCTGGTCGATGAGGTCGGCCATCGCAGAGTCCACGACGTCGCGACCCGCGGGGGTGAGGCGCACGATGACGCCGCGACGGTCGCCGGGGTCGGGGCGGCGCTCGACGTAGCCGCTGCGCTCGAGCCGGTCGACCCGGGTCGTCATCGTGCCGGAGGTGACGAGGGTCTGCTGCACGAGCTGGCCCGGGGAGAGCTGGTAGGGCTCGCCCGCCCGCCGGAGCGCCGACAGCACGTCGAAGGCCCAGCCGTCGAGCCGGTGCACGGAGAACGCGGATCCCCGGGCGAGGTCGAGCCGGCGGGCGAGCCGACTGATTCGGGAGAGCACCTCGAGCGGGGTGACGTCGAGGTCGGGGCGCTCGCGCTGCCAGGCGGCGACGATCTCGTCCACGTCGTCGCCCACCCCCGTCCGCTCCGAAGCCATGCCGCCGATGCTACTCCGCATCAAGACTCTTGACATCAAAAGACCTGACCGTGAGGAACGAGGACCGATGACCGCCCCACACCAGCCCGACGCAGCACCAGCCACGCCCTCGGCGTGGGACCCCGACCAGTACTCGCGCTTCGCCGACGACCGGAGCCGCCCCTTCCACGACCTCCTCGCGCGGGTCCGCGCCGACCGCCCGCAGCTGGTCGTGGACCTCGGCTGCGGACCCGGTGAGCTGACCCGTTCGCTCGCCGAGCGGTGGCCCGGTGCGCGGGTGGTCGGGATCGACAGCTCCCCGGAGATGCTCGACCGGGCCCGCGAGACCGACGCGCCCGACCGTGCTCCCGTCGAGTGGGCCCGGGCGCGGGCGCAGGAGTGGGACCCGGCCGCGCTCGGCGCACCGGTCGACCTGCTCGTCACCAACGCCACCCTCCAGTGGGTGCCGAACCATCTCCCGTTGCTCCCGCGCTGGCTCGGGGCGCTCGCGCCGGGCGGCACGCTCGCCCTCCAGGTGCCGGCGAACCTCGACGCGCCGTCGCACGCGCTCATGCGGGACGCAGCGGCACGGCATACCCGGTCGGCGGACCTGAGCCCGGCGCTCGACCGCTCACTCGCCGTCGCGACCCCGGAGGCGTATGCCGCCCTCCTCCTCGCGGAGGGGGCCTCGGTCGACGTGTGGCAGACGACCTACCAGCACGTGCTCCCGGTCGTCCCCGGTCGCCGGCACCCCGTGCTCGAGTGGGTGCGCGGGACCGGCCTGCGCCCGGTGCTCGGGATCCTCACCGACCCGGGGGAGCGCGAGGCGTTCCTCACCGACTACGAGGAGGCGCTGGAGGGTGCCTACCCGCGGCTGCCCTTCGGGGTGCTCTTCCCCTTCACGCGCACCTTCGCGGTCGCGCGGCGCTCCTAGGGCGCCCGACGGTTCGTTGAAGATTTTTCGGTTTTCACGCTTCACCGACCGACGAACGGGGTACGAGTGGTGCAGCCCGGGACGACGTCCGCCCTTCCGGTGGTTTCGTGGAGGGGACCACAGGCCAGGGGACGGACCGCCGGGCCAGCGGGCCTCCGACGCCATCCAGTGCGCGTCGGGGGTCCGCGAGCTTTTTCCCCTCAGCCCTTCTCGGGACTCCCGAGGCGGGGGTGGGGGTCGAGGCCGGCGAGGCCGTTCCACGCGAGGTTGACGAGGTGCGCGGCGACCTCGTCCTTCTTGAACTTGCGCTGGTCGACCCACCACTGGCCGGTCAGCGCGACCATGCCCACGAGCATCTGGGCGTGGATCGGTGCGGTGCGGGTGTCGAGACCGCGTGTCTTGAACTCCGCCGCGAGCAGGTGCTCCACCTGGGAGGCGACCTCCCCGAGCACGCTCGCGAAGGTGCCCGTCGACTGGCCCGGCGGAGAGTCCCGCACGAGGATCCGGAAGCCGTCGGGGTCGGCCTCGATGTACCCGAGGAGGGCCAACGTCGCCTGCTCGAGCAGGATCCGGGCGCTCTCACCCTCGCGGAGCGCGAGCGTGATGCTGCCGAGCAGCGACTGGATCTCCCGGTCGACGATGACGGCGTAGAGGCCCTCCTTGCCGCCGAAGTGCGCGTAGACCACCGGTTTGGAGACCTTCGCCCGAGCGGCGACCTCCTCCACGCTCGTCGCCTCGAAGCCCTTGTCGGCGAACAGCTTCCGACCGACGGCGATGAGCTGCTCGCGGCGCTCTGGGCCGGTCATCCGCGACCGGGGACGGGAGCGCTCGGCGTTGTCGGGTCGCTGTGCGTGGTCGGCGGTCACGCCCCCATTGTGCCGACCGGCTCTGCACTACCCTGTGGTGGTCCCGATCTCGGGACGATCCCCGGTTGGTCTGCCGGCAGGGCCCGCCTGACTTTGAATCAGGACCAGCGACGTAGGTTCGACTCCTACCCGGGGAGCACGTCCGATCGCCGACGCGAGAGTCGCTCTCGGCGCTAGTAGCATGGCGGCGGCACCTGACCCAGCGCGCCGTCAGCCGCGCGCGGGCCGCCGCCATCCGACCAGGAGGAGCAGCTACCCGTGAGCGATCGCCGGCCGACCGCCGTGATCGTCCTCGCCGCAGGCGAGGGCACACGCATGAAGTCCACGACCCCGAAGGTCCTGCACACGATCGGCGGGCGGAGTCTCGTCAGCCACGCGATGAGGGCCGGCCGCGGCGCCGGACCGACCCACCTCGCGGTCGTCGTCCGCCATGAGCGTGACCGGGTCGCCGAGCACGTGACGGCTCTCGATCCCGACGTCGTGCTCGCCGACCAGGACGAGGTCAAGGGCACCGGCCGCGCCGTCGAGTGCGCCCTCGACGCGCTCCCCGCGGACCTGTCGGGCACCGTCGTCGTCACCTACGGCGACGTCCCGCTGCTCACCGCCGAGACGATCACCGACCTCGTGGACCAGCACGTGGCGGCCCAGGGCGCCATCACCATCGTCGTCGCGACGCTCACGGATCCCACCGGGTACGGCCGGATCGTCCGCGGCACCGACGGGGGAGTGGAGAAGGTCGTAGAGCAGAAGGACGCCACCCCCGAGCAGCGCGCGCTGACCGAGGTCAACAGCGGCATCTACGCCTTCGACGCCGCCCTGCTCCGCGAGGCGCTCGCGGAGGTCGGCACCGACAACGCGCAGGGCGAGAAGTACCTCACGGACGTCGTGGCGGTGGCTCGGTCCAAGGGCCACCGCGTCCGGGCCCACGTCGTGGCCGACCTGTGGCAGACCGAAGGCGTCAACGACAAGGTCCAGCTCTCCCGACTCGGTGTCGAGCTCAACCGGCGCACCGTGGAGCAGGTCATGCGCGACGGCGCGATCGTCATCGACCCGGCCACCACGTGGATCGACTCCGACGTGACCATCGGTCCCGACACCGTGGTCCACCCGGGCACCCAGCTGCATGGTGCGACGACGGTCGGCAGGGAGTGCACCATCGGTCCGGACACGACGCTCGTCGACACCGAGGTGGGCGACGGCGCGAGCGTCGTCCGCACCCAGGCCCTCCTCGCGACGATCGGCGCCGGCGCCGAGGTCGGGCCGTTCTCGTACCTGAGGCCCGGCACGGTCCTCGGTGACGAGGGCAAGATCGGCGGGTTCGTCGAGACGAAGAACGCGCAGATCGGTCGGGGCGCGAAGCTGCCCCACCTCAGCTACTGCGGGGACGCGACGATCGGGGAGGGCGCGAACATCGGAGCGGGCACGATCTTCGCCAACTACGACGGGATCACGAAGAGCCGCACGACCGTCGGCGCGCAGAGCTTCGTCGGCAGCAACTCGGTCATCGTCGCCCCGGTGACGATCGGCGACGGCGTCTACGTCGCGGCCGGGTCGGCGATCACGAAGGACGTGGCGCCGGGGGAGCTCGCCGTGACCCGGGCCACGCAACGCAACGTCGACGGCTGGGTCGCCCGCCGGAGAGCGGGCACGAGGACCGACGCGGCCGCTCGTGAGGCCCTCGACGGGGACGTGCGGGACGACGACGCGCCGGCACCGAGCGAGTCGAGGGGGAGCGGCGCATGAGCGGCATCAACAAGACGACCGAGAAGCACCTGATGATGTTCTCCGGCCGGGCCCACCCACAGCTCGCCCAGGAGGTGGCCGACCTGCTCGGCACCGAGCTCGTGCCGACGAGCGCCTACGACTTCGCCAACGGCGAGGTCTACGTCCGCTACGAGGAGTCGGTGCGCGGTTGTGACGCCTTCGTCCTGCAGAGCCACACGGCACCGATCAACGAGTGGATCATGGAGCACCTGCTCATGGTCGACGCGCTGAAGCGTGCCTCCGCCAAGCGGATCACCGTCGTGCTGCCCTTCTACGGCTATGCCCGCCAGGACAAGAAGCACCGCGGCCGCGAACCGATCTCGGCGCGGCTGATGGCCGACCTGTTCAAGACGGCCGGGGCCGACCGGCTGATGGCCATCGACCTGCACACGGCCCAGATCCAGGGCTTCTTCGACGGTCCCGTCGACCACCTCATGGCGCTCTCGACGCTGTCGGACCACGTGGCGAAGAAGTACGGCCACCTCGACCTCGCCGTCGTCTCGCCGGACGCCGGCCGGATCAAGGTCGCCGAGGACTGGTCGGCCCGCCTCGGGGGGGTTCCCCTCGCGTTCATCCACAAGACGCGGGACATCAACCGGCCCAACGAGGTGGTGGCCAACCGCGTCGTCGGAGAGATCAAGGGCCGGGTCTGCGTCCTCGTCGACGACATGATCGACACCGCGGGCACCATCACCAAGGCGGCCGACGCGATCCTCGACCAGGGCGCGAGCGCCGTCGTCATCGCGGCCACCCACGCGATCCTCTCCGGGCCGGCCGTCGACCGACTCAAGGCCTGCCGGGTCGACGAGGTCGTCGTCACCAACACGCTGCCGATCCCCGAGGACCGCCAGTTCGACAAGCTGACAGTCCTGTCGATCGCGCCCCTCGTCTCCATGGCGATCCGCGAGGTCTTCGAGGACGGCTCGGTCACGAGCCTCTTCGACGGGCGTGCCTAGCGCTCAGGGCGGGGCGTCGCCCCTCGCGCGCTCGGCCTCGAGGAGCGCGTCGAGGTCGGTGAGACGGTGGCGCTGCTGGAGCGGTCGGGCCATCCGCGGGTTGCCCTCGAGCCGGTCGGCGGTGCGGTCGAGGAAGGCCCAGTAGCCGGCGGTGAACGGGCAGGCGCGCTCGCCGACCCGCTTCTTCGGGTCGTAGCGACAGTCACCGCAGTAGTCGCTCCTCCGGTTGACGTAGGCGCCGCCCGAGACGTAGGGCTTGGTCGCCATCGCGCCCCCGTCGGGGTGCTGGCTCATGCCGACGACGTTGGCCGGCATGACCCCCCACGACGGTGAACATCGAGGGCCTCGGCCCCTACCGCGTCGTGTCCAGTCGTGGCCGTCGACGAATTTGGTCTGGAACCACTCGGTGAGGGTGTCGGGGTCGTAACCGCGCTGGGCCGCCCAGTTGCCGAGCACCATCAGCCGGGGAATGTGGTGCACCCAGCCCCGATCGCGA
>JBBRGO010000075.1:0-12371 GCA_038224055.1 Actinomycetales bacterium
TCGTTCCTTTCATCGAAGGTCGTCCGGCTCCAAACACTCTATGCCGGTAGCGGTGGCGCCCGACAGGGGTGTCCTCGAGCACCGGACACCGCAGTCGTACCCACTCGTTCCATCGTGCGACTTCACGTCACCTCGAGGTCAAACCCGGCGCACCCGCCGGGACTCCGCCCCGGTCACACTCGGGCCGCTCCGTTCGTCAGTCGGGGGACGGGCCGAAGTGGAAGGGTGACCAGCGTGGAGCAGACGGAGATCTTCGAGGGCGAGCGCCCCCGGCTGCTGCGCCTCGCCGTGCGGGTGCTGAACGACCAGGCGGAGGCCGAGGACGTCGTGCAGCAGGCCTGGCTCCGGCTGCACCGCACGGATGCCGACATCGAGAGCCTGCCCGCCTGGCTCACGACGGTGACGACCCGGCTGTGCCTGGACCGGCTGCGGGCCAAGGTCCCCGCCCCCCGGGCCGAGATCGCGGTGACCGACCCCGCCCCGGACCCGGCCGACGACGTCGCGCTCGCCGAGACCGTCGGCATCGCCCTCCAGGTGGTGCTGGACCGCCTCACGCCCCTGGAGCGTGTCGCGTTCGTGCTGCACGACAGCTTCGGCTTCGAGTTCGCCACGATCGCGGCCGTCCTCGACACGACTCCGGTCGCCGCGCGCAAGCTCGCCTCCCGCGCCCGCGCCAAGGTCGGCCAGCCCTCCGCCGAGGACCAGCTGACCGACTGGGAGGTCGTCGACGCCTTCATGTCGGCCGCGAGGGAGGGCCGCTTCGACCAGCTGCTCACGCTGCTCGCGCCCGACGCCGCCCTCACCGCCGACGACGCCGCGATCCTGGCCGGCACCCCGGAGCGGATCGAGGGCCGCAACGAGGTGGCGACGTTCTTCGACGGCAGTGCCCGCGCGGCGCTCCCGGTGCTCGTCGGCGATCGCCCCGGCGCCGCCTGGTTCCACCGGGGCGAGGCGAAGGTGCTGTTCGACTTCACCATCGCCGACGGCCTCGTGCGCCGCATCACCTTCCGCGCCGATCCGGAGGTGCTGTCGCAGCTGGAGCGACGTGACCGGAAGGCGCGGGCCGGCGGGTCGTCACACCGGTCGCCCGCCGATCGTCAGACAGATGACCCCCGCACCGACACCACACCACCGAAAGGACACCCAGCATGAAGACCATGACCTGCCGCCAGCTCGGGGGGCCCTGCGACCTCGCGCACCACGGCAAGAGCGCCGACGACGTGATCAAGGCCCAGGACCAGCACCTCAAGGACGCCGAGCAGGCCGATGACGTCAGCCACCGGGAGGCGCGAGAGGCGATGAAGGGCCGCTGGCGTCACCCGAAGAAGTCCCTGGACTGGTACCGCGACGCGAAGGAGGCCTTCGGCCGGCTCCCCGAGGACTGACCCGTTCCGGTCAGCGGTAGAAGGTGAAGATCGGCTCGCCGATCCGCAGCGGCTCGGGTGGGCCGACGAGGCGGCTCACCCCGACCCGCATGCCCGTGCCCTCGATCCACTCCTCGCAGGAGAGCTCCTCGAACCCCGCCTCCTCGAACCACCGGCGAATGTCCGGCCCGAGGTCAGGGTCCTGCGCGCCCCGGGTCCAGATCACGGTGGCTCCCGGAGCGCACAGCTGGAGTGACACGTGGACGAGGCGCTCGATGTCGGACGCCGGGATGTTGCCCATGATCCCGCTCAGCAGCACCAGGTCGGCGGGCACGAGGCCCGCATACGCGTCGGTGCTGCCGGCGTCCGCCTCGACGACGGTGAGCGCGACCCCCAGTCGAGCGATGCGGCGACGGGCGATGGCCGCGTTCGTGGGGTCGAGCTCGACCAGGGCTCCCCTGACCCGGGCGTGGTCGTCCGGTCCGCGCTGCTCGAGCACACCGAGGACGTCGTGGCCCTGCCCGGCGCACGAGCTGAGCACGCGAACGGGGCCGGGCGACCGGTCCAGCCAGTCGGCGATGGCTCGCTGGACGTGTCGTAGCCGGACCGAGAGGCTCGACCCGGGATCGTCGTAGGCCGCGTGCCAGCCCACGTAGTCGCGCAGGTCCGGGTGCTCGGGGCTCGCGCCAGGTCGGTGATCCTCCACCTCCCCTGTCTACCGCACGACACCGGCGGCGCGGGGACCGTCAGGACCGGCGGCGCGGGGACCGTCAGGGCAGGGCCAGCAGGTCGCGCACGTCGTCGCTCGTGATCGCGCCGGACAGGGCGCCGCCCTCGTCGACGACGCGCTGGAACAGGTCGCGCTTGCGCTCCTGGAGCGCGACGACCTTCTCCTCGATCGTGCCTTCCGACACGAGACGGTAGACGGTGACGGGGCGGCTCTGCCCGATGCGGTGTGCGCGGTCGATCGCCTGCGACTCGGCGGCCGGGTTCCACCACGGGTCGAGCACGAAGACGTAGTCGGCTTCGGTGAGGGTCAGGCCGAAGCCGCCCGCCTTGAGGCTGATCAGGAAGGCCGCCGCCTCCCCGTCGCGGAAGCCGCGGATCACGGACTGGCGGTCGGTCGTCGACCCGTCGAGGTAGCAGGTGCGCAGCCCGGCGACGTCGAGCGCCCGCTCGACGATGCGCAGGAACCCGGTGAACTGGCTGAAGACGAGGGCACGATGCCCTTCGGCGGCGAGCTCCGTCAGCTGCTCGACGAGGAAGGCGACCTTGGCCGCCGTCGCCTTGCCGGCGTAGGCCTCGTCGACGAGGGCGGGGTCGAGCGCCAGCTGACGCAACCGGGTCAGCGCCGCGAGGATCGCCACCCGGTTGGCGTCGGGGTCACCGAGCAGGCCGAGGACCCGTTGCCGCTCCCGTTGGAGGTGCTGGTCGTAGATGTGGGCGTGGACGGGGTGCTGCGGCACGGGCAACACCTGGACCTGCTTGGGCGGCAGGTCGATCGCCACCTGGTCCTTCGTGCGCCGGAGCATCAGCGGACGGATCCGGCGACGCAGCAGGTCGAGCAGCTCCGGCCGCTCCCCCGACTCGATCGGCTTGCGGTAGTTCTTCGTGAAGGCGTCGGGCCGGGGATAGAGACCGGGCGCGGTGAGGGAGAGCAGGGACCACAGGTCCATCAGCGAGTTCTCCAACGGGGTGCCGGTGACGGCGATGGTGAAGGGAGCCCCGAGACGCCGCACGGCGATGTGCGTCTTGGCCTGCCGGTTCTTGACGAACTGCGCCTCGTCGAGCACCACCCCACCCCACCGCATCCCGTGGAAGGCGGGGGCGTCGAGGCGCAGGACGGCATACGACGTGATGACGACCTCGGCCCCGGCCACCGCGTCGGCGAGGGTGGTGCCGCGCTTGCGCTCCGTCGCACCCACCGCGACGACGGGCAGGTGCGGCGCGAAGGTCTCGAACTCACCGAGCCAGGTGCCGACGACGCTCGTCGGTGCGACGACGAGGACCGGGCCGCGTGCGGCGGGTCCGGCACCCAGCTCATCGCGGTCGTGCGCCCGCACGAGCACGGCGATGGTCTGGAGCGTCTTGCCCAGCCCCATGTCGTCGGCGAGGATGCCACCGATCCGGGCGTCCCAGAGCCGGGAGAGCCAGCGGTAGCCGTCGACCTGGTAGGGCCGCAGCGTGGCGCGCAGATCGGCCGGCACCTCGGCCGGAGGTCCGTCGTCGACGGCGCGGAGGGCTCCGATGCCCGCCGTCCACCGGGCGCTCTGCTCGTCGACGACCCCGAGCGTGACGAGCTCGTCCCACAGGTCGGCGTGGTGGGCGCTGAGGCGCAGCCCCTTCGAGTCCGGGTCGGCGATCTCCCGGGCCTCCTCGATGAGCGTGCGCAGGCGCACCAGCTCCGGCCGGTCGAGCCGGAACCACGACCCGGAGTCGAGCAGCATGATCTCGTCGCCGCTCGCGAGCGCCTCGAAGAGCGGGCCGAAGGGGACCTCCTCGCCGTCGACCTCGATGCTGACGTGCAGGTCGAACCAGTCGCCGCCGCCGTCGCGCCCACCCGTTGCCGAGGCGGTCGACGACCCGTCGTCAGGCTGGTCCGCCGGGCCGTCGGTCGTGCCGAGACGGATCACCGGGGGGCTCGTCACCTCCTCGTGGACGGTCAGCTCACCGTCGATGACGAGCGTCACGTGCTCGTCGGCCTCGAGCGCGGGCAGCAGGTCGGGGACGAACCGGGCCGCATCGAGGCCGCGCAGAACGACGCGCGAGACGAGGTAGAGCGAGCCGGTCACGTCGAGCCGGGTGGCTCCCGGGAGGGCGAGCACCGAGGCGGCCGCGGCGACGGCCGCCGCCTCCGCGTCGCGGTCACGGGCTCCGGCGCCGGTGAAACGCGCGGTGCTGAAGGTGCGGGCCCGGCCGTCGTAGGCGTGACCCAGCTCGAGGCACACCTCCCCGGGCACGTCGGCGGCCACGGTGACGAGGACGGTGACGACCGGGCCGCCCAGCGCGGCCGCGACGCCGTCGGCTCCCGTGGCGCCGCCAGCATCGTCCGGCACGGGCAGGGGCACCTCGGAGCGGACCCGGACCCGCTGGCGCAGCCCGGGGACCGCCGTGCGCAGGAAGCGGGCGCGCTCGTCGGCTGGGACCCGCAGGCCTGCCTCGGCGCGCGCGAGGGCGTCCCGACCGAGCTCGAGGTCCTGCTCGAGGGGGAGGAAGGTGAGCGACCCCTCCTCGCCCTCCACGGCCAGTCCGTGGACGGGGTCACCGATGAGCAGCCGCTCGCCCACGAGGCCGGGGGGAAGCCCCTCGAGGATCACCCGCACGCTGAGGTCACCGGACTCGTCGGGCGCCCGCAGCACGTGGAGCTCGAGCCGCGCCGGTTCGGCGAGGACCTCGACCGGCCCGCGCACCCCCTCGCCCGGCATCAGCTCGATGCCGGCCTCGTGGGCCTGGCGCAGGAGCGCCCACACGTCGGGGCTCGCCTCGAGGGCCAGCGGTGGGTTGCTCGTGAAGGACGTCGCGCCCGCGGAGCCCTGCCGCGCCGCGTCGCGCAGCCCGAGCATGATCCGCTCGTGCTCGGGGAGGTAGCGCGTACCCCCCCGCCACTGGGGCAGGGCCTCGTGCCACGACAGCTTGCGGTGCCACGTGCCGGCCCGCGTGAGGCGGGTCGGACGCAGCCCGTAGCCGAGCTCGGGGACGCCACCCCAGCCGCCCGGACTGCGGTAGACGGTGTCGACGTAGAGCCCGGCCGGCACGAGGTCACCGCGCGGCTCGGGGCGGACCGGACCGGCCGGGGTGACCGGCTCGACACGTGGTCGCACGTGCCCGAGCACGTCGGCCCAGTGGTCCGGTGCCGGAACGGTGGGCGGGTCGGCGGACCCGCCGTCCGGGGAGATGCCGTGCGCGACGTCTCGCGCCACGAGCAGGAGGGCCACGACGTGCTTGCAGTCGACGGCGACGGGGCAGCTGCACCGTCCGGACCACAGGTGGGACCGGCCCCTCGGGTGCTCCCGGGCCTCGACGATGGTCTGGTAGGTGCTCGACCGGCTGCCGTCGACCGTCGCGAGCAGCATCAGCCCGTCGGCACGGGAGGCGAGCGAGCGAACCCGGTGCTCCGCGGCATACGCCTCGCCGCGGTCGAAGGTGCGCGAGCCCACCTGCTGCGCGATGTCGGGGTCGGTGACGTCACCGACCCAGGTCGCCCGCCCCACGCTCCACGCCATGTCCCGACTGTAGGTGTCGCAGGCGACACTCGCGGGGCTCGATCCACACTGCGTCGCTCGGGCAGGATGGGGTGATGGCCGACGACCGCGACCCACGGACCCTGACGCGCGCGGACTTCCCCGTCCACCGCCCCGTCACCACGAGGTGGTCCGACAACGACATGTACGGCCACCTCAACAACGCCGTCTACTACGAGCTGTTCGACTCCGCGATCAACGGGTGGCAGGCGGAGCACGTGACGGTCAGCCCGATGACCGACCCCACCCAGGGGGTGGTCGTCGAGTCCGGGTGCGTCTTCTACGGCGAGGTCGCCTTCCCCAGCCCGCTCTGCGTGGGTCTGCGGATCACCCGCATCGGTACGAGCAGCGTCGTCTACCAGCTCGGCCTCTTCGTCGACTCCGACCCGGCCGTCAAGGCCGTCGGCCACTGGGTGCACGTCGAGATCGACGCGGCGACCCGGCGACCGACCCCCGTCCCGGACCACCTGCGCTCCCTCATGGAGTCTGCCCTCGTGCCGGTGGGTGCCCGGTGAGCGTGGGGCCGACCGGGGCACAGCGCGAGGGCTGGCCCGCCTGGGAGACCCGGGTCGCGACGGAGCTCTCGGCCCTGACCGAGGCGGACTGGCTGTCCGTCACCCCGACGCCGGGGCCCGCCGTTCCCGAGGACGTGTCGGGCCGCCGGTCCTGGCGCCGGGCCGTCCCCCGGCCCGGACGCTCGCGGCCGGACCGCCGGCAACAGGCCACGGTCCCCGACGTCTTCCTCCAGGCCAGGGTCGTCGAGGACCTGCTCGCGCTCGAGATGATCGGTGACACGGAGTTCGAGGGCCTCAGCGACCTGACCGTCGGGCAGCAGGCGGACCTCGTCGCGGCGGGGTGGGAGCAGGACGGCACCGACCCCACCTTCAGCCGAACCTTCGCCCCCGGTGACGCCGCGGCAGCCGCCCGCCTGCTCTCGGCGACGCTGCACGGGATCCTGCACGTCGAGGACCCCGCCTCCGTCGAGCTGCGCCGGAGCTGACCGCGGGGCAGACTGCGGGGCTGGCTGCGGGGCTGAGCAGCGCCGACCTACGGATCGACCTGCCGCCCGCGCTGAGGGACGCCGACCGAGCGACCCTGTCTCAGTCGGTCCCCCGCTGTGCGCATGGCACGGACGTACAACGGGCGGACGAACCGCTTGGTCCGCCAGATGATCTGGCCCTCGAGGTCGGTGAGGATGACCTCGCGTCGAGCGTCGATCCCCCGGACGACGACGCCCGCCACCTGCGCCGCACCGCGCCGCGAGCCGGTGACGAGCCGCGTGCCCGCCTCCTGCATCTCGACGTCGGCGCCCTGGAAGGAGGCGGCGAGGTTGGTGCGGAAGAAGGACGGACAGACCACCGAGACCGAGATGCCGTGCGGGCCCAACTCGCTCGTCAGCGTCTCGCTGATCGCGACGACCCCGGCCTTGACCGCGTTGTAGCTGGCCATCCCCGGGGCGTGGACGAGCCCCGCGAGGGAGGCGATGTTGACGATGTGGCCGCTGCCCTGCCCCTTGAACAGGGGGGTGAAGGTGCGGCAGCCGCGGACGACGCCGAGCAGGTTGATGTCGACGATCCACCGCCACTCGTCCATCGTCGCGACGTCGATCCGCCCCCCGGCCGCGACGCCCGCGTTGTTGACGAGCAGGTCGAGCCCGCCGAAGGCCTCGTGCACGTGGTCGAGGGCGGCCGCCCAGTCGTCGTCGCTGCGGACGTCGAGCGCCAGGTAGCCGGCCCGCGCGGGAAGCCCCTCCGGCCGGGTGGTCGCGACGTCGGTCGCGATCACGCGGTCTCCCCTGGCGGTGAAGGCGCGCACGAGCTCGAGCCCGAGACCCGACGCGGCGCCGGTGACGAGGACGCGCTGGGGGACGGGAGCAGGGCTGCGGCTGAACGGCATACGCCTCACCCTAGGTGGGTGTGCTGCTGGACTCACCGGACGTGGACGGTGACCTTGCCGAGTGCCCGCCGCTCGTCGATCTCAGTGAGAGCGGCCGCCGTGTCCTCGAGCGGGTGGCTCGTGCCGAGGACGGGGTCGAGGTCACCCCGCTCGAGCAGGGGGACGAGCCGGTCCCACTGGGCACGCAGCGACGCGGGGTCGTTGGTCCAGTAGGCGCCCCACCCGACGCCGACGACGCTCGTGTTGGACAGGAGCAGGCGGTTGACCTTGACGGTGGGGATCTCCCCTGCCGTGAAGCCGATGACGAGGAGGCGGCCCTCGACGGCGAGTGCGCGGAGGCTGTCGGTGAAACGGTCACCCCCGACCGGGTCGATGACGACGTCGACGCCGCGTCCACCCGTGAGCGCCTTGGCGGCGGCGAGGAAGCCGTCCGCCAGGACGACCTCGTCGGCGCCGGAGGCCGTCGCGGTGGCGGCCTTGGCCTCGCTCGAGACGACGGCGATGACCCGCGCGCCGAGCGCCTTCGCGACCTGGCAGGCGGCGCTGCCGACCCCTCCGGCGGCCCCGTGGACGAGCACGGTCTCCCCCGGCTGGAGACGCCCCCGGCGGACCAGTGCGAACTCGACCGTGAGGTAGTTCATCAGGAGCGCCGCGGCCGCACGGAAACCCACCGCGTCGGGGAGCGGGAAGACCATGGACTCGGCGACGCTGACCGTCTCGGCGCACGACCCGAGGATCGGGAAGGCCGCGACGCGGTCACCGGGCGAGAAGGCACTCCCCTCGGCGGCCTCGCGGACCACCCCGGCACACTCGGATCCGGGGACGAAGGGCAGGTCGGGCTTCATCTGGTAGAGGCCCTTGGTCATGAGGACGTCGGGGAAGTTCACCCCGGCCTCGTGCACGTCGACGAGGACGTGGCCGGGTGTGAGCTCCGGCTCGTCGACGTCGGCGAGCTCCACCGAGGACGGGCCGTCGAGGGCGCTGACACGGGCTGCACGCATGGGACTCCTTCGTCGAGAACGTGGTCCGACCCTAGTCTGGACGGGTGCCCGATCCCCTGACCCGCCTGCCCGACGGGACCGTGAAGCAGGTCAACCCGTTCACCGGGACCAAGGTCTGGACGCTGCCGGGCCGCGGCGCCCGCCCCCTCGGGGTCGTCCACGGCGACCCGCACCCCGTCGACGAGGCCCAGCGCGACAGGCACTGCGCGTTCTGTGTCGGCCGTCTGCTCGAGACCACCCCCGAGATCGCGCGCCTCGTCCACGAGGACGGGCAGTGGCGCGAGCTGAGGGGCGTCCTCGCCGACGACCTCGACGCGACGGTGCCGGAGTTCCGGCTCATCCCCAACCTCTTCGAGATCCTCACCTTCGACTACTGGCACTCGACGCACGGCTACGAGCCGACACCGGTCGCCCAGGCCCGCCGCAGGACCTACCTCGCGAGCCCGGCAGGACGTGAGCACGTGACCGCCCTGTCGCGGATCCGCATGCGGGCCAGAGGTACCCGTGGCGCGGACGCCGAGCCGCTTTCGGCGACGGACCTCGGTCGCGAGTCGGTGGGCCTCTTCGCCGGCAACCACCTCGTCGTCGTCGCGCGGCGACACTTCGTCGACGGGGCCACCGACGACTCGCAGCTGGCGTCCTCAGGCACGCTCACCCCCGAGGAGCACCAGCACTACACCGCGTTCACCATCCGGGCGATGCGCGACGTCTACGCGGCCAACCCTTTCGCGCGCTACGTGTCGGTCTTCCAGAACTGGCTGCGTCCGGCGGGCGCCTCCTTCGACCACCTGCACAAGCAGATCGTGGCGATCGACGAGCTGGGGACACAGGTCGAACGCGAGTCGGTGCGGGTGCGCTCCGAGCCGGACCTCTACGAGCGATGGGGCGCCAGGTATGCCGCCCGCCACGGGCTCGTCGTCGCGCGGACTCCGAGCGCCGTCGCCTTCGCGGGCATCGGTCACCGCTACCCCTCGCTCGAGATCCACTCGCGCACCGGCGGTCGCAGTCCGTGGGAGCTGACGCCCGACGAGCTGCGCGACTTCTCCGACCTCGTCCACGCGTGCCACGCGGCGACGGGCTCGGACGTGCCGTCCAACGAGGAGTGGCACCACCGACCGCCGTCGCTCGACCTGCCGATGCCGCTGCGTGCAGTGCTCAAGTGGCGGGTGTCGACGCCGGCCGGCTTCGAGGGCGGCACGAAGATCTACGTGAACACCATCGACCCGTGGGGTGTCCGTGACCGAACGGCCGCGCGGCTCGCCGCCCTCGCCGACGCGGGCCTCGTCTCCGAGCGGATCACCTTGGCCTGAGGCGCTCGTCAGCGGCCGAAGGTCATGCCCTCCGTGAGATCCCCACCGAGCATCTCGCGCCGGTCGAGCAGGTAGTTCTGACGCATCAGCCACGGGGCTGCGTCACCCTGCTGGGGCATCTGCGACTCGGCGCGGCGCAGGTATCCGGACCGCAGCGGCAGGAGCGGCAGCGGCTCCATCCCCTCCGGTGGGTCCGGTGCCGCCCACCGGAGCCCGTTCGCGTCGAGGTGCGCGATCAGGCGGCACACGTAGCGGTTGACGAGGTCGGCGCGCAGGGTCCACGAGGCGTTGACGTAGCCGATGCAGATCGCGAGGTTGGGCACGCCGCCGAACATCAGGCCTCGGTAGACCGTGAGGTCCCCCAGCGGTCTCGGCTCACCGTCGACGGAGAGCCGCACGCCGCCGGCGAGGTGGATCCGCAGCCCGGTCGCCGTGACGACGACGTCGGCCTCGAGCTCTCGGTCGGACGCGAGCCGGATGCCCGTCGTGGTGAAGGTCTCGATCGTGTCGGTGACGACCCGGGCCGCGTCACCACGCAGGGCCGCGAAGAGGTCGCCGTCCGGGACGAGGCAGAGCCGCTCGTCCCACGGGTCGTAGGTCGGTTGGAAGTGGGTGTCGACGGTCTCCTGCCCCAGCTCGGCCACGAGTCCGCGGGTCAGCAGCGACCGGGCCGTGCGCGGACGCCGTCGTGTCAGGGCGTAGAAGGCGGTCGTGCCGACGACGTTCTTGGACCGCACGACCGCGCCGGCCGCGCGACTCGGAAGGACGCGGTGCAGCCGCTCGGCGAACCGGTCCCGGCTCGGCCTCGACACGATCCACGTCGGCGACCGCTGCAACATCGTCACGTCGGCACCCTCGGCGACGAGGGCCGGCACGAGCGTGACGGCGGTGGCCCCGGAGCCGATGATGACCACCCGCTTGCCCACGACGTCGAGGTCGTCCGGCCAGAACTGCGGGTGCACGACGGTGCCGGTGAAGTCCTCCCGCCCCGGGATGACCGGGTCGTTGGCCTGGTCGTAGTCGTAGTATCCGCTGCACAGGTGCAGGAAGTCGCAGGTGAGCTCGCCCGTCTCCCCGGCCACCTCGACCGTGACGGTCCACCGCGCATCGGGGGTGGACCACGCAGCCGCGAGAACCTTGTGGCCGAAGCGGATCCGGTCGTCGATGCCGTACTTGCGCGCTGTCCGACGGACGTAGTCGAGAATCTGCCCGCCGCCGGCGATCGCGTCGCCCTCGACCCACGGCTCGAAGGGGTAGCCGAGGGTCTGCATGTCGGAGTCGGAACGGACCCCCGGGTAGCGGAACAGGTCCCAGGTCCCCCCGATCGCTGCGCGGGACTCCAGGATCGCAAAGGTCCTGTCGGGCAGCATCGTCTGGAGCCGGTAGGCCGCGCCGATGCCGGACAGCCCGGCGCCGACGACGAGGACATCCAGGTGCTCGAGGGGTTCACTCACCCATCCAGTGTGTCCGCTGGCGTGGCTACCCGAGGGTAACCACGGCTACCCTCGGCGAGGTGACTGCCTACCCGCACCTCCTCGCGCCGCTCGACCTCGGTTTCACGACGCTGCGCAACCGCGTGGTGATGGGCTCGATGCACACCGGTCTCGAGGACCGGGCCCGTGACGTCGACCGCCTCGCCACCTACTTCGCCGAGCGCGCCCGCGGCGGCGCCGCCCTCATCGTGACCGGCGGCTTCGCCCCCGACCTCCAGGGCTCGCTCTACCCGGGCGGCTCCGTGCTCATGACGCGCGGCCAGGCGCGCCGCCACGAGCGGATCACCAGCGCGGTGCACCGTGAGGGCGGCAAGATCGCCCTCCAGATCCTCCACGCCGGGCGCTACGCCTACCACCCGCTCGCCGTGTCGGCCTCGAGCACGAAGTCCCCGATCTCCCCGTTCCGGGCTCGGGGGCTGAGCGAGCGCGGTATCGCGCGGACGACGGCGGCCTACGCCCGGTGTGCCCGCCTCGCTCGGGACGCGGGCTACGACGGCGTCGAGATCATGGCATCCGAGGGCTACCTGCTCAACCAGTTCCTCGCTCCCCGCACCAACGAGCGCACCGACGGTTACGGCGGGTCGCCCGAGGCCCGCCGGCGCTTCCCGGTCGAGGTCGTCCGGGCCGTCCGCGAGGCCGTCGGCACCGACTTCATCATCGTCTTCCGGCTCTCGATGATCGACCTCGTCCCCGACGGCCAGAGCTGGGAGGAGGTCGTTGCCCTCGCCCACGAGGTCGAGGCCGCCGGCGCGACGATCATCAACACCGGGATCGGCTGGCACGAGGCGCGGGTGCCGACGATCGTCACCTCGGTGCCGCGCGGCGCCTTCACCCGGGTCACCGCCAAGCTGCGGCCCGAGGTCGGCATCCCCGTCGTCGCGTCGAACCGGATCACGATGCCCGACCTCGCCGAGGAGGTCATCGCCGGCGAGCAGGCCGACCTCGTGTCGATGGCGCGCCCCTTCCTCGCCGATCCCGAATGGGTGCGCAAGGCGCAGGAGGACCGCGCCGACGAGATCAACACGTGCATCGCCTGCAACCAGGCCTGCCTCGACCACACCTTCGC
>JBBRGO010000076.1:0-12371 GCA_038224055.1 Actinomycetales bacterium
TCGCCCTCCTGGATGATCTGGTTGGACAGCTCGGTGTCGGAGCCGTTGCGCACCGTGACCTTGACGCCGGTCTCCGCGGTGAAGCCGTCGAGCCATTCCTGCGTCAGGCTCTCGTGCTGCGCGTTGTACACGGTCAGCTCACCCGTGGCGCCGGTGCCGCCCGTGGCGGACGAGCCGGCATCCGAGCCCGAGCCGCAGGCGGCGAGGCCGAGGGCGGACACGGTGAGCAGGGCGATGGCCGCGAGGGGCCGGGGGCGGAACGTCATGGGGACGGGCTCTCCTGGGTCTACGGGGGGGCGTCTATGGATCTTCGCTCCGACATGGAGCCGGGGTGCGAGGGCTCCACTGTAAGCCATAGGTAAGGCTATCCTTACCGAGCCCACCCAGTGAGACCGCGGCCGCCCGCGTAGGGTCCTGCCATGGCACCCACGGAACCCCCATCACCCGTCACGCCTGGGCTCCCCGATGAGGTCGCGCTGCTCCGTACGTCCCGACGGGCGTGGGGGGCCCTCGAGTCGCTCCACGTGCTCGGCTACTTCGCGCAGGACGTCCTGACGGCCTACACCGACCTCGGGCTGCGACGGAGCCTCGCCTACTTCGCGGCCCGATCGGCCGCCTTCGGTCCGGTCGGACCCGAGGTGCCCACCGCGACCTTCTACGTCTTCGCGCCCTGGCTGCACGCCAAGGCGCTTCCCTCCTCGTGGGAGATCGCCTCCCCCGAGCGCGTCCAGGCGGCCCGGAGGGACGGGATGCGGAGCGTGCTCGAGGCGGTCCTCGGTGACACCGACGTCAGCGAGCTGCTCGCGCTGACCCGGACCGTCTGCGACGGCCTCACGGCCCACGGGCGCCCCCTGTATGCCGCGCACGCCGGGCTCGCGTGGCCCGGTGAGCCCCAGCTCGACCTGTGGCACGCGACGACCCTCATCCGTGAGCACCGCGGTGACGGCCACGTGGCCGTCCTGCTGCGGTCGGGCCTCGACCCGGTCGAGTCCCTCGTCCTCGGTGGCCACTTCGCCCACAACACGCCCTTCCTGCGCGAGACGCGCGGCTGGACGGACGAGGAGTGGACCGCCGCAACGGTCCGACTGACCGACAGAGGTCTCGTCGACGCCGAGGGGCTCACGGCCGAGGGGGTCACCTTCCGGAAGGGTGTCGAGAAGGAGACCGACCGACTCGCCCTCGAGGGGTGGGCCCACCTCGGCCCGCGGGGCAGCGCTCGGGTCCTCGAGCTGGCGACCCCGCTGCGCGAGGCGGCGCTGGCCAGCGGGGTGCTGCCCGCCTGGGTCAGCTCCCGCGCCTGAGGGACCCGCACCCGGGCGGCGGATCCGACCCCGCCCCCCGGTGGACTCGCCGGCGATGGCAGGCTCTGGGACATGGCCGGGCGAGCGCGGGGCGAGGATGTGACGGCAGACGTCGTCGAGAAGGTGACCCGCATCGGCACGCGGGCGGTCCGGTCGCTCCACGCGTATGCCGCGAGCCCGGGAACCAGCCGCGACAAGCACCCGCTCGTCGTCATCGTCCCCGGCCTCGGCCTGCCCTACTACACCCTGCCGACCGTGGCAGCGGTGGCGAGGTCGGGCCCCGACGCCGTCGTGCTCGACGTACCCGGCTTCGCCTCCGACCTGCCTCGGGCGACCCGGCCCGACATCAACGCCATCGGTCTCGCCGCGGCGCGCTGGATCGAGTCCGAGGCGGGCTCGCGCCCGGTCGTGCTGCTCGGACACTCCACCGGCGCCCAGGCCGCGCTGACGGCTGCGCTCGCGCTCGGTGACCGGCGCGGCCTGGCCCTCGTCCTGGCCGGCCCGACCTTCGCCCCGGCGCAGCGGCGGGTCGCCCGGCTGCTCGCGGCCACCCCGTTCGCCTACCGGGACGACCGCATCGAGCAGCTCCACGCTCGCGAGCTGTGGCGCGGTCGCCTGGGGATCGCCGCGATGCTGCAGTCGGGCCTGCGGGACGCGCCCGAGCGCCGGGTGGCGGCGCTGGCCGCGCCCTTCACCGTCACCGCGGGCCGCCACGACGCGTTCGCCCCGGCCTCGTGGCTCGACGAGCTGGCCGCGGCCGCGGTGCGGTCCCCAGCGACGAGGACCTCGCTCCTGGGCGGGTCGCACAACAACCTCTGGACCCATCCCCGCGAGATGGCCGCGCTGCTGCTGCTCGCTGCGGCCGACGCCGTCGGCCATGACCCGGGGCGTGCGGGGTCGACTCCCCGCTGAGCCGAGCTCCCCGGCCCCCGGCGGGAGCCGTCGGGGCCGCCTGGGCCGCCTGGGCCGCCTGCATCGCACACCCGCGCGGACCAGGAGATCGTCCTGGTCCGCGCCGCGGTGTGCTCCCGGTCAGTCCAGGATCGAGAGCACCGAGCTCTTCTGCCAGCTGGTCCACGGCGAGGTGACACCGCCGCTCGTGACCCGGAACTGGACCTTCTGGTAGACCTCCTCGTAGCCCGACTCGGTGTTGACGAGCGTGCGGACGTTGTTGAGCGTCCGGACCCCCGACGTGGAGAAGCTGGTCGTGCCGAGGTAGTCGTCCGGGTTCGGCCAGCCGTCCTCCTCGTAGCGCTTCTGCGTGATGGACACCGTCCGGTTCGACGAGCACGAGACGGTGATCCGGTAGTTGACGAGCTTGACGCCCGACGAGTTGAAGCCCGCGAAGATGGGCTTCAACGGCGTGACGGTGCAGCCGCTGCTCGTGGCAGCCGAAGCCGACGTGGCGGCGGCGATCGGCAGCACTGCGGTGCTGGCGGCGACCAGCACGGCTGCGATCTTCGATGTGGTGCGCATGTCATTTCCCCTGTCTGCGAGAACCCCCTGCCCTCGCACCCATCAGTAGGACCCGCCCCACACTTGATACACCGCAAGCTGATACACGCGCGATCTCGCGAATCCCATTCATGGGCAAACGCATCGCCCGCGAGCGGACCGAGCCGCCGGGTCAGCGGCGGGTGAGCAGCAGGACGGGGATGACCCGGTCGGTCTTCCGCTCGTAGTCGGCGAACCCCGGGTAGCGGCGCTTCTGCTCCGCCCAGACCGGCTCGCGTTCGTCGGGCGAGAGCTCTCGCGCCGCGACCTCGACGGTCTCGGTGCCGACCTCGATCGAGGCGTCGGGGTGGGCGCTGAGGTTGTGGTACCAGGCCGGGTTGACGTCGAGGCCGGCGTACGAGGCGAAGACGGCCCACTCGTCACCGATCGCCTGGTACATCATCGGACTGACGCGTTCCTCGCCCGACTTCGCGCCGGTGCTGTGCAGGAGCAGCAGCGGCGCCCCTTCGAAGTTGCCGCCGACCCGGCCGCCGTTGGCGCGGAACTCCGCAATGATCTTGTCGTTCCCGTCACTCATGTCCGTCACCGTACGCCCGCGAGGGCCCAAGCGGGTCCGTCACGCCGACTCAGCAGACATCGTCCCAGTCCCCTTCTTGCTCAGCGGATCTCGACGGAGAGGCCAGTGGACGCTGGTCGCTCTTGTGTGCGACGTAGTCGGCGTGGGCGGCACGGGTGCTCTCGATCCCGCTGACCTGCGCCACCGGGACGTCCCACCACGACCCGCTGTCCGGAGACTGGACGGTGGGGTCGGTCTCGACGTGGATGACGACGGGCCCGCCCTCGTCGGGCGCAGCCTTGGCCGCCCTGATCGCCTCGTGCAGGCCCTCGACCGAGTGCACCTCGATGACGTGGGCCCCGAGCGAGCGCGCATTGGCTGCGAGGTCGATGGGCAGCACGTCACCGTCGAGCCGCCCGGTCGACCCGCCCCGGTAGCGGTAACGCGTCCCGAAGCGCTGCGATCCCAGCGACTCCGACAAGGAGCCGATCGAGTGGAAGCCGTGGTTCTGGACGAGCACGACGATGACCTTGGCCCGCTCCTGCACGGCCGTGACGAGCTCGGTGGGCATCATCAGGTAACCGCCGTCGCCGACCATCGCGAAGACGTCACGCGACGCGTCCGCGAGCCGGATGCCGATCGAGGCGGGGATCTCGTAGCCCATGCAGGAGTAGCCGTACTCGACGTGGTAGGCCTTGCGCTCCCGGACACGCCAGAGCTTGTGCAGGTCGCCCGGCATCGAGCCCGCCGCACAGAGGACGACGTCGCGCGGGTCCGCGAGCTCGTTGACCGCTCCGAGTACCTGGCCCTGGGTGAGCAGGCCGTCCGCGAGGGGGGCGGTCACCGTGCTGTCGGGATGGAAGGCGGCCTCGACGGCCTCGTCCCACGTCGCCCACAGGCTCGCCTGCCGCGCGCGGTAAGCCGGCTCGACGGCATACCCCTCGAGGGCGACCGCCAACGCCCTGAGGGCCTCACGGGCGTCCGCGACCACCGGCATGCCGGAGTGCTTGCCCGCGTCGAATCGTGCGACATTGACGTTGATGAAACGGACCCCGCTGTCCTGGAATGCAGTCCGTGAGGCCGTGGTGAAGTCACTCCACCGCGTACCGACCCCGATGACGACGTCGGCCTCGCGCGCGATCGCATTGGCCGCGGTCGTGCCCGTCGAGCCGATCGCCCCCATGAGCCGTGGGTCACCGTGCAGGAGCGAGCCCTTGCCCGCCTGCGTCTCCCCCACCGGCATACCGGTCTGCTCGCTCAGGATCCGCAGGGCGTCCTCCGCCCCGGAGTAGTGCACGCCACCACCAGCGACGACGAGGGGACGCTTCGCCGACCGGATGAGCGCAGCAGCCTCCGCGACGTCCACGGCTTCCGGCACGGGGCGGGCGATCCGCCACACCCGCGGAGCGAACAGCTCAACCGGCCAGTCGAAGGCCTCGGCCTGCACGTCCTGCGGCAGCACGATCGTCGCGGCCCCAGTCTCGGCCGGGTCGGTGAGCACCCGCATCGCCCCCAGCAGGGCCGACGGCAGCTGCTCCGGCCGGCTCACCCGGTCGAAGAAGCGCGACAGCGGCCGGAACGCGTCGTTGACGGTGACGTCACCGGCCGAGGGCACCTCGAGCTCCTGGAGAACCGGTGAGGAGGCTCTCGTCGCGAAGGTCCCGGAGGGCAGGAGCAGGACCGGGATCCGGTTGACCGTCGCGAGGGCTGCGCCGGTGAGCATGTTCGTCGAGCCGGGCCCGACCGAGGCGGTGCACGCCCACGTCTCGAGACGGTCCCGCTGTCGGGCGTAGGCGACCGCCGTGTGGACCATGGCCTGCTCGTTGCGAGCGAGGACGTAGCGCAACCGTTCGTCGCCACCCGCTCCGAGCTCGTTCTCCAGGAGCGCCTGGCCGATGCCGGCGACGTTGCCGTGGCCGAAGATGCCGAGGCAACCGGCGAAGAGCCGACGTCGCTCCCCGTCCCGCTCGGTCCACTGGTGGGCCAGGAAGCGCACCACGGCCTGGGCGACGGTGAGGCGGACGGTCTCGATCGGGCCTGTCATCGGGCGCCTCCCAGGGGCAGTCGGGGATCCATGGGCTGGGCCGGCCAGGTCTCGCGGACCCAGCCGTGCTCGGGATCGTCGCAGATGAGCCAGGCCCGCTCCGGCCCGGGGCCCGCCATGACGTTGAGGTAGTAGAGGTCGTAGCCCGGTGCCGCCATCGCCGGTCCGTGCCAACCATGGGGGACGAGCACGACGTCACCGGAGCGGACCTCGGCGAGCACGTCGATCGGCCGCTCATCGGTGCCGTAGACCCGCTGGTAGCCGAGACCCTGACGGCCGGCACCGCGCCCACTGCGATCGGTGGGCGCCGCACCGCCCTCGGCGGACTGCTCCCCTGAGGTCCAGCCAAGCTCGCTTCGCTCGATGGGCGCCGCACCGCGAGGACCGCCCTCGGCGGACTCCTCCCCTGAGGTCCAGCCAAGCTCGCTTCGCTCGGTTGGCTGGACCTCGAAGTAGTAGATCTCCTCGAGCTCGGTCTCGAGCCCCGGGCGCTCCTCGTCGTGCTTGTGGGGCGGGTAGGAGCTCCAGTTGCCCGCGGGGGTCACGACCTCGCACGCGATGATCGAGTCGGCCTCGAGGACGCCCGGGACACCGAAGTTGCGGACCTCCCGCGAGGCGGAGCCCGCCCCGCGCAGCTCGACGGGCACCTCAGCGGCGTCCACACGACGCAGCGGCGGCGTGGTCCGACTGCGCGCGCGGGCACCGCACACCGCGACGCGGGCCGGGCCGTTCTCCGCCGTGACCGTCAGCTCGCAGTCGCGTGACAGGTAGGCGACGTCGGTCGGCCCCGAGAAGACGCACTCGCGGCCCGTCAGCGGGGTCGTGTGCGCCGCGCCGTCGGTGTCGACCGCCCGGACGGTGACACGCCCCGAGAGCGGCACGACGACGTGCTCCCAGTCGCTGCCGACGACCGTGCGACTCTGCCCGTCGGCGAGGTCGGCGACGAGCAGACGAGTGTGTGACCAGCCAGCCGTGGACTCGTCGATCGCGACGGACCACTCTGCCGTGCCGGCGCTGCCGAGCGGCCGGACCCAGCGGTCGTTGTCGTTCATGCGTCGACCGCGCCGCCGTGGACCAGACCAGCCGCGATGTCGACGACATCGGCGACCTCGCCGTCAGGCGGGTAGAGCAGGGCACGGCCGACGACGAGACCCCGAACCGCCGACAGCTCGAGGGCTCGACCCCAGGCCGCATACGTGTCGTGCGGGTCGCCCGTGGGGTCCCCACCGAGCAGCAACGTGGGCAGCGTCGTCGCATCCATGACTCGCGCCAGGTCCTCGACGACCGGCAGCTTGAGCCACGTGTGGGCGCTCGAGGCCCCGAGACCCGAGGCGATGTGGATCGAGGCGATGACCCCGTCCGGGTCCAGTCGGTTGACGACCCGGCCGCCCCCGGACGTTGAGAGGAAGGGCTCGACCATCGCCATGACCCGCTGCTCGGCCAGCTCGGTGACCGCCGCTGCGCTCGCCTCGAGCGTGGCCACGGTGCCGGGGTCGTCGAGGCAGATCCGGGTGAGCATCTTGCCCCCGTCGAGGCCGCGCGCCCCGATCTCACCCGGCGTGTACGCGGTGAAGCGGTCGTCGAGCTCGAAGCTCGCACCCTGGAGGCCGCCACGGTTCATCGAACCGACGGCGACCTTGCCCTCGAGCGCGCCGAGGAGGAGGAGGTCGTCGAGCACGTCCGGGGTCCCGAGCACTCCGTCGACGCCGGGGCGCGAGAGCGCTGTGACGAGGCGGCCGAGCAGGTCGGACCGGCTGGCCATCGCTGCGGGGTCGCCGCGGACCCCGAGGGATCCCCGGGCCGGGTGGTCGGCCGCGACGAGCAGCAGCCGGCCGTCCGCACCGACGAGGGGTCTCCGGCCCCGGGCGGCCCACCCCTGCGCGATCCGCTCCGGCTCGCGCACCCTCGTCTCCGTGAGGTCGGCCAGCGCGACCGCTCGCAGCGGTCGGCGCGGGGTCATCGCGACTCCTCGCGGTCGGGGAAGGAGACGGCGTCGGCGAGTCGCTCCTGCACCTCTGCGGTCGTCGGCATCGCCGTCGAGCACTCCAACCGGCCGGCGACCAGGGCCCCCGCGACGTTGGCGAACTCCAGCGTGCGGCGCAACGACCACTCCTCGATGAGGCCGTGGCACAGAGCCCCGCCGAAGGCGTCACCCGCCCCGAGCCCGTTGACGACCTCGACCGGGAAGGCCGCGACCTCGACGCGTTCGTCCCGGGTGGCAGCGAGCACACCTCTGGGACCCTGCTTCACCACCGCGAGCTCGACACCGCGGTCGAGTAGTGCGTCGGCGGCGCGATGGGGATCGGCCTCTCCCACGGCCACCTCGCATTCCTCCCGGTTGCCGACCGCGACGGTGACGTGCTCGAGAGCCCTGCCCACCTGCTCGCCGGCCTCGGCAGCGCTCAGCCAGAACATCGGCCGGTAGTCGAGGTCGAGGACGGTGTGCGCGCGGCGCCCCCGCGCCTCCCAGGCGCGGAAGTGCGCGCCTCGGCTGGGCTCCTGGGACAGCCCGGTCACCGTGGACCAGTAGACGGCCGCGGTCTCGATGGCCGCGAGCGGCAGCTCGTCGGCCTCGATCATGAGGTCGGGGGCCTTGGGGTAGCGGTAGAACCACAGCGGGAAGTCGTCGGGAGGGAAGACCTCGCAGAAGGTGACCGGCGTGGGTGGCCCGTCGACTGCCGAGACGAAGGTATCGTCGACCCCGAAGCCGCGCAAAGCCTCGTGGACGTAGCGGCCGAAGGCGTCCCGTCCCGTCCGGGTGATGAGCGCTGTGGCTCGTCCGTGGCGCGCCGCGGCGACGGCGACGTTGGTGGCGCTGCCGCCGAGGAACTTCTCGAAGGTGCGGACCTTCTCGAGACCGACCCCGTGCTGCAGCGGGTAGATGTCGACTCCCGTGCGTCCCATGGCGATCACGTCGTATGCCGCTGGGTATGTTTGCGGGACCGCGCTGTTCATGGCATCTGCCTCGTTGACCTCGCGCGCGAGAGGTCTCGGAGCAGCGCGAGACTCGTCCTGACGTCTCGCGCCGGCCCGTCCTCGTCGGTGGGCCGCGCGGCCAGGACGGTGTCCTGCTCGAGGACGTACCAACCGGCATACCCCGCGTCTTCCAGGGCGGTGACGATGGCGGCGACGTCGACGTCCCCCTCGCCGAGCGGGACGTACATGCCCTCGGCCACGGCCGCGGTGTAGGTGACCTCTCCAGCCTGCACGCGTCGCGCCCAGTCGAGACGGACGTCCTTGAGGTGGACGTGCGCGACCCGGTCGGGGCGGGCGACTGCGAGGGCCACCGGGTCTCCCCCACCGATGAGCAGGTGACCGGTGTCGAGACAGAGTCCGACGTGGGACCCGTCGAGGACCCGCTCCGCCTCGTCACCGCTCTCGACCATCGTGCCGACGTGGGGGTGGAGCGTGGCAGTGAGACCGCGGGCTCGCACCGCATCGTCGATCCGGTCGAGGTTGGCCAGCAGGGTCGACCAGCCGGCTGCGTCGAGGAGCGGCCGGTCGTCGTAGCCGTCGGTCCCCGCCGACGCGGCGAGCACGACCGTCGAGGCCCCCGCCTCGACGAGCCCACCAAGGGCTGCCTCGACGTCGGGAAGTGGGTCGTGGTCCGGATCGTGGAGCACGAGGGGAACGAACTGGCCCACGGCGCGCAGCCCGTGGGAGGCGAGCGTCGACGCCTTCTCGGAGGGCGCGTCGGGCAGGAAGCCGTCAGGGCCGAACTCCGTTGCCGCCAGGCCGATCTCCGCCATCTCGGTGAGAACCGTGTCGGGGTCCAGCTGCCAACCCCAGCCGGGGACCTCGCAGGCCCCCCACGAGATGGGGGCGCCCGCGACGCGGTCCTCGATCGAGGGGACGTCATGGGGCGAGGCATCCGAGCGTGGAGTGACGACGGTCATCGGTTGCTGATCTCCTCCAGGCGCACGGCACGCCCATCGTGGCGGGAGCGTTCGCAGGCCTCGGCGATGCGGAACGCCTGCAGTGCGTCATCGACGGTGCAGGGCGACGGACGGGACCCTGCCACGACCTCGGTGAACGCGGTCAGCTCGGCCTCGTAGGCAGCGCGGAAGCGCTGCATGAACGACGCGTGGGCAGGCCCCGGCGGGAAGTCGACGCCGTCCTCCGCCGATCGCAGGGCGAGGGTGTCGTCGAGACCGACGCCGAGGGCGCCCTCACTGCCCAGGACCTCGAGGCGCACGTCGTGACCCCCGCCGTTGTAGCGGGTCGCCGAGACGAGGGCGAGCGTGCCGTCGTCGAGGGTGAGAACGGACGCCGCGGTGTCGACGTCGCCCGCCTCGGCGAAGAAGGGCTCGCCCTTGTTGGACCCCGTCGCGTAGACGGTCACGACCTCCCGGCCGGTGACGAAGCGGATGGCATCGAAGTCGTGGACGTTGCAGTCTCGGAAGATGCCGCCCGAGGTGGGGATGTAGCCGGCGTGGGGCGGCGACTGGTCGTGCGTGTTGGCCCGCAGGGTGTGGACGAAGCCAAGCTCACCCTCGGCGACGGCCCGGGCGGCGCGGCGGTAGCCGCGGTCGAAGCGGCGCTGGAACCCGATCTGGACCGGGGTGGATGACGCCGCGACGAGCTCGGCGAGCTCGACCGTCTCGGCCAGCGTGGCCGCCACCGGCTTCTCGCAGAAGGTCGGCAGGCCGAGCTCGACTCCCCGTCGCAGCAGCCCGGCGTGGGCAGAGGTGGCCGTGGCGATCACGAGCCCGTCGAGCCCGGCGCCGAGCAGCGACTCCACGTCGGGTGCCCAGCCCACCCCGAGCTCGCCCGCCACGCGTCGGGCGGAGTCCGCGTCGACATCGGCGACGACGAGCTCGTCGACCGCGTTGAGGCCCGCCAGCGTCGACGCATGGAAGGCGCCGATGCGTCCTACCCCGGCCAGTCCGATCCGCATGAGTCTCTCCGTGCTGGTGGTGGCGGTGGCCACGATGTCGCGGCTCAGGCGGGCGCGGCCGAGCGCCGCCCCGTCGACACCGATCGTGAACGCGTCGCCGTCCCATGTCAAGGGTATGTCAGGACATATTCGGGTCAGGTCCACGTGGCTGGAGTAGGGTCTCGCGCATGGCCCAGCTCGTCGACGTGCGGATTGACCGGTCGTCACCGGTGCCGCTCTACCACCAGCTCGCCCGGGCCCTCTCCGAAGCCATCGCCGATGGGACCCTCCAGCCCGGCGACCCGTTCGAGAACGAGATCGCGATGGGCGCACGCCTGCACCTGTCGCGGCCCACCGTGCGACGCGCGATCCAGGAGCTGGTCTCCCAGGGGTTGCTTTTCCGTCGTCGCGGGCTGGGCACGACCGTCGCGAACCGGCGCATCCACCGCAAGGCGGAGCTGACCAGCCTCTACGACGACCTCGAACGCGTTGGTGCCGGAAAGCCGGGGACGCACGTGCTGTCGCACGACCGGGTCGTCCACCAGGTCGCCGCCACGGCGATGGGACTCGCGGTCGACACACCACTGCTCGCCGTCGTCCGGCTTCGCACCGACGGCGGTCGCCCGCTGGCGGTGATGCGCAACTGGCTGCCGCCCGACTATGCGGACCTGACCGTGGAGCAGCTCGAGCGCAACGGCCTCTACGCGCTGCTGCGGGACCGGGGCGGGCATCCCGTCGTCGCCCACCAGAGCATCGGGGCGCGTCCCCCGTCCGCCGAGGAACGCCGCCACCTCGACCTGCGACCCTCGCAGCCGGTGCTCACGATGACCCGCAGCGCCTTCGACGCGGTCGGCAAGCCGGTCGAGTACGGCGACCACTGCTACCGCGCGCAGGACTACCGGATCGAGGTCATGATCGACGAGAGGTGAGCCTGGCCAGATCCGCGGCCTCGATGGGTGACAATGTCGGGGTGCTGCTCGGGAACAAGAAGGTCCAGCGGATCATGGTCGGCGTCGTCATCGGCGTCATCGTGATCAGCCTCGCGCTCTCGCTCGTCGCCGCGAGCGCCGCGCCCCTCTCCGCGGGCGCCGGGGGACCGCGCCAGGCCGTCCCGGTGGTCCTGCAGGCGACGGACCCGTCGCCGACGCCCGCCCCGGCGACGCCGTCGCTCGACTCCTCCGGCGACCCGATCCCGGTGACGAAGACCCCCCAGGGGACGACGACCCAGGCCGTTGACGGGGAGCACGTCGGCGGCCTCGTCGCCTACCTCGTCTTCATGCTCGGAGGGGTGCTGCTGCTCGTCCGCGGACGACGCCGGGAGGCACGCGAAGGCGCGCCGGGCGAGTCGCCCCAACCGATTTTGCCGTGACCCGCGGCCCTGCTAACGTTTCTCCTCGTTGCGCCGCTAGCTCAATTGGCAGAGCAAGTGACTCTTAATCACTGGGTTCGGGGTTCAAGTCCCTGGCGGCGCACCAAACATGCAGGTCAAGAGCCCGGCCCGTTGGGCCGGGCTCTTGTTGCGTCCGGGAAACCGTCCGTCTTTGGATCTGAGGCGCCGGTCGGCAGCGCCTGTTCCAGCGCCGCAGCGGCAGCGCGGGTGGTGTCGCCCCGGCCCATGTAGACGTCCATTGTCAGCGACGGGCGGGCATGGCCGAGCTGGTCGGCGATCTGCCGCGCGGACAAACCTGCGTCGTCCAGAAGTGTTGCGTTGGTCTTTCGGAAGGTGTGGGACGTGATCCATGCCAGGGCATCGGCATCGGTCGGCTCGGACGCCTCTCGAGCCAGGAGCATCAGCTTTCTCCGGACGGCCGTGGTGACGAGGTAGAGGTCGGCCATGTCGGTGACATCCTGCGGCCCCACCCGCACCCGGCCCGTCTCGACGAGCTGCACCCGCGTCCGCGGCCAGGCGAGGGCCTCCGCGACCTCCCGGCGTGACTTACCAGCGGCCCTTCTGGCGGCGGCCAGCGACGCGCCGAGGGCCTGACGGGCCTCGGTCCCCCGGGGAGCACGTGCTCGCCGCAGGTCTCGGCGCACGTTGTTGGGGTCGCGGAACCCGCCGAGGGCGTCGCAAAAAACGGGCTCCTCCAGCCTGATGCCTCGGCTGAACCGGGCAGCAATCATGTCGACGCCCCAGCTGGG